>JAEUVR010000080.1 GCA_016786785.1 Chitinophagaceae bacterium
AAGGGTCGTTTTGCCGGAACCCGCATGCCCCAGCAAAACAATGTTTTTTACATGCGCGGTATCAAATTCAGCCATAAAAAAAATTTAAAGTTGAACAAGCCCAGGCCGTTTAAAAAACGGGAACGCTAACGGGTAAATACAAGCGAAGCAACAAGCCTGGAAATCAGTTTACATAATCCATAAACCTTTTGAACTCTTCGCCGATGGAATGAAGAGCGCCTTCCAGGCGATGAAAATCATCGTACAGGTTTTCGTGCGCGGCAAGCGTATCGTCGTGGATATGTTCCTTGTGCGCGCGCTCATGCATGATCTCCAGGTTATGCCGTTTAATGGCCTGTTTAAGATCGTGAATGTTGATAAGCTGAATATGAAACTGGTTTTCGAGGCGCTCTATTTCGAGAAGAATATCCTTGTCGGTCTGGCGACCGGCGACCTTTTGCAGCTGGTCTTTGTAATTTGTAAACTGATCGCGAAAGGAATGTAAGGCGCCTCTCCAGAGATTACATTCCTCCGATAACTGTCCGATTTCTGTAGCGGTTACCATGGGAGAAAATTTTTAGGTTATCAATAATTATTTAAACCGTCAACTTCCCACGGGTTAGGATTGTATCCCTAATTTAATGAAGTTTTTTTACAAGACCTGCAATAAGGCCTTTTTTAATATTGCGTTATTGCCAGGTTCGGATACAAAAAGGGCGTATCAGTTCTGACACGCCCTTTTTACAGCTATTGGGCATCAATTCCGGCAGGCGGAGCCTGCAGATCAATGCAGTATTATCGGGATAACCTTTTTGCGGTTATTGATGATGACCTCAACAAAATATTGCCCCCTGGCCAGTTTCGCCAGGTTGAGGGTATTCACGTTATTACTGAACAAAGTAGAGAATATCCTGACCCCATACGCATCTATCACAGTAACCGCGGCGGGACGCTTGGGTAATTCGGAAAACAATACCTGTACCAGGTCCCTGGCCGGGTTAGGACTGCATTTTACATTTATGCCGTCAACCAGCTTTTCATTTCCGGATACCGGTATCACAAATAACGGATCCGACTCGCTGGAGCAATCGCCATAGTTGAATACCTTAACCTTATAGTATCCCTTGCGATCTACCCGCAACGTCCTGGAGCTATTGCCCAGCAGGTTGCCGTCGCGATACCATTCATAGCGGGTAGCTTCGGGCGCTTTCAGGGTATTTTCGTCCCGGATGATCGTCGGTTTGCTGATGCTGTCTACCTGAACATAAATACTATCCTTCAGGGTTACCAAACACTTGGTCACGGTTAGCTCATACCACCTGCTCGCCTGCGGCGTCAATTGGGGGTTTCGGATAGTAGCCGAACTTAATCCAATAGCAGGCGTCCATAAATATGACGTCGCATCTGCTATGCCTGCATCCAGGTTGACCACAGTATTGCGGCAAACCCTTATAGAAGAAGGCAGATCAAGCTGGGGAGCCGTATTCGTTACATATACGTTTTGCGCCTTGGAAACAGTTTGACCTCCCGAAGTGGTCACAAACAGGCGGACAACAAATGAACCGGCCTGCTGGTATAAATGTTCGGGGTTCCGCTCCGTTGAGGTCTCTCCGTCGCCAAAATCCCAACGCCATTCAACGATGGACTGCCCGCAGAATACCTCGCTGTTGTCCGTGAATTTCACGTTTACCGGCAGGCATTCGGAGCTTACGTCAAAAGACCAGGCTGCGGCGGCGGCATTGCTGGCGGTGACCATAATGGTATCGCTCACCACGCAGTCGCCGGTATTCACCGTAACATAATATTTTCCTTCGTCTGTCGCTTCAATGGTCTGCGTTGTTTCCCCGGTATTCCATAAGAATCCGGCGCCGGGATTGCCCGCATCGAGGATAAGAGTCGATCCGACGCAGACAGTGGTATCCGCCCCAAGGTCAAGAGAAACGCTTACAGGGTCTATCGTTACTTGTTTGGTGCGTGTCATCTCCCGGCCCATATCGTCTACTATCCTCAGGCGGACGGGGAAATTGCCTCCCGAAGCAAAATCATGTTCAGGATTCTGGATATCGGAAACCTGCCCATCGCCGAATTGCCAATGCCATTCTACAATATTTCCCGAGCAGGAGGTCGAGAGATCCATGAACTGCATTTTTACCGGCAGGCAGCCGCTCAGCTTGACAAAATTAAAATCAGGCGCCAGGGCCGATACCACCTTAACCTTGATGGAATCGGTTGCCGAACATCCGTCTTTGGTTACGGTCACCTCGTATTTACCCGGATCATATACGCTGATGGTTTGAGAAGTTTCGCCGGTGTTCCATACATAAGTAGCGCCCGGATTACCCGCATCCAGAATAAGTTCATTGTCCTCGCACAGGGTGGTATCTGCGCCCAATGCTACTACAGGCGACGGAAAGCCTTCAATGGTCACGTATTGCGTGGCCGTGTATACCATACCCAGCCCGTTCTTTACTACCAGCGTTACCGTGTACTCGCCTGCGGCGGTATAGGGATGCGTTGGATTCTGTTCGGTGGAAGTATGCCCGTCGCCAAAATCCCAGTTCCATTCCATTACCGCGGTATTACAACTTTGCGAATATTCATTAAACGATACGTTAATCGGCAGACAGCTGCCTTCGTCAATCGTATAGCCGATGTCTGCAAATAACGCGGGACCGCTCTCCACGAAAATGGTATCTCTTCTTGTACATCCGTCTAAGGACACTTCTACCCAATACTCTCCGGAAAAATAGGCTTCAATTTCGGGTCCCGTATCCCATGTGTTCCAAAAATAGGTAGCGCCGGGATTCTCTGCATTCAGAAAAACCGAATATCCATCGCAAACCATGGTATCGGCGCCCAGGTTCACCACCGGCAGCGGGTTGTCTACAATGGTTACTTTTTTACTCCTACTCGAAGAAAAACCGCTTTCATCTTCAATGGTAAGTTTCACCGTAAACTCTCCCACGCTGGTATAAATATGTTCGGGGTTCTGCTCGGTCGAGGTTTCGCCATCGCCGAAGCTCCATAAATAACTAATGATATTGGCTCCCGGGCACATGGCGGCGGTTTCTGTAAACTGAACCGGGGCGGGCAAACATTTGTTGAGAATATCAAAACTAAAATTGGAAGTAACCGGTCCTGCGAAATAAATATTGATCGTATCCTTTGCCGAGCATCCGTTCTGGCTTACCTCTACGATATACCGGTCTTCATCGGCAGCAGCCAGGGTTTGCGTGGTAGCGCCTGTATTCCATAAATAAGAGAACCCGGGATTTCCCGCGTCTAACAACAAAGAACTCCCTTCGCAGATAGAAGTATCCTTCCCGAGATTAACCAGGGGTTTGTTCCCTACGCGAATATAATTTGTTTTTTCCACGCTTTTGGTAACAGCGCCCTGCGTAACAATTTCCAGCTTCACGGTATAGATGCCCGCAACCGTATAGGTATGCGTGGGATGCTGCGATCCGGAAGTTCCTCCGTCTCCGAAATCCCATGACCAGCTGACAATAGGGTCTCCATCAGGAACAGACAGATCGCTAAAATTGACCTCAAGCGATACGCAGCCCTGGGTTATATCGGCGGTAAAATCAGGAGTTACTTCAGAAGACGCGGCATGAACAAATTGGGGAATAGCCAATAAAGCCGCTAAGAAAACGCGTAAAATGGTTTTCATAGATTTGATATTTGGATTTCGGTTTTTCAGCGACAATATATATACAATATATTAAATGTCATAGCAAAAACGCCTAAACATTTTAACTTTACCTTGGATCTACAGCCATTTACATAAGCAATTCATTGAAAATCAATTGATAAGCCAACAGTCCATACAGCAAATCCTCTCCCGCATTGATATTATTGAAATCATAGGAGAATTTGTAAAACTGAAAAAAAGGGGCATCAACTACCTGGGCCTCTGTCCCTTTCATAACGAGAAGACCCCGTCTTTTACCGTCTCTTCTACCAAGGAGATCTACAAATGTTTCGGATGCGGAAAAAGCGGCAATACCATCAGTTTCCTGATGGAGCACGAAAAATATTCCTATGCCGAAGCGCTGCGATGGCTGGCCAATAAATACAATGTTGAACTCGAGGAAACAGAAGCCTCCCCCGAGGTCAAACAACAGCAACAGGTAGCCGAAAGCCTTTATATCATCAACGCTTTTGCGCAACAGTATTTCAGCGCCATGTTATTCGAGCAGGGAGAAGGCAGCGATATCGCGCTTAGCTATCTCAAAGAAAGAGGGTTCAGGGAAGAGATCATCCAAAAATTCCAGCTGGGCTATTGCCTTTCCGCCCGCGACGCCTTTGTCACAGAAGCGCTAAAAAAACAATACAGCCTGGAATATCTCCAGAAAAGCGGCCTGGTAACCGTAAGAGACGAGAGGCCGGCGGATAATTACCGGGGGAGAATTATTTTCCCCGTACATAACCAATCAGGCAAGATCGCCGGGTTTGGCGCCCGCATCATCGCCAAAAACGACAGGGCGCCCAAATACATCAATACCCCGGAAAATGAGATCTATGTTAAAAGCCGTTTATTGTATGGGTCCTATTTTGCCCGGCAGGCGATCGACAAGATGGACGAATGTATACTGGTAGAAGGGTATACGGACGTTATCTCCCTCCACCAGGCAGGGATAGAAAATGTGGTGGCTTCCGGCGGCACATCCCTGACGCCCGACCAACTCAGGCTGATAAAAAAATATACAAATAACCTGACCATCCTGTACGACGGCGATGCCGCAGGGATCAAAGCGGCCATGCGCGGGCTCGACCTGGCCCTGGAAGAAAGCCTGAATGTATGCCTGGCCCTGATCCCTGATAAGGAAGACCCCGATAGTTATGTCAATAAAATTGGTCCAACGGCATTCAGGGAATTCATTAAACAGAACAAAAAAGATTTTATCCTTTTTCAACTGGATATCCTGCTGCAGGAAGCAGGCAATGATTCGGCCAAAAAAGCCGCCGCCGTAAATGCCATTGCCGAAACCATTGCCCGGGTCGATAAGGCGCAGGATTTCACCCGGCAGCAGGATTATATCCGGCAATCTTCCGCCCTGCTGAAGGTAGAGGAAGCCGGCCTGAATAACCTGGTCAATAAATATATCCGGGAAAGGATCGCAAAACAGGAAAACAGGGCCCCTGAAATACCGCCCCTAGTTTCCCATGGCCCCGATGCCGACCCCAACCAGGATAGTGACATTTTATCGCTTTTACAAAAGGACGAACTCCATGAAAAAGCCCTGGTAAGATGCCTGCTCGAATTTGGAATAAAGACATGGGAAGAAAACCGGCTGGTAGCCGATCATATCCTCGAAGAATACGAAGACCAGCAACTGGTCGACGATCCTTCCCTGGCGTCTGTAATAGAAATGTATAAGACATGGTATAAAGAAGGCCTGCAGCCGGGAGTTAAAAACTTTCTCTATCATGAAGACCGGCAGCTTAGCGCCATGGTGGTCGGATTGGTAGATTTCCCCTACGAGCTCAGCCCTAACTGGAAAGATCATTTTGATGGAAAAATATTCAGCCGGGAAGAGCTTTATAAAGAAGAGATCATCTCCACGATCGGATACCTTAAGCTCAGAAAAATAAGGCGATTGATAGAAGATAACCAGAAAGACCTGGAGAAAAACCTTTCCTCCCAGGAGCAGATGGTATTTATACAAACCCACCAGCACCTCAAGCAGTTGGAAATGGAATTGCTCAAACGCCTGGGTACCGTTATCCTAAAATGATCGCCTCAATTTAGGCGCTGCCATCCTGTCATTTTCCAGCCCGTTTTCATTATCTTTGCCACTTTTAAAGAATTGACCGGATGCTGAATTTGACTGTACATAAAGAACATGATGAACGCCGCCAGGGGGAAGCCTACGCGCCCGCTGAAACAGATGTCCAGCAGTTTCAACAAAAGTTTTATATAGAGAGTTATGGCTGCGCCATGAATTTCGCGGACAGCGAGATCGTCGCCTCCATTTTACATGATCAGGGCTTTGGCGCCACTCGCGATTTTTCGGAAGCGGACCTGGTCCTGATCAATACCTGTTCGATCCGTGAAAAAGCGGAACAAACCGTGCGGAAAAGGTTGAACGATCTCCGGCAGATCAAAAAAAACAAACCCGGCGCGCTGATCGGCATACTGGGATGTATGGCTGAAAGGCTCAAATCAAAATTACTGGAAGAAGAACGGTTGGTAGACCTGGTCGTTGGCCCGGATGCTTATCGCTCCCTGCCCTCCCTTATCCAGGAGGCGGAAACCGGTCAGAAAGCCGTAAACGTTTTATTAAGCAGGGAAGAAACCTATGCGGATATTTCGCCGGTCCGCCTGGTAACCAATGGCGTTAATTCTTTTGTAAGCATCATGCGCGGCTGTAACAACATGTGCACTTTCTGCGTGGTGCCCTTTACCCGCGGAAGGGAAAGAAGCCGCGACCCGCATTCTATTCTCAGGGAATGCCGCGAGCTGTTTGAACAGGGATATAAAGAAATTACGCTGCTGGGACAAAACGTAGATAGTTATTTCTGGACGCCTGCTGACGCCGCTTCCCCGGATGGATGGGGACAGCCTGTAACCTTTGCCAACCTGCTGGAGCAGACGGCAAAAATAGATCCTTCCCTGCGGATACGCTTTTCCACCTCGCATCCCAAAGACATTACCGATGAAGTGTTGCATGTTATCGCCCGAAACGATAACATCTGTAAATACATCCATCTTCCCGTACAAAGCGGGTCGAACAGGATACTGCAATTGATGAACCGGACCTATACCCGCGAATGGTATATGGCAAAAGTAGACCGGATCAGGGAATTGATCCCCGGCTGCGGGATCAGCTCGGATATCATTGCGGGGTTTTGTACAGAAACGGAAGAAGACCACCAGCTCACGCTGGAACTGATGGAATACTGCCAGTACGATTTCAGCTATATGTATTTCTACAGTGAAAGGCCGGGAACCCTTGCCGCCAGGAGATTTCAGGATGATGTTCCCGAAGAGATTAAAAAAAGGCGACTAAGCGAGATCGTTCAGCTGCAGAATAAACTGTCAAAGATCAGCAACCATAAAGACATTGGCCGTACCGTTACCGTGCTGATCGAAGGAGATTCCAAAAAAAGCAATAGCGACTGGATGGGCAGAAGCAGCGAGAATAAAGTATTGGTATTCCCTAAAAACAATCGCGCGGTTCCGGGAGATTATGCGACGGTAACCGTAACCGGATCCACAGGAGGCACATTATTGGGAGAGATAATTGGATAAACAGCCGCGCGTTTACGCCGGATTAAATGAATGACGATGGAGATTCAATCTATAAAAAACAGGTTTGGCATTATCGGAAACGC
>JAEUVR010000142.1 GCA_016786785.1 Chitinophagaceae bacterium
AATTATGGGAGAGATGATGACCCGGGGCAACCAGGATACTTATGCAGGATATGGAAATGATTGGTCGAAGATCAGGAACATTCCAAATGAATGGGCCGCCTCTTGCTTATCGGCAAAAGACAAAGCGTATTTTAACTTTGAACACGAAGAATCAACAGGTCAACCCAATTGGAATTTATGCAAGGGCAAGCCCTGGTATTTGCTGCAATCCTACGAATGGGGATACGATGAAGGAAGTATTGGCCGTAAACTGTCGACCAATGAATGGAGGGCCAGCCAGGCATGGCAGGCTTTCTCTGCATGGGAGTCGATGAAAAAACAAATGCTGGCTGGTTATGATGGCTTCTCCTGGTGTACGCTGCACGGAGGCGCCAATATGGGAACTTATCAAAAACCATTAATAGATAATGCCGGCCATCCTAAGCTTGCGTTCTATGCAAATAGAATGGTATTTCAATCCATTTGGGCGGCCAGCAATAATGTAGATGTTGTTTATGGGCCTAGCGATAGCATAAAGCCGGTAGTCTATCATATCAACGGCGGTCAATATGTTGATTTAAATGTCCAGCTTGAGGATGTAAACGGCAAGGTATTGGATCGGAAGGAATTTAAAGGGATCGGGATATCAAACGGCTTTTTATTTAAGGAGTTAAGCGGATTTAGATTCAAAAATGTCAAAGAGGGCGTGTATGTGGTAAGATATATTCTCTCCAGGCATAGCGCCGGGATCCGATAGTATGGATTTAACGGAATGCAGTTTTATCTGCCGAACTCGTATACAGCGCTTCCTTCACTTCTTTTAAAAACATCGGAACCTTCTCGAACGGGTCTCCCGGGCCCAGCGTTTCGATTGGCAGATAGCCGCGGTACCCGGACGCATTTATAAGACCAAACAACCTCTTCAGGTCTACTTTTTCCTCCTTTCCGTTGGGATACACTTTTTCTTTTATCTGCCAGTTGACTGCATAGGGTATACAGCGGGCAATTTCGTCGTAGGGGTCTGGTCCGTGGAAGCTCCCGATATCGAGGATCAATCCAAACCAGGGAGAGCTTACCTTTTGAAGTATTTCGATAGTCTGATCGGCGTTGAGCAGGAAATCGTCATGGTTCTGAACCGCTACGATCACCCCGTTCTTTTGCCCGAATTCAACGCATTGCCTCATCTCGCCCGCCATACGGTCAAGCACAACCTTCCTGGCCTCGCCCTTGTATTTGGTATTTCCTGAAAAAATACGGATCACCGGGGCTCCGATTTTGGAAGCCGCTACTATCCAATTTTGTATCCTGCTGATATCTTCTTCCCTTTTCGCATCATCAGAATGGGTAAAATCATTCCGTACGCCTGTTCCGCTGATATCCACCCCAAGCCTGAAAGCCTTGCGCTTGAGTTCGTAGAGATATTCATCAGGCGGTACTTCGGGATACCCAGGAAAATAGTAGCCCGTCAGATCGACGGCGTCAATATCGTGGTCGGCGCAGAATTCCAGCAGATCGGCCAGCGTCATACGGCCTTCGGACAGCGGCTTGTTAAAGGAATAGGCGTTCAGGCTGGTTTTTAGTTTTCTTTTCTGAGAAAAGATCCCTCTTGCTGCTGAAACGCCAGGTAGCGCGCCGGATATGGAAAAGGCCCCGCACATCTTGAGCCAATCCCTCCTGGAAAAAGAATGTAGTTGCATATAAATGCCTGCTTGTTGATTCTATAAAAATAGGAAATCCGGTTTCAATGTAGGTAACCTTAGTTAAAAAGCAAGATATTTACATAGTTAATGCAGACTTGCCTGATGGACAGCAAAGAGAAAATCCATACAACCCAATTCTGAAAGATAAGCAAGGAAATATCATAGCTACGGCAGACGAAAGGGTAGACGGCAATAACACTACGGCTAAAAAGCGTCGTTGATTTTTATCCTGGTTTTGCCAGCCGAAGCTTTAGCGAAGGTTGGGTCATTCCTTCTTTACCAGCGCCACGCGGGCGCGGTCGGCCTTGAATATTTCGTCATAGAATTTTACCAGCGCTGCATAATCTGAAGCGGCGAACTTGCCGCTGAACTGCTGTATCTCGCGGTAGTAGAATATCTTCCCTTCCTTTATTTCCACATCGGCTTTGTATTTTCCGAATATGCTTTTTATGTCTGTCGGAGCAGGTCGGGCTTCGACAGTATAACCGTCCGGGATGGTAATGACGGCGGAATCTATATCGTGGTATTCAAACTGCTGAAAAATCGGATACTTCCTTTTTTCATTGGGTTTGAGCTTGGCCCCGCTCCGGGTCATGATATTAGGAGTGATGAACAGCCGCTTGCCGGTAACGGAAGCATAGTTATTGGCCGTCAGCTCTATGTGTTCATCCAATACCGGAAGTCTTTCTTTTTTCTCTGCATAGCTGAAAGTAGTGATATCGTAATGCGGGAGATCAATATTTTTTTTGAGATATTCCAGTTGCTTTTCATGCGAAAGCGCGTGGATCATACCATGCAGGTAGTCCTGTTGCACGGCTTTGTATCGGGTGTCGATGATCGCTTTCAATAATCCTTTTTCATCGATGGTTGCTGTCAGTTTTCGCAGCTGCAGGTTTTCTTTCAGCCCGTAGCGTGGCGTAAATGCCGTTTTGCCGCCCGTTTCGTCCACCAACAATACCTGGCGGTTGGCGTTGCCGCCGCCGATATAGCCCGCCGCCATATCCTGGCTGGTACATTCCAGCCATACCGTATCATTCTGCAAGGGCACACAGAGTATTGCGTGATTAAAATAGCTGCAGGGAAAGTCGTCGAGATGACTTATGGCGGATCGTCCGTTCCTGATCAATGTATAGTTTGATTTAATGCCAGCTTCCTTTAGCAGGGAATACATATAGTTGGATAAAGCTTTGCAATCGCCGTATTTTCTGTCCGCGACATATTTGGCGTCATAGGTCTGCCAGCCGCCGATACCCAACTGTACGCTGATATAGCGCGTATTCTGCTGAAGAAAATCATACAGCGCTTCAATTTTCTTATAAGGGTCCGTGATGCTGTGCGTGAGGGCATGCACTTTCTGCTTCACTTCTGCCGGCAACTCGTCCCGTCCTTTGTTCAGATCGTATATAAAAGAGCCGAGACTTTCCCAGGAGCTCATATCTCCCCGGTATTTTTCCATTTCAAATTTTGACGGCGCAAAATATACTACCGGAGCTATTTCAGTAAAAAAGGGGGAAGCGTATTCCAGTTCTATCGCTTCCTTGTTCTTTAGCTCCCACCGGTAGGTTTGCATTCCTTTCTCCATACTTTTTACCGGATCTTCCGAGTAATTGAAGGCCTTGTACCGAACCGTAAAGTCCGAAGGCGCCACGATGGTAATGGCGCTCTGCTCGACGGCAATATGCTCATCGTCGTATGGAGACCAGTTCGGGAAGAACATATTAAAGTTGTAATGCTCTATGGTTTCATATTCTACCGTATAGGGATACTGCCGGTGGTAAAAGCTATGCTGCTTTATCCGGGTATCATCCATCAGGCTGATATCGTTCACGCCGCTCAGGTCCCGGATCTCGCTTTTCTTCAGGCTTCTTATTTTCTTCCCGTTGGCGTCATACAGCGTTCCGTCGAATGATCTTATTTCCCTGAGCTTATTATAGCTCAATGTTTTTCCCGCATGCTCGTCTCCTTTTTCATTAAGGATCGTCAGCGCGTATTTGTGGTAATACCTCGACTTTCCCAGTCCGAGTATCTCAAAGCGGCCCTCTTCCATCCTTTTTACAACATGCGCATTGTCCAGCAGCGCCGCCGGTATCTTACTTATTGCATAATCGCCTTCTGCAGCAAACAGCAGGTTGACGGAAAGGATGCACGCCGTCAGTAAAAATTTTCGGATATACATTCGGTTATTTTTTCTTTTTGAAGACGATGAGCTCCGCGTGCTTTTTCACTACATAGCTATAGAACTCTCTCAGGTCGTTATATTCTTCCGGTAAAAAATATACGCGGTCAAGCCTGATGCGCGTGCGCAGCCGGATCGTTGTTCCCGTATTGTCTATCATGTATTCAAAGAAGCCATCGCCGCCGCTGAGGGTCACTTTTGCCGATTTAGGGATCTCCTCTACCGTGTAGTCGGCGGGGATATCCAGGATCAGCATGTAGATCTCATCTGTTTTGCAGGGCATTTCTACCGGGTAATGCCGTTCGGCAGATTTAAAATAGTTTTCGCGGTATGCTTCTGTCATAAGGGGACTGAAGTATACCATGTCCTCGGTCTGGCTGATCGAGAAATCGTATTCTACGTTTACGCTTGTATCGGAGTCCTTTAGTCTTTCAATTTTAGTATCGGCCAGGTTCCAGTCGCCGGTATAAGAGGTCTGGATATTTTTAAAAAAAGCCTCCTCTCCGGCTGATTTGACGCGTTCCCTTATATGAGTAGATTCATAGTAACCCAGGTTGCCCGTAAAATGTCCCGTCCATTCGCCCGGCTTATCGCAGCGCAAAAAAACGGAAACCACTTTTTTCTCGGAAAGAGAATCGGGCGACAGGTTGTAGGCCTTGCCGACCGTGGGGTATATGATCCTGGCCTGGCCATTATAGCACTCCATTGGCAATCTGCCGAAACCGATGGTCTGGTCGCTGGCATCGAGGAAGTATTCTTTGTTATCGATCAGCGCATAGGCAACCAGGTAGTTATATCGGTTCAATAGCGGATATAGTTCATGTGGATACCCATTCCCGCGGGCGCTCAATATTACAGGATAAGCCTCAATATCCTGCTGATTCAGCATGGCAACCAGCAGCATATTCAGCTCCTGCACGTAGCCGCTTTTATTTTTATCGATATTGCGGAGCGAGGTAGTGAGATATATACTGTATTTACCCTTTGAAGTGTAGCGATCCCTCACATATTCATATATTTTTTTTGCTTTTTCGAGATTGTCCTTTGCGCCATTTACTACCGTCCTTAGCCCGTCGTCGAGCCAGTTATTGGATTTGGTCAGCTCCAGTCCAAAGTTGTCATCTTTCATCAATTCTACGGCGGTTTTCTCCCAGTTGCCCATCACATCTCTTACTCCGCCATTGAGCGGACGCACCTGAGATAGCTGAAACTCGATTTTTGCCACCTGATTTTTGAGCGAGGCAGTAAACCGCTCTTCCCTCAGTACCGGAACGTTTACCGCTATCCAGGTATGATGGGCTGTATTGGAGGTAAAACTGCCCCGGGAAGAATTGTTCACGCTTACGGAGTTAACAACATAGTAAGATTCCTGCTTATTGTCAACGCTGTGTTTGATGGGGAAGCTTCCCTGAGACAAGAATACAAAATTGTATATCTCGGGAATCTTTACCTCGTATTCGCTGTACAGCGCCGGGTATTCCCCCTGGAAGCGCCAGGGCTGCAGGTTAAAGAAAAAATCAGACACTATCGTATAGCTATATTCGATGATCACGCCCTCTTTCACCGCAGGCAATGTGAACTTCACTGCAACATGATTTTTGTCGTACTTATCTTTAAAAATCGATTTTTTTTCCAGGTCGGCGCTGATCACCTTTCCGTTATTGAGCGAGTAAGTGGTCGCTTTCAGTTCGTTCACTTTTTCTTCCCCATTGCTATTAAAATACAAGGGTATGAAAACCGTAGCCGCGTCCACGCCATTCTTGTTCAGGATCTTAATGCGGGTATGCCGTTTGAAGGAAAGGGAAAGCCCCCCTTTGTTATTGCCTTCAAAGATCGAGCTCCCGATATCAGCGATCACTACTGCGCTTGCGCTGGTATCGAACTGGCGCTGTGAAAGATCGAAATCCGCCGCGGCTATTTTACCGTATTTGAGTTTAAGCTTGTCCTGGGCGCATAGGGAAAGGCTTAGTAAGCATGATACTAATGCTGTCAGGTAGAAATGATTTTTCATAATGGGGTTTTGGGGGTATGGCCAATTTCGGAAAAGTTTCTTTCATTTTTCATGATCAAAGTCAGTATTTCAGGTTTTTCACAAATGGGGGGAGATCTCCCAGCGCGGCGCTGCAGAACAGGGATAGCGCAAAAAGCCCCTTCCAGGAATGGAAGGGGCTAACCAAAACTAACTGCTAGTAAGAAGCGATCTATTGCATGCGCAAAATTACCCAGAAGAAGCCCTGATGGATTGCCATAGAGGGAAAAAACATTGCGCAATACGGAATTAAGGAAGCGTACTAAATATTTTGTGCGAGTAGGACGGTCAACTGTATTAGAGGCGTCTGTTTTCAAAGATAGTAACGTTTAAAGAGAACAAACCTTCGCCGCGTTTACTTTATCCAATGCCGTCAATCAGATACCCCTCTCTGTCCCTCCAATTTCTGCTAATAAAAAAATCAACGATATATTCTGCGCTCATTGTTATTTAGTTCGGAAATTTGCGCTGTAATGAAAAATGAAACAGTAGATTAGCAGATTCTGAAGAATATGAGCGTATCCGGCAACTTAACTCCCAAGCACCTGGCGTTAACCTTATTGACAGTATTGGTATGGGGCGTTAATTTTATAGCAGTTTATATTGGGCTTAAAGATTTTCCGCCTTTTCTTTTGTGCGCAATTCGTTTTGGATTGGCCGCGTTTCCATGGGTATTTATTTTTCCAAGGCCAAAAGCGCCGCTAAAACTGATTGTTGGTTTTGGCTTGTTTAACTTTGCCATACAATTCGGATTCTTGTTTAGCGGCATATACCTGGGCCTTTCGCCGGGGCTCTCCTCTCTTGTGCTTCAGACGCAGATATTTTTCTCTATGGGATTGGCTTTTTTGATATTCGGGGAAAAACCGAATATTATCAAGATCGTCGGTTCTTTGATATCTTTTATTGGAATTGGGATCGTGGCGGCCCATATTAATGGGGGAGCTAGTTTTATGGGATTAGCGCTTGTCTTGCTTGCCGCTTTTTCGTGGGCTTCGGGCAATATATTTACAAAGAAAATAGACGCTCAATCGCCGCTTTCCCTCGTGATCTGGGGAAACCTTGTAGCCTTCCCGTTTATGGTCATAACCTCGTTATTAGTAGAAGGACCGCATGCGGCGGCAAGTTCATTTCAGAATATGTCCTGGGCGGCTATCGGCGCTGTTTTTTACATCGTGTACCTGTCCACGCACCTTGGCTACGGCATTTGGGGCTTTCTGCTGAAAACCTATTCCACCTCGGTAGTGGTTCCTTTTACATTGCTCATTCCCGTGTTTGCTTTTATGAGTTCTGCGATTTACTTAGGAGAAAGCATGCCGTTCTGGAAGATCCTGGCCTCGCTTTTTATAATGGGCGGACTCGTCTTCAATTTATTGGAAAAGCAGATCTGGAAACTGTTTGGGATCCTGAGAGGCGCGAGATAAAAACCAGGGAAGCGCTATTCAATAACAAACAGAAATTAATTGCTGCGATAGCAAACAGGAGTAAAGCTGAATGGGATAAAACAGTTTATCCAGGGAAAAAATTTGCATCTTACCCGGTTTTCGATAATTTCATTGTTCCGTTTTATCGGTTGATTGCTTTGGAACAAATTTCTTCGCATAGTGAAAAAGCCCTGCTGCTCCGGGTGGCCGAAGGCGATGAAGCCGCTTTCAGGGCGCTTTATGATCATTACCGCAAAAGAATATACGCGATGGGTTTATTCCTCGCCCGTTCTGAAAGCCAGGCGCAGGAACTGGTGCAGGATGTCTTTCTGAAAGTATGGGAAAAGCGGGAACAATTGGTGGAGGTTGATTATTTTAATGCCTGGTTGCGTACGATAGCCCGCAATACTGCCGCTAATTATCTCCGCGCCAGGGCGATGGAAAAACTGGGCATTACCCGCCTGCTGGCGCAGCAAAGCAGCGGCTGCTTTACCGAAAATGACGCCGCCGACCGGGAGTACTCTCTCTTATTACAGGCTGCAATCGGGCAGCTTCCCCTGCAACAGCAAAAAGTATATATTCTACACCGGCAGCAGGGATTGCGCCATGAGGACATTGCTAAACATCTTGATATATCGGTATTGACTTCCCGGAAATATATGAAGCTCGCGCTTCGTTCCATCAGGGTATTCCTGGAACGTCGGATGGATGCCGCAGTATCGGTCGCCCTTATTATTTACCTCAACTGAATTTATTTTTTTCCTGATGGCCCCCTTGGACCTTCTTGTTTGTCTAAAGATATAGGCGAACCCGTGTGAACGCTTTCTTATTTTGAAACTTAATTCTATTTATGAAAGAGCGACGCCTCGAAGCGCTATTCCTGCGCTATGTGCGCGATGGTCTATCCGATGCTGAAGAAACTGAGTTGTTGCAGCTTTGGCTGGATCCTGACTTGGCGAGCAGGAGGGCTCAGATCCTTAATGGTTTTTACGATCAATTGCCTGAAAACAGAGATATGTCGGCGAAGGAAGCTGATCTGGTTTTTGAACGGATAGTACAGAAGCAGCCTCGCTTAGATCGCCTTCCCGCCAAAACAGGCTGGGCCGTATGGAGACGGGCGGCAGTCGCGGCGTCCTTGCTGTTGGCGTTAGGAGTGGGCGGCTATTTCTTTTTATTCAATAAGGAGAGCAGGCGGTCGAAGGAGATAACGCAGACATCCTTGCAGGGCGATATCATAGCGCCTGAAAGGAATCGCGCTGCGATCACGCTTGCTAACGGGCAAACTATTTATCTGGATAGCGCTTCCAACGGATCGCTGACCATGCAAGGAAATGTAAAGCTGGTGAAGTTAGACGAAGGAAAGATCGCCTATGAAGCAGGCGGCGACTCATCGGGCGAGCTTAGCTATAATACGCTTTCCAATCCCCGCGGCAGCAGGGTTATTGATGTAACCCTGGCGGATGGCACCCGCGTATGGCTGAACGCCGGTTCGTCAATTAACTATCCCGTCGCGTTTACAGGCTCCGAAAGAAAAATCCTGGTAGAAGGCGAGGCTTATTTTGAGGTAGCGCACGATATACGCAAGCCCTTTATCGTGAGTAAGGGAGAAACGATAATAAAGGTATTGGGAACGCATTTTAACGTGAACGCCTACGATGATGAAACGGATACCAGGATCACCCTGTTGCAGGGCGCTGTGCAGGTTGCCAATCGTCAATATGCCGCTGTGATAAAGCCTGGCGAACAGGCGATCGTTAAGGCAGGTAAGATAGACGTAGCGGCCGGCGCCGACCTGGAGCAAGTGATGTCCTGGAAAGAAGGGTATTTCCGTATGAAAGGCACGGACCTTGGATCGTTGATGCGCCAGGTGGCCAGGTGGTATGATGTGCAGGTGGAATACGAAAATGGCATACCGGCCGCCAGGTTTGGAGGTTTGATTAACCGGGAGGTCAGTCTTCCGGATATGCTGAAGGCGCTGGAGCAGTACGGTATATACTCCAGGTTTGATAAGGGAAAGATCATTGTTCAGTAATTAATGGATAGGCCCAAATAAAAAACCAGGGATGTCATTACCACCCCTGGCTGGAAGTTTGGGTTAACGCAAATAACAATCGTGTAAGACCTATTTTTTATTAACCAAAACCAGGCAAAGTTATGCATTTTAAAGCTCTTTGTACCGCCGGGTATTTGCTACTCCGGATACCAAAACAAACGCTGTTGGCGATGAAATTAACAGTATTATTGATCGCGGTAAGCTTCTGCGCAAACGCGGAGAGCTTTGCCCAGAAGGTAACGCTTTCTCTTAAAAAAGCCCCGTTGGAGCAGGTGTTTAACCAGGTAAAGTTGCAAACGGGATTTTCGTTTATATGGGACGAGTCTACGTTAAAGAGAACCCACCCGGTTGACATCCATGTAAAAAACGCTCCTATTGCTGAGGTAATGGATCATTGCCTTAAGGGGCAGTCGCTCGTTTATCAGATCGTGGGGAAAATAATTGTTATCAAACTGGAAGCGGAAATTGCCGGCAACACGGGGACTATCCCGAATGTTATGCTTGCTCCGCTTATTGATATTAGCGGCAAGGTGACCAATTCCCAAAATGAGCCGATGGAAGGAGTAAGCGTAATGGTCAAGGGGGCCCAAACGGGCGTCACTACCAATGCAGACGGACAGTTTAGGTTATCCGTATCTTCTGCTAACGTAGAGCTGATCTTTTCTTTTGTAGGCTATCAGTCCAGGACAATAAAAGTGGGCAATCAAACCGTATTCAATATTGTGATGGAGGAAAGCGTTGCGGGTTTGAATGAAGTGATCGTTACCGCGCTTGGCTTCAAAGAAAATCAGGATAAACTAGGTTCGTCCAGTTCAAAAATCTCATCTAAAAGCATTAATAATTCGGGAGAGGCCGGGTTGCTGAATAAAATGGCCGGAAAGGCTTCAGGCGTATTCATCGGTAAATCGTCTGGTAGCGATCCTGGAGGCGGCTCTTTTGTGCAAATCAGGGGAGCAAGCACATTGTCGGGAAATTTTGAGCCTTTGTATATTATAGACGGCGTTCCCATGAGCAGTTCCGTGATCGGAGGAACAAGTTACACCGGCGTTATTCAGCAATCGCGCGTGAATGATATCAACCCTGACGATATTGCCTCTATACAGATACTGAAAGGGGCGTCCGCTTCTGCGCTTTGGGGGTCCCGGGCTGCAAATGGAGTAGTGGTGATCACTACAAAAGACGGCGCTTACAATGAAAGAATGAAGATTTCATTCAAGACGACCTATTCCATAGATAAGGTTAATCTTTACCAGAAAAAACAAACCAAATACGGACAGGGAGCAGGAGGCATTTATTCTCCCAGTTCACAATCTTCATGGGGCGATAAAATTGAGGACAGATCGGGCGGTGAAGACGAGGTAAATAAATCCGGGCAATACTTCAAAGGATACGAAACAGGGAATCTTTATTATCCGATAATCAAAAAGAACTCAAGAGAGAATTTTGCTGAAAAGCAGTTTGACGAAATTTTCCATAAAGGGTATTTTCTTGATAACAATATAAATATTAGCGGCGGCGGGCCTAATTCTAATTACTTGTTTAGCGCAAGCGATTTATATCAGCAAGGAGTGTTCCGAAACAGCAGCGATTACCGGAGAAGCTCCATAAGGCTAAATATAGAGAGTAGATTGAATAATATTATCAAGCTTTCAACAAATGCCGCATATACGAAAACGCTTTCCAATCGCGTACAGCGATCCAACAATTTAGCGGGGATGATGCTGGGGTATTACAGGATGCCGACTGATTTTGACATAACAGATTATATAGGCGATTATTATACTTCTTCAACCGCGTCTCCTGTAATAAACAGGCACCGATCGTACCGTAACTACCTCGGCAGCACTAATAACCCCGTCTACAATAATCCATTATGGACAATGAACGAACAGAAAAACCCCAATAACGTAAGCAGGTTTATTGGAAGCGCTGAAATAACAGTAGCGCCGGTTGAATGGTTTGAGTTTATTGCAAGGGGCGGAGTAGATAATTATACGGACAACAGGGCTACTTATTTTCCCGTGTATTCGGCTACGCAGTTGAACGGAAGCTATGATGAGCAGATTATCAGGGAAAACCAGATGAATCTTGATTTGATAGGAAGATTTAAGCGGGATTTTGGCGAAATATCTTCTAATCTGACCGTTGGATTTAATTTGAATGACAGGAAAAATTCAATGTTGGGAGGCAATATGACCGATTTTTTAATTGCCAATGGCCCGATAAATTTTTCAAATGCCCAGGGGATAAACCGGAATCCTTATAACTCTATTACTAATATACGTAGCTCAAGGGGATATGCTTTATTGGGACTTTCAGCATATAATGCTTTGTTTCTTAATTTATCATATGCCGCTGAATCGGCGTCGACTTTCGGCGCAGGATCTAATAATACATTCTTTTATCCTTCCGCGGACATAGCCTGGCAGTTTTCAAAGCTCGCTTTGTTTGAAGGCTCTCCCGTTTTATCGTTTGGGAAATTGAGGTTTTCTTATGGCGTTGTAGGCGTTCAACCCCAGCCATATCAAACTTCTACCGTATTTGTATCGGGCAATTCCTTGTTTGGCAACGGAGCCTATTTACAGAGCAGTAAGATCGGCAGTAATTTATTAAAGCCGGAGAAGAAAACGGAATATGAAGCCGGCCTTGATATGCGTTTTTCAGACAACAGGTTATCGGCGGGCATAACTTATTACAGGAATTATGTTGAAAACCTTTTGCTGCAAGTCCCGATCGCTATTTCCACGGGGTTTAGCACTATCTATAAGAACATCGGGAAAATGCAGAACAAAGGCATTGAACTGGACCTGGGCTATAGCATAATCAGGAAAAATGATTTGTCTGTTTCCGTAAGCGGAAATTTCAGCGCGAACCGGAACCTGGTGACCGACCTTGCCGGCGCGTCAAGCGTTCAGGTCGGAGGAATTGGAGGATTTATGGCTAACTATGCTGTGGAAGGAGAGCCAATCGGCATATTTATGGGCGGTCATCGTCGTAGAGATGAAAATGGTAAACCCTTATTTGACGCAAACGGTTTCCCCCTGGTAGACGGCGCCAACGGTAAAATTGGCGATCCTAATCCCGACTGGAGAGGAGGTTTTGGCGCGGAAGCTCGGTATAAAAATTTCTCGCTGAGTATCTTATTTGAAACTTCTCAGGGAGGAGATTTTTATGATGGAACCAGAAGCGTAATGTACACATTTGGCACTCATCCCGATATTGCCAATGAAATTACTACGGACAGGGATTTGAAGAATTTTAAAGGAAATAGCATACCCAAAGGAACGGTGGTACGGGGGAACATGATCGATTTAGGCGCAGGACCGGTATTGGCGGATGAATTTTATTACACGACCCAGGGAGGAGGACAAGGCTCGGATAAAGAACAGTTTGTCGTAGACGGAAGCTGGACAAGATTGAGAGATGTTTCTTTAAGCTATTCGTTGAGAACAGAATCATTTCGCAGGGCTACAAAACTGCAATCAATAGAGTTTAAATTGTCCGGACGCAATTTGCTGCTCTGGACAGGATTGAAAAACGTGGATCCCGATTTAAATCAAACGCAGGTTACGCTTGGTCGGGGAGTGGATTATTTTGAAAACCCTGGCGCCAGGTCTTATTTGTTCTCAATATTATTTAACTATTAATGAACAATGACATGAAAAAATCATTGAGCTATATAATTTTCGTCTTTTTGTTTTTCTGCTCTTGCAAGAAGTTTGTTGAAAATATGAATGTGGATCCCAATAATCCCACTGATGTGGATGTAAACCTGATTTTTACGGGAGCCCAATCAAATGCCAGGGCTTTTGATCCGCCAAACCGCGTAGGCGTAATCGCAAATATGTGGGCCGGCTATATGACGGGCATAGGAAGGCAATACCTGGGCTATCAAAATTATCAATACACATCGGTAGAAACCAATGGCATGACCAATGCCTATCAGGGCATATATGTTCAGTTGAAGCTGGCTATCGAAAAGTTTAAGTTGGTGAACAATCAACTGGGCATTGGCATTTCCCAGGTGATTCAGGCGGAAGTAATAGGTACGGCGACGGCTTTATATGGAGACATACCTTTTTCGCAGGCAGGCGATTATGCGCAATTCCCCAACCCGGTTTTTGACTCGCAGGCCCAGGTATATGCAGGCGTTCAGGATTTGCTTGACGATGCTATTACGGCATTGCAATCTGGGATCGGATCGCTTCCTAATAAAACGGATATTTTTTTTAATGGGAACGCCGGCAAATGGATAGAGGTGGCTAATACTTTAAAGGCAAGATTCTACCTCGAAACAAAAGAATACGACAAGTCTTATGCGGCGGCTTTAAAAGGAATAAGTTCTTTGAATAACTCTATGGTTAGCCCAAGTTCCAATGTGGCCGGTATGCGAAATACTTATTATGTTCACCAGGTGGAAGACCGGGTAGGCGATGTAAATGCCAAAGGAGCTTTCCTTACGACATTGCTTGATCCGTCTAATGCAAATTACCGGGGAAATTCAAAAACCGATGAGGAAGCCCGCTTTCATTACTATTTTGTAGACCTGGGAACAGGAGGAATAACAGGCGATATTGAACCAAATTACCTTTCTGCCGCAAGAGGCGACAGGTTTAACGGCATTATCGGAATGGAAAAAGGGACGCCCCTGGTCGCTTATTACGAGAACTTACTCATATTGGCGGAAGCGGCGGCCAGGACAAAGGACTTTACGGTTGCTTTAGACCATCTCAATGACTTCAGAAGTTTTATGAATGCAGGGGGATATATTGATCCAACATATGTCGAGGCATTTCCTGTAAAATACGAGCCGTATACGGAAGCAGATTTTGAACAGGCCGGCATGAAAAATCCTGGCGGCCTTGATAAACAGCAGGCCTTGCTTAAAGAGGTCCTGGAAGAGCGATATGTAAGCTTTTTTTGCCAGATATTAGGCTTCAATGATATCAGAAGAACGCAAAAAGACGCTGTAGGCGTACGCCTCTCGCCCGCTACCGGCGCAAAGCTTCCCGGGCGTCTTTTATATGACCAGGCGGAGATCAGTGGAAATTCCAATGTGCCGAATCCATTACCGGGACTATTTGATCCCACGCCTGTAAATAAATAATAGCTCCGGACGCTCCAAAAACATAGATAAGTATCGGCTGCCCTTCCGATAACAATAAACTTGCTTGATTATGCAATACAAAACAAAGGCCTTGCTGAGATCGCTCTCTACAATAATTGTCCTGATAGCAATAACATGCCCGGCGCTTAGCGCCGTCATTATCAGAAGCGCAAAGAGCACGATCACTCCTGTTGAAATGGATATTGGAGATACGTTAAAATTTACCCTCCGCAACGGGCAAACCAGGGTAATGGTCCTTCAGGAAACGGATGCCGGCGTGGTTATCACTAACCTGGGCAGATTGAAGACGGATCAACCTGGCGGAGGTACGGCCTAC
The DNA here is from genome assembly GCA_016786785.1 of Chitinophagaceae bacterium. GTDB lineage: Bacteria > Bacteroidota > Bacteroidia > Chitinophagales > Chitinophagaceae > Flavitalea. The sequence goes on from JAEUVR010000142.1 coordinate 14,803, forward strand.
TATTTTACCTGCAAGCTTTCCTTTGATGGCCATGCCATGTTTATGAAGCGTTTCGTGGGAACCCAGGAAAGCTTTTATGAACCTTACGTGATCAACGGCATGCGGATTTGGTTCGACGGAGTAAGTAAAATAGCAGATATTATTTTGGATAATCATGGGGGGCATGTTAGCGGAGCTATTCCTGAAAAACAGGCCCGTTTTGCGGTAGCGGATATGACTGATGATATTAGTCCGTCTAAACTGTCTCCGATCTATATTAATAACCAAAACCTGATCAATATAGCCGATTGTTATAATGGCGATGATTGCTGGATGGGCGCTTATAATGGCGTGGAATTACACGGCGGATTAGATATAAACCAGCCGAGGGGCAATCCTAATTTTACGCCCTTCCCGATCGACAGCCAGTATTTCTATAATAGTCTCGCTAAAGGAGATAATAATAACCGTTGGAGGGGGATTCATAAATGGGGAAACGGGGATACCTGGATATTTCAAAATGCGCATATGTTGAATTTACTGACGAATGAGCATGAGAAAATTGACCAGGGCGTTCATTATGCGGAATGTTGCGGGGTTCACCTGGGCAATAATGAGCATGCCCATTATATCTTTAAAGTAATTCCGGCCGGCGGCGGTAAAGAATTTCAGTTGGATCCCTGGATACTTTTTTGGCAAATATTTCAGGATAACAAAAACAGGAATAAAGAGCTAATTGCCAATATAGCGCCCTTTTCACCAGGGAAGACCAATGCAGCCATTAGGTTTTCGGGAGAGGTTTTAAACGGCGCCCTGCGCGGAAAAAAACTTTCCTATTACTGGGTATTTGGCGACGGCGGTTTTTCTACTGATAAAAACCCGGTATATACGTTTGCAAACCCGGGAATATATCCGGTAACGCTAATGGCAGACGATGGCGCGACAAAGAGTACATTTACCCAGCATATTACTATTGACGGTGAAAAAATAGGCCGACCTTCGTTCGCGCTATCAAGCCCCGACGAACCATCTTTCCGTAAACGCCCTTTGGATGTTATGGACGTGTATGGGAGCGCGGTAAAGTTTATTCCCCATTCGCTTCGATTTTTAGCGCGGGCTACAAACGCTGAGCCCGATGCAAAAATTATAATGCTGGAGAACATGGGGAATGGGAGCCTGCCCAAGGCCGGTACGCCCAAAATAGTTTATACGAAAGGAAGCGGATGGCTTGAGGCAACGCCTTTTATCAATAAGGATAATCGTCAGGCATTGAGCGTTAGGGCGAATGGTAAAGGGCTTTCCACCGGGTTATATTCTGCTTTGGTGATGATAGATTGCCCTGGCGCGGTTAATAGCAGGCAGTCTTTTGTTGTTGAACTCAATATACCCTCTTATCTTCCTTCAGATGTAGAGTTAGGGAATTCCAGAAGGGATATAATTGATAATGAAGATATCCGTTATAACCGGTTCTATGCTACTCCTTATTTTTGGGTGGGGCCTCGTTTTAAAAGATGGGAAGAAAGAGGGTATAATAATTTTTATCTGACGAATGGCGCGCGCGCTGTCGAGGGAGAATTTGCGCGATTCAGACCTGATCTTGCAGCAGGGAAATATGAGCTTTCCTTCGCTAAGGAGACGCCGTTTGATCCAAAGCGGCGCGCCATAAGCGGGGGGCGGCAATTTCCGGTAGATAGCAGCCTGAATGCCGTTCCAGGGTTTATGGTTCGTATTCATTCTAAGTCCGGCGATAAAAAACAATGGATCGAACCAGATAAATCGCTGATTATTGGTCAATTTGAATTTTCAGAAGGCATGGACGGTTTTGTAGATATCTTAAGCGAGGGTTCTGTCGGCCAGATACTGGTAGATGCAATAGTATTCAGGAGACTGGAGTAATCGCAAGCCATATAGCCAGGCCCCATACGCGCGAAGCAGGGCTTCATGCTCCGCATTTTACGTTTGACCTGTCCGTAGTATTTAAATTGTTCAGGAATATGAAAAGAAGAAAATTTATTCAATCTCTTACGCTCGGAGGCGGCATTGTAGCTTCGTCAGGAGTTTCTTCAATGGTTTATGGAACGCCGGAGAGCGCACGGCAATATAACGCAGACATTGTTATTTATGGCGGAACATCTGCGGCGGTGACGGCGGCGGTGCAGGCAAAGAAAATGGGAAAATCGGCAATTATTGTTTCGCCTGATAAACATCTGGGCGGCATGACATCAGGCGGGTTGGGGTTTACAGATACGGGAAATAAAACCGTGATAGGCGGCCTGGCAAGAACGTTCTATCATCGTGTATACCTTCATTATGACAAACCGGAATCGTGGAGATGGCAGAGAAAAGAAGATTATGGAAATAAAGGACAGGGAACGCCGGCGGTAGACGGCGAGAACAGGACCATGTGGATATTTGAGCCGCATGCCGCTGAAAAAGTATTTGAAGATTTTGTGAAGGAAAATAATATACAGGTATTACGCAACGAATGGCTCGACCGGGAGAAGGGCGTTACGATGAAAAATGGGCGCATTGCCGCTATCAGGACGTTAAGCGGAAATGTTTACGCAGGGAAAATGTTCATTGACGCTTCTTATGAGGGCGACCTGATGGCGGCTGCAAAAGTAAAATATGTGGTGGGGAGGGAATCCGCGGATACATATAATGAAAAATGGGCGGGGGTGGTCGCCGGAGTATTTCATCACGGGCATTATTTTAAGAAGAATATTGATCCCTATAAAATGCCCGGAAACCCTTCGAGCGGTTTGCTGCCGCGCATCTCTGCGGAGCCTCCCGGCATTAACGGCGCCGGCGATAACAAAGTGCAAGCCTATTGCTATCGTATGTGTTTATCAAAACATCCCGGAAACATCGCGCCTTATACAGAGCCTACGGGATATGATCCATACCAGTACGAATTATTGGCAAGGGTATTTCAGGCAGGATGGGACGAGCTTTTTCAAAAGTTTGACCCGATACCTAACCTGAAAACAGATACGAATAACCACGGGCCATTCAGCGCTGATAATATAGGCATGAACTATGCCTACCCGGATGCTTCCTATAGTTTGAGGAAGCAGATCATTGAAGAGCATAAGAATTATCAAAAGGGATTAATGTATTTTATGGCTACAGATCCGCGCATACCCCGCGAAGTGCAGGATGAATTTAACGCATGGGGGCTTGCAAAGGATGAGTTTGCAGATAATGATAACTGGCCGCAACAGCTGTATGTGCGCGAAGCCCGCCGCATGGTAGGGCAATCGGTGATGACCGAACATGAGATTCTGGGAATAAAAGCAGTTACGGATTCCATCGGCATGGGCTCCTATACCCTGGATTCTCATAATATTCAACGTTATGTAACGCCTGAAGGGTATGCGCAGAATGAAGGCGATTTTGGCGTGCATGTTCCAAAGCCTTATAGCATATCTTACCAATCAATTATTCCGAAAGAAAATGAATGCGGGAATTTGCTGGCGCCCGTTTGTTTATCAAGCTCTCATGTCGCTTACGGTTCTATTCGTATGGAACCTGTATTCATGATCCTGGCGGAATCTGCTGCAACAGCCGCCGCTAATGCCATTGATAATCGTATAAGCGTGCAGAAAGTAAATTATGGGGAGCTGAAACGCCAGTTGTTAAAACAGGATCAGCGGTTGGGCTGAGATCAGTTTTGGAATTTTATTTAGCAAAGGGTTTAAGAAATTTGAGCAAAGCATAGCTACCTGTACAGTTCTCCTACGCCGTCCAGGTCGTCCCAGGAAACAATCAACAGTTTTCCTTTTTTGTCTTTCAACGGGGTATATACGGGCGCATTATCAATGGGTAGGCTGAATATGTCGAAAACAGGTCCTTGGTTTGACGCATTGGAAAGGAGCCCGGGAAAGGCTCCGCTATCATCGTCAGTATATATGATCGGACCTTCATCCCCGCTGTTTCCCAACATTTTTACCTGTCCATTAGAGCCCACCTGCCATTTCACCAGGTAAAGCCTATTGTCGTCTGAACAGGTCGCCGCTAAAACGCCGTACGGGCGCTGGATGAGTTTTAGCCCTTTCAGGGTAAGCGAAACGCTTGCTTCGTATCCTGATAGCCGCCTTATCGCGCCTAACCGGTTAACAGCAATAGGAATCAATTGTAATTTGTTGGAAGCAGGAGAGAGCGCAACGATCAGGTGTCCGGTTTGAGCAATACAGGAAGCAGGAAAAGATCCTTTTCCTAAGCTCAGGCCATCGGGCGAGCTTAAAGTGATTTTTAACCCGGTTTTTGTGATGCCGAACCTGTAAATGATAACATGACCGCTCGCATTTACCCCGGTTAATGCAACAATATGACGCGTATTGGTCTCGCTTATCTTTGTAATGGAAATATTCTTCAGGTTAAGTCCGCTGCCGCTGTCGCTGATCCTGCTGAATCTGCCGGCGCTATCAATTCTCCAGGCAATAAGAACCGCCTTTTTCGAAGCATTGATACAAGCGGTAACAAAGCAATCATCATTTAAAGGAAGTATTTTTATATTTGAAGCCTTGCCCGCCAGCGATCCGCTATCCGCTTCTTTAACATAGTCTATGGTCCATGAGATCAGATAGAGGTTGCCGCTTCTATTAGCCATGCTGCCAACCAGATGGTTGCCAACCCGGGTTAAACTGATGCCAGTAGCGCTTCCATGGCTTAGGTTGGAATCCCGCTTTCTGAGAATATTCCCCAGTTCATTAATATTCCAGGAAATAAGTTTCAGGTTATTTGACGCATTTCTTACGGCAGTGGTAAGCGTTCCTTCGTTCGCCTCTTCCAACCATCCATGTATGGAGACTTCTCCAATTCTTCCGGCGCCTTGTTCGCTGCTGCTCCGGCGAATGATGCCGGGATGCGGATACAAAGAGTTAATGAAATCTATATCAATTGACGATAGATTGGTCGCTTTACCTATTTCCTCGGGAGGAGGCGCGCCGGAGACAGATTCAAATATGATTTTGCCATTTTCTACTCCCCGATAATGCATAATTCCGCCATAGTCATAGGTATCGGAATTTACGGTCTTTTTATCAAGCGTATATTGACTTTCCGTATAGGCGTCGTCGGCAATGTTTTCCCAATGAATAATGATGTATTTATCCCTGTCGCTTCTTTTTACTTCATGGGCGAGGCCGACCATATGGCCAAATTCATGAATGTAAGTCGACAGATTGTTAGAGCTTATGTTTATGATTTGCTTTCCTCCCTTTCGCCCTAGATGCGTAGAACTAGGAGACGCCGCGTTGGGCCGTATAAGAACATAATCTGGTTGATCATGCCTCTTAACAAAACGCACATTGGTATTTGCTTCATACTCCCTTATTGCATTGTTTAACAAATCCACTCTCGCTACGTCTCCTGCCACAACATAAGGTATGATGCCGCCCTTCCAGAGCTTTGCATTTTTAGGAGAAGATGCCATAAGCTTAATTTTTTTATTGTTCCATAATGTTTCTTCTTGAGAGCAAATAGCAAACTTTCCAGAGAGAACGCTATGTTTTCTGTAGGGGTAAGACTATGATGAATATAAATATTTTATTTTAAATCTTTGTTGCTTTAGAATTTTTTTTTATCGGTCAGCTTGATCCCGTTGACCAGCCTTGCCTTATCAGTTTATTAGCGGTATCGGGCGGACATAAATAATGCCGGCTTGGGGCCGGCATTAAAATTTGTAAACCAGTATCGTTATGCATCAGGACTGGGGATCACCAGGATTCCGGCGGATAGATATTTTGCCTTGGATGGATATAGGGCACGCCGGTTTTGGCATCCCACCATACGCGGCTTGTAAGCTTGTCGCCTCCCGAAAACTTAGAAACCGCTTCATTTACATTTATTCCGTTTTTTGAATATTCCTCGGCGGGATAAGTGAGTCTGCGGGGCACCTTCCCCTCAGTATCTGTAGGCCCGCTTCCTAACCACATTTTAGGATATCCGGTCCTGCGATATTCAGTCCAGGCTTCGGTTGACTGATATACTAACGAAATATATTTCTGTACTATCGTCTGTTCCAGCTTTTCTTCATTGGTTCCATTAAGCGTAGCGGCGCCGCTCAGCATGAAATCGTCTATAGAAGCTTCAGGGATATTATATTGTTCCATGGCTAAGCGTATGCCCTTGCGATAATGCGTATTTGCATCATCTGCGATCAATCCCGCCAATGCCGCTTCAGCCTTTAAAAAACTAACTTCGGCGGCAGTGAGCATATTGAAACTAAACTGGCTTGCTTCAAAAAATTTTCCAATCATTGAAACGCTATCGCGGCTGTAGCGCGCGTTTATCGGGCCGCTCGGATTGATAGGTCTGGCCCGGTACGGAATAGCGCTTGAAGCGTCGATCTGCTTAGGCAGCTGAAAATAAACGGGCATCCGCGGATCATTATTCAACGCGAGTATTTCCAATACGGTAAAGGAAAAATAATTTCCCAGCGTTACGCCGTCATTTATGGCATTGATGATGGGACTGCGATTGTTTCTGTTGGGCGCGTCCTTGGGCTCCGACAAAAGCCTTGCGTTTTCGGCATTTTCTTCAATGAGCGCAGCATTGATAACATCGCTTATTTGAGCCTGTGCGAGCGCATTATCTGCATACCGCGTCCTGATAGCAAGGCGTAGGCGAAGAGAATTGGCCAATTTTATCCAGGCATTCACATCTCCGCCGAAAAGAAGATCGGCGGCGCCAAATGTTTCTTTTGAAGGATCGGATATGAGTTGGGCCGCCGCCTCTTTTAACTCTTTCAGCAAATCCTTGTAAATATCTTCCTGTTTGTCATATTTAGGCGACGCCACAAAAGCGTCGCCGCTTTTTGCCGCTTCAAAATAGGGGATATCTCCGTATATGTCCGTCAGGTTTTGAAAAAGCCAGGCCTTGAAAATACGGGCCATGGCATTTTTATTGGATTTAACGGGATCCTCGGTTAAACGTATTACTTCGTTAAGATTAGATAAATATACCCTATAATAAGTCGTAAACGGCTCTCCATAGTCTGCTTCCTGGAAAGGAAATCCTGAAGACTCATTAGACATAAAACCGGCAAATTCCGAAATCCTGTCGAAGTCGGGAATTGTAAACATGGACTCCTTTTGCACCTTGCTGAAAAGGTTGTCTGTTTTGATCATTTTTTCAGAAACAAGGGCCGGGTTGGTATTAAGGTCATTAAAATTTTTTGTGCATGAAGCGGCTATTATAGATATAATAGCCAGTATGATGACGCTTATTTTTTTATCGAGAATTTTCATGATTGACGCTCTTTAAAAGTTAAGGTTTAGAATCCGAGAGACAGGTTGACGCCTATGCTCCTGGTTGCCGGCATAGTAAATGCCTCATATCCCTGGGCGGCAGCCGTTGGCGCAAAGGCAGCTTCGGGACTTACATCCATCAACCTGAATATGGGATCGCGATAAAAATAAAGCAGGTTTCTACCTACAACTGAAAGGCTCGCCGTTTTAAACGGCGTTTTCTTTAATGCGCTGGCATTAAAATCATAACTCAATATGGCCTGTCTTAAAGCGACATAGCTTGCGTCTGTTACAAACTCTTCATGAATTTGTAACCATGCCCGGTAGGCATAATAATTTTGCGCAAATGAAGTCGCCGTATTCTCCACGTATTTACTGGCGCTCTCATCCCACACTACGCCATTCGCAACAAGATGATCGCGGTCTTCTGTAAATTTTCCGGTGCCGCTTGCCGTTTGGTCATATTTGGTCATTGAATATACCTGCCCGCCTTTTCTTACGTCGACCAATGCGCTTAAGCTAAAACCTTTAAAATAGAATGTGTTGGTCAGGCCTGCCAGCCAATCGGGTTGAATATTACCAAGCACTTGCCGGGCGGCGCCGCGTGCATATGCGCCCTCATCTACTATTTTGCGTCCATCGGGGCTAAGTTTATACGGGAACCCCACAATGTTTCCAAATGCGTCTCCCGGACGCGCTTCTATTGAAATGCCGGCGCTGGAAAGAAGAACAAGGTTCGTGATCCCTTCCGTTAACTCAATTACTTTAGACTTATTCTTAGAGAAATTTAATGTGGCCGACCAGCGAAAAGAGTTATTAAGTTGTACAGGAATTGCATTCAGGAAAACTTCCACGCCGCTGTTCTTGATATTTCCCGCGTTAATAACCTGGGTAGTAAAACCGCTTGAAGCCGATATGGGTATGGGTATGATCTGGTTGGTGGTAGCGGCGTCATAATAGGTAAAATCAATGCCAATCCTGTTGGAGAACAAGCGGATATCAGCGCCAAATTCATACGAGGTCTTTAATTCGTTTTTCAGTTTGCTGTTGGTAAGCGTCTGGTTAATCGCCGCAAACTGTTGTCCGCCAAATCCCGAAGCAATAGGAAGAATGCTATAGCCGGTTTTGGTTTGATAAATTGCTCCATCATTGCCTGCCTGCGCATAAGATAATCTCAGTTTTGCGTAACTCAATATATTTGAATTGACCTTCAGTAAATCTGTAAGCACATTGCTGATACTCACAGAGGGGTAAAAAAAGGAGGGTTGTCCCAGCGCAGATGACCAGTCGTTACGTCCTGTAATATTCAGAAAAAGATAATTATTGTATGCCAGTTCCCCGCTAAAAAATGCAGATTGCACTTCTTTTCGACCCAGGTAGTTGGTAGGCGATACGATCTTCGCATTGGATATATGATAAAGATTATCATAATTGAGATTCGATCCTTCAAAGCCGGTAATGGTGGTAGATGTTTTATACAGGTTGCCGCCTAAGAGCAATGAGCCGTTCAGCTTTTTGGATAGCTTGCCGCTTGCCGTCAATATCGCATCTGTATTCAGTTCGCTTACTTTATACTGAAAGCTTTTAACCGCGCCTTCGGTATATCCTGCAAGCGTACCCTTGCCTATAAATTCATTGCGGACGTCTGTATATCCATCATGCGCCGCCCTTGCCCGGAAATTTAGCCAGTCGGTAAATTTATATTGAAGCGAAATATACCCGATCAACCTGTCCCGTTGGTCGTCCCCGCCGGTTTCATTTAAGACCCAGTAGGGATTCATGATCGCGCCATTATTTACCCAATTGGTCATACCGCCATCGGGGTTTTTATAGTTTTTCAGCCAGTCAAGATTGATATGCCGCGCTATTCTGGTGAAATTTCGATTAATATTCAGAAAATCCGATCCGATCACGGGCCTGTTCTTATTGGCTTCGTGTATATAGGAGGCTTTCGCTTCAACATAAAGCCGGTCTGTGATCTTAGCGCCTGATATGAGGCTGATCGTTTGCCTGTTTAGCGAGTTGTTAGGTATAATACCCTTGTTGGATAAATTTGAAATAGACAGGCGCATGTTTGCATTCTCCCTTCCGGCAGATACCGCAACAGTATTCGTATACGTGGCTCCCGTACGGTAGAAGTTTTTGAGATTGTCCCTGGGCTGCGCCGACATGGGAACCGGGCCCAGTTCAGGCATTGTCTGAATAACCGCCATCCTTCCGTCTAAGGGGCCGCCCCACTGGTCCTCGATCCAGTCCGGTTGAAGAGGATATTTCGTTCCGTTGACCTCGACGCTATCTATCCAATATCCTTCATAAGTGTCATCATATCCTCCGGCCCATTTGTCCTGAAATGTGGGGAACTGGTTTATTTTATCGAAAGTGGCGTTAGAATTAAATGAAATGCCCAATCCCTTTTTGGCGGACTTCTTGGTTGTAATGAGCACAACGCCATTTGCGCCCCTTGAACCATAGAGCGCGGCGGCATTAGGGCCTTTAAGCACCGTTACGCTTTCGATATCGTCGGGGTTAATATCCTTTACGCCATCGCCATAATCCCTTCCGCCGAAAGGACTTCTTACCTGACCAAGATTATCATTATTAATGGGCATCCCATCCACTATAAATAATGGCTGATCCCGTTGCGACAGGGAGCTGTTGCCCCTGATGGCGATATAAGAAGACCCGGAAGGTCCGCCGCTGGAACGATTGATATGTACGCCGGCAAACCTGCCTTTCAGCGCATTCAATACGTTGCCTTCGCGCGCCTGCGTAAGACTGGACCCATCGATACTTTGTTGCGTATACCCGACCGATCTTTTTTGCTTTTCAATCCCAAAAGCTGTAATTACAACCTCGTCAATATTTTTACGATCCGGTTCCAGGGCTATATTAATCACGGATATAGAGCGGCTTACCTTAACTTCTTTGCTGATATAAGACGTAAATGAAATCACTAAAGTAGCTCCCTCTTCCGTCCGTAAGGTAAAATGCCCGTTTTCGTCCGTTTGCACGGCTGCGTTTGATCCTTTTACAGATATGGTAGCTCCGCTTAAAGGAGCTCCATTTTCATCTTTTACATTTCCTGAAACCTCTATTGGGGGAGCCAACTGGTCTGCCTTCTCGCCCGAAAGAGCATTCTCTTTTCTTGCGATGAGAATGGTTTTACCTTCAATCGCAAACCGAAGCGGTTGAAGGCTAAAGCATTCCTGGAGGAATTCCTCAATAGTCCTGCGCGTGGCGTTTACCGTAACAGCGGTTGAATTTTTAATGTCGTTGTAACTATAAAATACCACGTAGCCGGTTTGCGCCTCTATTACCTTAAAGACCTTTTCAAGCGGCACATCTTTACCGGAAAAAGTAATGTGCTGCGAAAACCCCGTAGCAGACGCTTTAATGATAAAAACGGTGATCAGGACCAGGGTCAATTTCATTGCTAAGCAGATTGTTTTGTTTATGGCAAAGCAGGAGTTTGGCGCCCTGCTGCCATCAATAGCCAATAAATGCATAATTTGCATCAGTTTTGGGTTAAAAAATAGCGTTCCAGTTATTTGAACAAGCCCTTTACTCCCGCCACGATTACCGTCGTGGCGTTTTTTTGGGAGGCATGGAAGGCTTCTTCAGAAATGTAAAGACGGTTCAGAGTAAATGATTAGCTATCCGGCGCCGACTTTTTTTGTTTTTTTTGCGAAGTTGAATGATCAGTTGACGATAAGTAGTATAAAAAGCAGCAGGTTCTTGTCTCCTACGCGCTTAACCAGGTATTCCCTTATTTGGCTAAGCGCTGCGCGCAGATGATGATTTGCGGTATAAAATGAAATACCCATTGCCTCGGCGACCTCATTTAGCCTTAATCCTTGTTGCCTGCTCAGTTCAAAAGCCTTGCGCCGTTGGGGAGAAAGCGTTGAAAGGGCGTCTTTAATATGTTGCTGCGCTTCTTTGTAGTCGAGGTGATTTTCAACATTGTTGCTCTCAAGCCGTTGCCGGCTTTTTACGGTCAGCAGGAGCTTTTCATCCAGGGCCAGTTTTCGAAACCAGGTCATGCAGGCATTATGAGCCATGCGCCTGATGTATTGATCCATCAGTTCAATTTTTTCCCAATGGTCCTTTTTATTCCATAATTTAATAAAAAGCTCTTGCGTGAGTTCTTCTGCGGCATAAGCGTCTCCCGTTACGGATTGGATATAAGCATATACAGGGGATCTATATTTTTCGAAAATCCGGATAAAATACTGCTCCTGAAGCAATCGCCCTTCCATTGATAATATGATAGTGTCGACAAGTATACTAAATAATTATACGGCTAACAAAAAATCTCTGGCCCGGCAAAAAAAGAGCGGCTGGATTAGCTAAAAAGCCTCTCCCGATAGTCTTTATTATGCGTTAAAGTACTTTTATACAACGAAAAGCCTATTTCATGACTGTTTCGGACAGAATACATTTATTACTGACCAGGTACGGAAATCACTCCATTACATCGGCAGAATTTGATGAGCTAATAGTGTGGATGGAAGGTTTGAATGAGGATGAATCTGATCAGCTGTTAGAGTTGTACAAACCTCTTTGGGAAAAGGCAAAACTGGGGCAATTAGAGGGGGCTGAGCAATCCGGACAAAAGGTAGACTGGCGGCTTATGCTTGATAAGGTAATAAATTCAACCGAGCCTGAAGAAAGCAAAAAAAGCGCTTATTATATTGGATGGCGGGCGGCCGTCGCTGCCATAATCATTTTATTCAGCGCCGTTGCCATATACTTTATGCTCAAAACCGGCAATGCGGAGAAGCCCATCTCGCATAGGCATGACATCAACCTTCTGCCGGAAAATGTATTGGCTAATGTGAACCAAACCATGCTGACTCTCCCTGATGGGCGACAAATACCGCTCGATAGCATAGCTTCCGGCAATGCTATCGGCGATGACAAATATGGCATCAGGAAGTTAAAGGAGGGTGAAATAGCTTATAATACAGATGCTGTTTTGGCGGCCCCGGAGTATCATACCGTCAGCGTTCCCCGTGGCGGCAGACCCTACAGGGTATTGCTGTCCGATGGGTCAAGGATATTGTTAAATGCGGAATCTTCATTGCGTTACCCTTCTTATTTTGCAGGCAATGACCGGCTGGTAGAGCTAACCGGGGAAGGCTATTTTGAAATTGCGCCCCGACTCCGAAAAGGATATAAAGATGCTACCGGGAAAACCAAAACCCCATTTTTGGTGAAACTCGATAATATGACGGTAGAAGTGCTGGGCACTCATTTTAATGTAATGTCTTACAAAGACGAAAAAAGCATTGAAACAACCCTTATTGAAGGTTCTGTAAAAGTTATTGCAGGCAGCAACAGCGTCATGCTAACGCCCGGCAAACAAGCTCAATTGTCTGCCGCCGGAATATTGCATGTAGCCAATGCCGATACTGCATTGGCTACGGCCTGGGTAAATGGCTATTTTCAATTTAACAAAGCCGGCGTAGAAACGATTTTCAGGCAGATCGGCCGTTGGTATGACCTGGATGTTGAATACGATGGCAATGCGTCATCCGATCTTTTTTCAGGGAAGATGGAAAGATCGCTTCCTCTCTCCGGTATTCTTAAATTATTCGCATCAAGTCCTATTAAAATAAAGCTGGAAGGAAAGAAGCTGATTGTTCTGACAGGCAATTAGAGAGTAGCGTCAGGGCAAAACCAACGGAACCAATTATAAGGAAAAACATGATCGGGGCCAATGGGGATCGTATTTCACAGTATATTTAGACGCGATATTGCGATTATGCCAATAAATTACGCCATCGTCCGGTTACGAAAATTATAAAAAAGATGATGAGAAACAGGATAATTCTAACTGCGCTTATAACGGTATGTTGCTTTCATACAAAAGCCGGGCAACTACCAGAACCTTTCAGTATTATACCGGAACCGCAGTCTGTGACAATACAGGCGGGTAGAGGGTTCAATGTAGAGAAACTCCGAACCATTTATTTAAAAAAGGAGATGGCATTATCCATACCGGGAGAACATCTCCGCGCCTTACCCGTTAGTTCAATTAAGGGCGATCTCGTATTGCTGCTTGATACTTCCGATACCCGATTCGCCTCAAAAGAGGCTTATGAGCTGAAAATTGAGCGCAACAAAATTGTTATCGCTGCCGCCGGGGAGGCGGGTCTTTTTTACGGGTGCCAGTCGTTAGAACAGTTGATAGAAGATGCAAAATATTTTAAAAAAGAGTTGCCTGCGATGACCATTTCAGATCATCCGGCCATGACATATCGCGCAGTGCATTTTGACGTAAAGCACCATCTTGATCACATGAATTATTATTATAACAGCATTGACCGGCTGGCGCGATATAAGATCAATGCCGTTGTTTTTGAATTTGAAGATAAGTTACGCTATCGTCGCCAGCCGTTGGTAGGCGCTCCGCACGCCATCAGTATTGAAGAAATGTCCGCGCTGACGCAATATGCGCGAAAAAGAAACATTGAAATTACCCCCCTGGTACAGGGACTGGGACACGCTTCTTTCATCCTGAAACATGAAAGTTATATTCCATTACGCGAGCTTTCCTGGAATGACTGGGCATTTTGTCCTTTAAATGAGGGCGCTTACCAGGTGTTGTTCGATCTCTATCGCGACGCTATCGAAGCGACGCCAGGTTCAAAATACCTGCATGTGGGCGGCGATGAGATAGGCAATATTGGCATTTGTGAAAGATGTAAGCCTTTTGTGGAACAACATGGTATGGGCGAGCTTAACCTCTACTGGTTAAATAGGGTTTGCTCCTTTGCGAAAGCCAATGGACGGATCCCTATTTTTTGGGATGATATGATTTTGCAGGAATCAGGTTTGTATGAATCTACATGGAATGAGGAGGTGACAAAGGATAAAGCGGATAGCGTATGGAACAGGAATAGGCCATTATTAGACAGCCTTCTTCCCCTATTTCCGCGCAACTGTATTTATATGCGCTGGAATTACGGTATGGCTACGCAGCCTGGAAATATTCTTGCGCTGGACTGGTACAACAAACGCGGGTTGCAAACGATGATAGCTACTGCCGTGAATGGCGAAGGCGGCATACTTTTTCAACCTGATATCCGCGAACGGGATTTCGCTTCTGCGGGAAACAGTTGTATAAAGAGCTTTATCGAGCTTGCGGCGCAGAATAACGTAACGAGCATGCTTTGCACTGCATGGGATGATAAGTCGCCGCACATGGAAAATTACTGGCAAGGCTTTATTGCGGCCGCCGAATATAGTTGGGCGCCAAAAAAGAAATCCCTTGAAGCGTTGGACAAAGCCTGGGCCCGTAAGGAATTTGGCATTTCTATTCCACAATGGGCATCGCTTCATGCATCTCTTCGTTCAGGCTCAGAACTTTGGTATGAAGCGCTTTTTGAAAACGGCTCCTGGATGGACGACGAAAATATGTTGCAAAGCTTAAAGCAGGTGGAACACTGGCTAAAGCCAATGAAGGACAGGGAGAAAATACAAATGGATTACGGCGTTAAAATTATAGCGTTGCCTGATAAAACAAAACCGGGAGCATGGACGAAAAAATATAAAGACAAGCTGGATAAATCGGACAGCGTTATGAGAGACTACCCTAAGCTTATGGCTAAGTTGCAGGAACTTGAGCGCGCCTCCATGCGCAATAAATACTTTTGGCGCCTGTCTGCTGCATTATGTCGTTTCCAATCTGCCACGCCTAACCTGCTGCTGGTTTTACAGAAAATTGATAGCGGCAATACAAGCGCTCAGTCGGATTCCCTTGCAAACGCTATACAGGAAATTTATTCGTCATTTGAGCATTTATGCGCTGTTTATAGCGAGACAAGATTTATCAGGCAACCGGAAGGCTTTGTAAAGGATCGTTATTTTCATACTGCCAGTCAACGTGAAGACCTGTCGTGGATGATACAGGCGCAGGAGCTTTTTTTGCAAAAGATCAATAGCTGGCTGTCGCAGCATCCATGATTTACTCTTTATGTCGCTGCATCAGCCATTGGTAAAAATCAGGGAACGTCAATCCCCAATACCACTGCCCATGCCTTCCTTCAGGGTTGAAGGCGCTTTTTATTTCCGGCTGTATTTTCTTTTGTAATGCCGCTATGGCTGAGTTTACGTCTGTTGACATCTCTACAAAGCTGCTGTCAGGCTTCATCCTGTTTTCGTTCCCGCCGCCATAAAAATAATAGCGCTGTGTTGCATAAGCCTTTCGAGGTTTGATGGCGGCTATTGTTTTATAGATATTTCCTTCATCCAGCCAGATAGAGGGCGATAATATGCCCAAGGCGCCGAAAACATCCGGGTATAAGAGCCCGGCATACAAGGCGAGCAGCCCGCCCATGGAACTGCCTGCCATAAAAGTAGAGGCTTTTCCCGGCAGCGTCCGGTAATGAGTATCAATATAAGGTTTCAGGGTTTCCGCTATAAACCTAAGGTATTCCCTGCCATACGCCGTATCGTATTGCTGGTTCGGATATATAAGATATTCCTGTATCCGCCTGTTTCTATCTGTATGGTGATTAACAGCAACAACAATACACTCCTTTCCAGAACGGTCAATGGTTTCATCCACGCCCCATTCCACAGGCCCCGTCCTGCCCCGGGAAGTAGCTTCGTCAAATAGATCCTGCCCGTCGTGCATATACAATACAGGATATCGCTTTTTCGACTGTTGGTAATTCGCGGGCAGGTAAATGTTGATGGCGCGGCGATCATTCAGTTGGGGCATCAAAAATGCGCTGTCCAGCAAATGGACCCGGGAAGAAGCGGTAGAAGCGGGGTAATCGTCGCGCCAGCCCTGAATGACCGCGCGGATAAGGGTATCGCTTTTGATCATTACCTGTCGGGGATTGGCCAGCCTGCCTTCAGGCGTACATTCCAGCTTTTGCCAGTTGCCCCGGTTGAATTTAAATTCCAGCAGCCCGTTACGAATGTTTTGCAGCGTTATCGTATGGTTTCCGCTATTATTCTTCTGCATTTGCCATTCGGCCTGAGCAGGGATCCATCCGTTAAAACTCCCGGTAATGAATACGGGCTCTCCAGTATGTTTATCCGGGGTCTGTGTTATTTCTATTTTAACCGTATGCTGGGCATAGGCGGCGGGTGAAAGGAGGCATAGGAGCAACCAGCCTTGCAAGAGTGTTTTGCCAACAGTATAAGCCATGAAGCAAAATTAAAGCTTATATCGGTTTACGGTTAATTTTTTGGCAGCGGCTCATCTTGAATTTTTGTCCGCAGCGCCGTAAAAAGTCAGAGATGAAACGGAGTCGCTGCCAATTTTTTACCATTTCCTGAAAACGCAGGTTGAACCGATCATTGATAAGGGTTTCATGACCGTATGATGAATATCATCTATTTTCACCATGGATATTCCTTACATTGAGTCGTTAATTTTTAAAATGAATGACCTGCCCCCCGGCATTGCGAGCATTTATATATTAGATACCCTTACCCAAGGATATCAGCGTTATGCCGGCTAAAAAACAAATGAGCATAAAACCCCTGAACAAAATGAAAAAGATAGCGCTATTAACATTCGCCGCGTTAACCATATCCCTAATAAGTCTTGGGCAGGAAACTGACAATAAAATGCAAAGCCGGACCGACTCTGTTGAAATGAGAAAGGTCTTTGGAGGCTATCAGTTTTACCATGAAGGGAAACAATTAAAAATAAAACAACTGGAGGAGCTGCTTAAGCCAAACGAACTGGCCTACCGGCAGATCAGGTCTTCCAGGTCCTCCAGGACTATTTCTGCTATTTTAGGATATGCAGGAGGGTTCATGATCGGCTGGCCGCTGGGGACTGCCATTGCAGGAGGAAAGCCGAACTGGGTATTGGCGGGCGCGGGCGCCGGCCTTGCGGCTATTTCCATTCCAATCGGCGCAAGCGCTAATAAAAAAATGAAAAATGCGGTGAGCATATATAATTCGGCGCAGTAAGGGATGATCCTGATAAGAAGAGAAACAAAATATGTTGTTTTGACAGGGATTAATATCTTTTGTTTCGCTTTTGACCAGTATTAGCCAGATCACCAACGAAATAATAACGGTTCTGACCGTTAATAATCCCCTGGTTCATTATTTTGATTTGAATCATCAACGAAATAATAACGGTTCTGATCCCCGTGGCAAGATTGGCGTTAATATTCGTTACGCAGATCTTTGCAAAGATGGACGTAAGCTGTAACCTTATTGCTCTTTCATCTTGCCATTTTTAAATCTTTCGCTGGCGGTTTGATAGTAAGAGATCGTTTCTTCCGCCAGTACTTTGTCTGTCGCTGTTGATTCTGTGAATGATTTGTCTTTTTCCGAAACGATAAATTGTTTTACGCGTTTCCTGTCGTCGATCTGGGTGAATATATTATCCTTTAATAGTCCCAGCGTTCTGTAATTTCCTATAAATGCGCGTTCGTCGCCTGTCTTTGTTTGGTTGATGTCCTTGCCATATAAATCCGTATCATAACTCCAGTTAAGATAGCCAAATAATGTCGGCATCAGGTCAATCTGGGAGACCAGCCTGTCTATCTTCTGAGGCGCATAGGGAAGATTATAGAGGATGCCCGGAATATGATGTTTGTCTATATTGATCTCCCATTTACCGGCGCTGCTCGCGCAATGATCTGCTACAATCACAAATACCGCGTTGTTGAACCAGGGCTTTTTTTCCGCTTCCGCAATAAACCGGCCTAATGCGTAATCGGTATATTTTACAGCCGCGTTTCTATTTCCTTGATCCAGATCTATTGTTCCTGCAGGAAAGGTATAGGGTCTGTGATTGGAAGTAGTCATTACAAATTGAAAAAAAGGTTCGTTGGCATTGCTGCTTTTATCGGCATATTTTAGCGCCTGATTGTATATGTCTTCATCGCAAATTCCCCAGGCATTTTCAAAGCTGACTTCCTGGTCGGGGATATTGTATCGATAGGTGTCGATTTTATCCGACAATGGATTGCCCCTGTTCCTGTCCACTATATCAAATCCCTGGCCGCCAAAAAAGTTATTCATGTTGTCGAAATATCCATCGCCGCCATAAATGAAGTAGGAGCGATAATTTTTTTGTTTAAGAATAGTGGCAATGGAAAAGAGCCGCTGGTTGTCCGGCCTTCTTACTATGCTGTTGCCTGGCGTTGGCGGGACAGATAACATAAGCGCTTCCATGCCTCTTACCGTTCTGGCGCCGGTTGCATACAGGTTGGTGAAAAATATGCTTTTATGGGCAAGACTGTCATAATTAGGCGTAAGCTTATTCCTGTTGCCAAATGCCGAAAGGAATTCGGCGCCAAAACTTTCTATAGCAATCAGGATGATATTGGGGCGGCTTTCATTATTCCCGCTTTTAACGGTCCTGGTTATATCATCCCATTTCGGGGAGGTATAGTTTTGATTTTCCTGTAAAATATTTTTCTTTAGTATGGAATAGGCTTCTTTTTCATCGAGCCTGGCATAAAAACTATTATAATCCAGTTCATTTGACCGGAAAGCGGCAAAGAAAGAGTAAGCGCCGTTTTTTCCAATTTCATTCATTAAAAGATTATTGCTGAAATCGGCCTGTTTATTCTTTGTTACGCTTAATAACAAAAAAGCGATAAGCGACGGCAATACAGCGCAGGCTATTCTTAATCGTATAGGACGTTTATCTGAAAACGCGTTTTTGAAGACGCCTGTTTTTTGAAAGAAGTACAGCGTCAGGATTACCAAGGTTATTAAAATGCCAATGATCAGCGTCAAGGAGTATGACTGATTAATATTTTCAAGTACTTCGTAAGTATATATCAGGTAATCAACGGCGATAAAATTGAACCGGACCCCAAATTCATCCCAGAAAGGAAATTCCGCCATCAGGCTGAAGTAAATGATAATAAGTATTACAGCAAGATAAAAACAGGTAAACAGCTTATCTAATATTGATCCGATCCATCTTTTCGGAAACAACAAAAGATAAATGGCGTAAGGCATTGCAAAGCATAGCCCGATCGTCAGATCGAATAAGAACCCTGTAAAGAATACCCTTAGAACAGTGGTTAAATGGAGATCAATTTCTTTTAGCGACCAAATAAAGAAAATTATCCTGACAAGGAGCGAAAGGGCGATATATAGCTTTAAGATTGCAAATAATACGGAAAACCTGCCATGGATGATCCTTCCGCACAACTGAGATATTCTTTTGATCATCTCCATAAGGGTCAAATACCGTTCAATTTAAAGTAAATTTTGAATTGTCCGGCAATCGGCAAACTGCAGAAATGTCGGCGTTTGGTTTAAAGAAGCGGTAGACAAAATAAACAGCAGAGGCAGGGCCATGCTTTAAATGTGCAGTAGAAAGTATGGAACCCGCTCTTAAACCGGTAATAAACTGTCCAGTTGTGGAACCTGCTTATTTGGCGGATTCTGCTTCTGCGGAGTATTGAAAGACGACCGGATAAAACTAAAAAGCGGACAAACCTTAGTCGTTAAAAATTTTGTTCATCCTGTCTATGACCAGTTTCAGGCGTTCCCTGTCGCCGCCAGGCACTTCGGCGGATGCCCAACCGTTATAGCCGATCTTTTCAAGCGCCTGGACGATCACGGGCCAGTTGTTATCGCCCTCCATTAATTCCACGTCGAACCCTTTCCAGAGGCCTTCATCGTTCTGCTTTTTCCGGCTGTATTCTTTAACGTCCAGCTTCATAATGCGTTTATCAAGCCTTTCGATCCATTGTTCGGGCCAGCCGTAACGTAAGATATTGCCTATGTCAAAATACCAGCCCACCAGGGGATGATTGATCTCATCAATATACCTGGCCGCTTCAATAGGGCTGATCAGGAAATTGTTCCATACATTTTCAATGGCGATCTTTATCCCTGTTCTCTCGGCGTGAGGGATCAGCTTTTTTATTTCAGCCTGCGTGCGTTTGTATGCGTCGGTATAACTGATCTGGTCGTTCACTACGCCGGCAACGAGCAATACGGTTGTGCCGCCATATTGCTTGCAATCTTCCATAGCCGTTATGACGGTATTAAAGCATTTTTCGCGCACTTTGGGATCGGGGTGAGAGAGAGGCGATTTCCAGTGTTCGGAGTTGACAACGCCGGGGATTTCCAACCCTGTTTTGTCTCTTGCGGCAAGGATCTCTTTATGGTTGTATTCGTGCGGAGAGCTGAATTCTACGCCGTCATAGCCAAGCTCTTTCAGCATTTTGAACTTGTCCATTATGGACATTTTACCCTGAACCATTTCTATTTTCAAACTTTTTTTGATCTTAGGTTTGAGAATATTTTTCTGTTCAAATATTGTCGTAGGAAGTCCAATGCCTGCGCCGGCTGCGATCAGGCTGCTGTTTTTGATAAATGTGCGTCTTTGCATGAATGATTATTTGAATGGCGTTACGCCAGGTTTCGCCACTGCTGTAACGGGTATAGTTAAGTCAAAATGATAAGTAGACGGATCGGGCCCCAGGATTTCCTGCGAATTTATCGCCTCATCCCAGGCGATTTTTTTTCCGGTATACGCCGCCATCCGTCCGAAAATGGCAAGCATTGATCCGCGGGCTACCGCGTCGCCCTGGCTGATGGTCTTACCCTTACGTATAGCTGCAAATAATTCGTCGTGTTCTGTTTGATACATATCATTTTGTTCGCCGTTATAATTCCACAGCTTGCCGTTATTGTCTATCTGGTGTATATTCCTTGAGCAATCTATCAGGGCGCGTCCTTTTGAGCCCCAGGCTTCAACCGAATAGCTGTTCTCACATCCGGCCTGCTGCCTGGAAATATGGAATCCCTTGGCGCCGCCGGGATATTCATAAGTGATGGCAAAATGATCGTATATGTTTCCTGTTTTGGGGTCGACTCTTACCTGTCTGCCTCCTGTTGCGACGGCGCTTACCGGGTTAACATCGCCAAAAGCCCAGTTCATCATGTCCACGCTATGCACTGCCTGCTCTACGAGATGATCGCCGGATAGCCAGTTAAAAAAAGGCCAGTTCCTCAATTGCCATTCCGCCGATTCCAGCCTTGGATTTTGATCCTGCCAACTGCGATAGGTGGCGCCGGTATTATAAGTATTGTATACCGTAGAAACCTTTCCGATAGCGCCGGCGTTGATTTTACCAAATATAACGCGCTTGGGCTCATGAAAACGCCAGCAGAACCCCGAAACAATGCTTACATTTTTTGCTTTGGCTTTTTTCGACGCCTCAAGCACTTTGCGGATGCCCGCCGCGTCTACGGCTACGGGTTTTTCGCAGAAAATATGTTTTCCCGCTTCTACTGCCGCTTCTATATGGAGCGGGCGAAAGCTGGGGGTGGTAGCCAGTATGACGACGTCGACGCCGGATGCCAGCACTTTTTTATAAGCGTCAAAGCCTACGTATTGGTGTTCGGGGCTTACATTCGCCTTGTCGCCATGGATCTCCTGCAGGTTTGTTAAAGATTTCTGCAACTGGTCGGCAAACAGGTCGCCCATCGCATGCAATACCACGTTGGGGTCGGCGCTTAAGGCCTGGTTTGCGGCTCCGCTACCCCTGCCGCCGCATCCGATCAACCCTACTTTCAGCGTATCGGCATTTATTTTTTTGTTGCGGGGTTGCGCATGGATAATATTGAATGGCAGGGCGCTGGCAGTCAATGCCATGCCGGATAGCTTAAGGAAGGCCCTTCTTTTCTTTTGCATGAGCTATGCTTTTTTGGAAAAATAATTAAAAATGATTTTAGATCAAAACTCGTTTATCGCAATGTTCTCCAAAGGAGAAGCATGCATTAAAGATCGTTTTAAGCCTGTTAGGGTTGCTTCACAAATATAAGATTTACCTTACATTCGATAATAACAGGTCAGGGACAGCGCCCGATCGCTGTATTACGGAAGGAGCGCGGGCAGACAGGGGCGGGCTGCTTAGTATCCCCGGAGTGGTTGATTACGGGCGCCCGGAGGCGCATTAAGGCAACTGCCGGATCTTGCGCTTAAAATCAGGGGAAGAAATACAAGCGCCGGCAAATGATGACATATAGACGCATTGGCCGATATACATAGATAAACCAGCATAATATGAAGAAAATAACCGTCGGCATTCGTTTGCCTGTTATCATGATCGCATTGGCGTGCGGCGGCGTCCCTGAAAATGAGGCTTTTCAGAGAGCGCTTGAACGAAACGGGCATATCGCAAAGCCCGAAAAACCGGCGGTTGAGGCAATGAATGAAGCCTCTTCCGGAAGTATTGCGGATAAAGATATTCCGCAGTCCGAACAAAGCGCCCCTCCCGTTAAATGGAGCAATGTTGCCGACATGACAGAGAACAGTTTCTCTGTTAATATGCCTTCAGGCTGGACGAACACGGCATTGTTGCACCGGGCGCATGGGAGCCCGCGCTCGCTGGTCACCGCCGTTTCTCCGGATAAAAGTACGGTGATCTATATTGGCGATCCACGCCTTCCGGTATACACTGTTCCGGGTTCGGGTTTTGAAGAACCTTACCGGCAGTTTAACATGAAATATCCTTACCAGGTGGCTGCATATGTTACGGCGGAAAATTATTTCAGCAATTATCTCCAGAAGCATTTTGGTCAGCTCGAGGGCTTTCGCATCATTGAAAAATTCGATAACCGCCCCTTACTGGCGTTGCAAAGAAAGGAGATGGAGAAAGCGTCGTTCAATGCGGAAGTCAGCAATGCCAGCTATCGCTTCGAGTATCGATCAAAGGGGCGCGTCATTCATGGCGAGCTCAACGGGACTGTCATAGGTATGGGGAAAATGTGGCTGCCCGAAGCCAGCGGGTTTTGCACAGCCGGCGAGCCTGCAGCCGCAGCGGAAATGATGGTAAAAATGATGGAATCAAAAGCAGCTAACCCGCAATGGCAGCAGGCGCAGCAGGCGAAACACCAGCAGACCATGAGCATGATAGAACAGAATACGCAGCGGATGACGCAACAGCATCAGCAGAATATGGCAAATATTCAGCGCAGCGCCAACGCGCATCAGCAAAGGATGGCCGATCTGCAGCAGGCTGCGGACGCCCGCAACGAACAGTGGAGAAGGAACCAGCAGGCGCAGGATGTCCAGCACGAAAAATTCTTAAATAGCATCAAGGGCGAACACACGGTAAGGGATAGCGAAGGGAATACCTACCAGGTCGACAATAGCCAGGATAAATATTTTATTGATAAAACCAATAATACCTATATCGGAACGGATGCGACAAAAACGCTTGACGATCTCCGC
>JAEUVR010000085.1 GCA_016786785.1 Chitinophagaceae bacterium
GATCTTTGTATTGCCCAATTTTATCCATGCCAGTTGCCGCTTTAAGGGCAACAACAAGGGCATGATCAGATCCGTCGAATCTGTCGAAGTGAAAAAGCTGGCAGACAGGTAATGGCTACCCGCAGCGACGGGCAAAACTACCGCGCCCGCGTCGCGTAATGCCTGGATGGCTTGTTCATCGGCTTGTTCAACAGGAGATAATGGGATATTCGGTATGCTTTTATCTTCCTCCTCTTCGTATTCCAACGCCAAAAGGACAGGCCTGATCGGCTCCGGTTGCGGCAGCTCTTTCACTTTTTTGTCGAAGCTGGCGCCGTTATCGATCCACCATTTTAACAAGGCGGTTTCCTGCTCGGTAGCCTGGGGCTTATCCTTGGGCGCCATATGGTGTTCGTCATTTTTGGGAAGCAGTATGCGGATGATCATTTCGCTTTCAGCGGATTTTCCGGGCATAATTATCTCGCCATTCTTCCCTCCTTTCATCAGTAAGGCCGGCTGGTCCATCCGAAGTTTTCCTTTTTGTTTCGATGCGCTGTGGCAGCCGAAACATTTTGCCTGCAGCACAGGCTGGATCACATCGGCATAGGCCATCGCTTCCTGCACATCCGGTAGGGGTTTACGTTTTATAATAACCGTAGTATCTCTTCCCAGCATACTATTCAGGGGTTGCGTCAGGTAGTCTTCCCCATGCGTTAAGGAACCTCCCTGGTGGCCCGTGAACAATAACAATAACAGCAACACGATGCCAAGCGGCCATTGCCATTTTTCTCCCGACGGCTTAATGCGCGTCAGCAGGATACCTCCCGTAACAACCGTTACGCCGATGCCCATCCATTGATGAATGCCTACAAGTCGTTCCGGATAATCTCCGCTGCCCGATAAAACATATCCAGTGATGCAGGAAAATACCGCGCTGATAAAACCTATCAATAAAATAGGCGTGATCGACGATCGCAACCGGATAAATGGGCCGCGCGCCGGCAGCAGCAGGAATAACCCGGCGAGCGCCAGTATACCGATAGGCAAATGGACCAGCACAGGATGAAAGCGACCAATAAGTTCAGATAAAGAAAGTAAGATCAAGGAAAAGAGTTTTTATCATGCCAGAATATCGCGGATCACCTCGCCCTCAACATCGGTCAGGCGGAAGGGCCTTCCCTGGAATTGGTAAGTAAATTTTTCATGATCGAATCCCAGTTGATTCAATATTGTCGCCTGCATATCAAATGCGGTAACTTTTCCGCTGATGGAGCTGTAGCCGATCTCATCGGTTTCGCCATAGCTGACGCCTCCTTTTACGCCTCCCCCGGCCATCCAGCAGGTAAACGCATCCACATGATGATCGCGTCCTTTGAACATCATTTCTTTTCCTTCCCTATTCTCCTGCATCGGGGTCCTGCCAAATTCGCCGCCCCATACGATCAGGGTCTCTTCCAGCAAGCCTCTTTGTTTAAGATCCAGGATAAGGGCTGTAATGCTCTTGTCTATGCTTCTGCATTTATTAATAAATCCTATATTCAGCGAGCCATCGGCGGAAGTGCCATGCGTATCCCATCCCCAATCGAACAACTGCACGAAACGAACGCCGTTCTCCACCAGCTTTCTTGCCAGTAATACGTTGTTGGCAAAGGATTCCCTTCCCGGTTGCGTTCCGTACATTTCATGAATATATTGGGGCTCGTTGTTGATATTCATCACTTCCGGAACAGAGATCTGCATCTTATACGCCATTTCATATTGAGCAATGCGCGATAAGGTTTCGGGATCGTTGTATTCTTTATATTCTTCCTGGTTAACCTCGTTGATCGCATCGATGGAAGCCTTACGCATATCCCTGCTCATTCCCTTCGGATCATTGATAAACAATACGGGATCTCCCTGGCTCCGGCACTGCACCCCCTGGTAAACAGAAGGCAGGAAGCCGCTGCCCCACACGCTTTTGCCGGCATCGGGGAAGCTTCCCCCGGAAGTAAGCGCCACAAAGCCGGGAAGGTTTTGGTTTTCGCTGCCCAACCCATAGGTTGCCCATGATCCGATACTAGGGCGGCCCAGCCTCGGCGAACCTGTATGGATCAACAATTGCGCAGGGGCGTGATTAAACTGATCGGTAGTGCAGGCTTTTAAAAAACTGATCTCATCCGCAACCGTGGAAAGATGGGGAAGCCTGTCGGAGATCCAGGCGCCGCTCTGGCCATGCCGCTTAAATTTCGCCTGCGGACCTAACATCTTGGGAACGCCTCGAATAAAAGCAAAACGTTTTCCTTCAAGCAAGGAGGGAGGGCATTCTATGCCATCCAGCTTCATCAATTCAGGTTTGTAATCGAACAGTTCCAATTGCGAAGGCGCGCCGGCCATGTGCAAATAAATAACGCTTCGGGCTTTTGCCGGAAACATAGGAAACTTGGGGGTCAACGGATGCGCAGGATCAAACAGATTTGCCGCTTCAGGTAAAGCAGGAGCGCCGGAACCACAGGATTGCAATAGGGCGCCCAAGGCAAGCGAACCAAGCCCCATGGCGCTTTCCTTCAGGAAATGCCTACGGGTATGCATCCGCATCCTGGCTTCATTTGCCTCCTTTATCAGGCGTTCGTTATGTAATTCTTTCTGTGTCATTTTTTAGTTCTTGGTGATCACTTCATTAAGATTGAGCATAGCGTTGGCCACCACGATCAGGGCCGCTGTTTCTGGATCATAGCGTTTTGTTGTGTTATCGGCAGCCTTCTTTTTCTTATCAATTTTATCAGGCGCCCCGGTCATCTCCGCCGTTTTATGCGCGTCAGTCTTAAATTCAGCCAAGGAGGTTTGATATAGTTTTTTCAAAGACTCCAACCTGGGTTCGCTGATGGGCTTTACCATTGCCAGCGCATAGCCCTTGCTGATCTGCTGCTCCGGGTCCGCCCCTCCCAATGCCTGCATCCGGTAAGCAAAATGCTGAGCGGCTTCCAGGTAAACCGAATCATTCAACGTCACCAACGCCTGCAATGGCGTATTGGAATTGACCCTGCGCGGCGTGCAGCTCATTCTTTCCGGCGCGTCAAAAGCGATCATCGATGGATAGGGCGCTGTGCGTTTCCAATAAGTATATAAGCCTCTTCTGTGCTGGTCCTCATTTTCGCTTTTTTTCCATTGCGCTCCATTATACGCAAACAACCATATCCCTTCGGGCTGCCAGGGCATCACGCTGGGGCCATACATCTTATCGCTTAACAGTCCGCTGAGCGACAAAGCCTGGTCCCTGATCTGTTCGGCGGACAGCCGTACGCGGGGGCCGCGCGCAAGAAATTTATTATAAGGATCTTTCTCCAGCATCTCATCGCTGGTTTTTGAATCCTGCCGGTAAACGGCCGACATCGTCATTTTCTTTAATAGCTTTTTGACGCTCCATTGATCGGTGGTCATGAACTCCCAGGAAAGATGATCAAGCAGGTCCTGGTTTATCGGCGCTTCTCCCTGCGTGCCCATGTCCTCCAGCGTCTCTACGATCCCTCTTCCAAAAAGCTGTTCCCATAACCGGTTCACCATCGTCCTGGAGGTCAATGGATTCTTTTTATCTGTCAGCCACATCGCCAGTCCCAGTCGATTACGGGGAGCGTTGGCAGGCATCGGGTTAAGCGAGTGAGGCACGTCCGGATCCACCTTCTCTCCCTTTGTTAAAAAGTTACCTCTTTCAAAAACATTGGTTTGACGAAAAAGATCTGAAGGGTTTTCTGTCAGGATGGGGGTGGTCGTAACCTTCGCATTCATCAGCCGCCAGAACGACGACAATGCCTGCTCATACCCATCGGCCCCTTTTCCGGGAAACTGATTGGTAAAATAAAACCAATCGAGATAAACGCCGGAGCGGTTGGGATCGAACGGTTCAGGGTGCTCAAACCCAAAATATAGATTATGCGTACCCGTTACCTCTCCAAAATCCAGTTCTGCAAGCGCCCATTCCGAGCTCGTATTCTTCAGCGCTACGGACTTCAGGATTTCCCCGTCGCGCCGGTCCAGGCGGATGGTCAATACGCCTTTGGAAGCATTCGTACGGTAGCGGTAGATCAGTTTGTTCCGGTTATCAAGCTGCACGTTTTTCACCCGGCATGATCCGTGATTGCGCAACGCCGCATACCAGTTGCTGGACAGGGCTGCATTTTCGTATTCATCGGATGTAATGGAGTTGATGGTCGGCTGCCAGGTCTTTAAAAAGCCGACGATCTCATTCGCTCTCGCCTTATCCGCATGTTGTTGCAACCATTCCTTCAATTGCGCCAATTTAAGATTATCGGCATCCTCATATTCTCTCAACAGCGGATAGTCCATCTCGGTATCCTCGTCGCGGGTATTGTTAAAAAAAGCGGCAAACTTGTAATACTCCTCATGCTTGAAGGGATCATAAGGATGGGCATGGCACTGCACGCAGGCAAATGTAGAACCAAGAATACCCTCCCAGGTATTGTTCACCCGGTCGAGCACCGCATAGGTCCTGAACTCCTCATTATCCGTTCCGCCTTCGTCGTTGGTGAGCGTATTGCGATGGAAGGCCGTGGCCAGGTATTGCGCATCCGAAGCGTTGGGCAGCAGGTCGCCGGCCATCTGTTCGGTCAGAAAAACATCATAAGGTTTATCTTCATTAAAAGCCCTGATCAGCCAGTCGCGGTATTTCCATATATTCCTGTTATAATCCGATTCATATCCCTTGGTATCCGCATAGCGGGCGATATCCATCCATAAAGAAGCCCATCTTTCGCCGAAATGAGGAGAAGCCAGCAGGGAATCTACCAGGTCTTCATACGCATGCGCATCATCGTTGTTCAAAAACTGCGAAGCAATAGCCTGAGGAGCAGGCATGCCGATCAGATCCAGGCTAAGTCTTCTTAACAAGGTAGCTTTATCCGCCTGCGGCGAGGGCATGAGGTTCTCTTTTTGCATCCTGTCGTACACAAAAAGATCTATATCGTTAAGGCCCCAGCGCGGTTGGTCTGCTGCGAACCAGGAGCTTTTTTGCGTTGGAGGAGCGACGGGCTTTACCGGAATATAGGCCCAGTGATCGCCCCATTGAGCGCCTTCCTTGATCCATTGCCTGAAAATTTTCACCTGTTCGGGCTGCAGGGGTTCATGTTTGTAAGGCATCCTTTCTTCAGGATCCGTTGCTTCGATCCTGCGGATCAGTTCGCTATTGTCGGGATCGCCGGGAATGATAGCAGGTTTGCCGGACTCCGTTGCGGCAAGCGCTTCGGAGCGGAAAAGCAGGCTGAAGCCGGCTTGTTGCTTCACTCCTCCATGGCAGGAAATACATTTTTTATTGATGACCGGCTTTACCTGCGTATTGAAATCGACCGTCGACCTGGAAGAACTGATCGCCCATACTGTCGCTGCAGCGGTAATTATGATCGTTAAAAGGATCAGCCCCTTTCTTGATGGTTTCAGCGTCATGCAAAGTGGATTAAGAGAGATTCAAGATTCAGGGGCCCCGCTTATCTTACATAAAAACGCAATAAAAGAAAAAGCGCATAGCGTGCGGAAACATATTTTTTCCATAATTAAATTACGCGTTCAGCTCCACTTTGGTCATTTGATAATAATGATTCTGCAACTCATGCACATAGAGGGAATGCTTGAGATGACGCCGGTCTTCGCGCCACCAGATATCCAAACTAGAAAAATCGCCGGGCTGCGCTAACTGCAAGCGAAAGGAATTTTTCATATACTTTGTTCCGGGCTGTCCGTCATGTTTTTCCTCAAACCCCAGTTTTAACAGCTGGGTTTCCGAAAGCGGGATCGGGTATAGCTGTTCGGGAGAAAACCAAAACTCCTGCACATCCGTTTCTACGCAAACCTCTTTGTCTTCGTGATTGAGTTCGGTTACCACGCCCTCGCGTTTCTGGCCTTCATATTCAGCTAAAACGATGTTTCCCGGGTGTAATTCATTTAACCGTATCATGGCAGCATTATTTAGATATCTAAATTTAAACAAAATGCAAATACCCGCCCAAATTATAATAACCAGTGGCGGCGAGGTATTTTGATTTTTATCCGTAGGCCCATAAAACGTTAAGGTTGAAACTGAATGCGCCGCTGCCGATCAGGATCTTTTCTTATAACTGAACACCGCCCAGGTATTTAAGACCAGCGCAAAACAGCACATGATCAGCAGATGGCGACTGATATCGGCAAACGCGCTCCCCTTCAGCATGACCATCCTGATCACTTCAATAAAATAAGCCACCGGGTTTATCGCCGCAATCCATTTCGCCCATACCGGCATGCTCTCGATAGGCGTGTATAACCCTCCCAGCAGGATAAATACCATCATCATAAAAAACGAGATCAGCATGGCCTGTTGCTGGGTATGCGTAAAGGTTGAAATAAGCAAACCCAATCCCAACACCGCCAGCAGGTATACGGCGGAAAAACCATAGATAACGAGAAGGCTGCCCACAGGGATAATGCCATATGCAAAACGCGCGATCAGCATTCCCAGGGTAAGGACCAATAAGCCCAATAGCCAGAACGGGATCAGCTTGCCCAGGATAAAATGGTATTTCCTGATCGGGGTAACATTGATCTGCTCTATCGTGCCGATCTCTTTCTCCTTTACAATATTCAACGCGGCCAGATTGGCGCCTACCAGGGTGATCAACAGTACCAGTATGCCCGGCACCATAAAAAATTTATAACTCATCAACGGGTTAAACCAATTTGAAGAAGTTACCTCGATAGTTGTTTCAGGATTAAAGCGGGGAAGCTGTATCCATTTTAACCTGGCCTCCCTGTTATAATCCTGGATGATGCTGCCTAAGTAAGCGCTGCCCAGGTTGGCCTTCACCCCATTAATGGCATTCACCGACATAAAAAGAGTCGATTCGTTTTCTTTTACCAGGTTCTTTTCAAAATCCAACGGGATCTGCAGAATAATATCCGCGCGGCCTGCTTCAATCCTTTTCAGCGCCTGATCATAAGAAGGACTATAATCTTCCAGTAAAAAATAAGAGGAGGCGGTGATCTTTGAGATCAACTGGCGCGAATAAGCGGAATGGTCGTTGTCTACGATAATGACGCGGATATTCTTTATCTCGTAATCTGCCGCCCAGGGAAGGATCAGCAGTTGCATGACCGGCATCATAAAGATGACCCGCAGTATCGAGGGGTCGCGGAATATCTGCCGGAATTCCTTCTGCAATAAAAAGCGCAAGGTTCTCATGCAAGCCTGATTTTAAACTTTTTAATGCTTAGCAAAAGCAAAAACGCCAGGAACCCGGTCAATACCAGGGTCTCCCTCCATACTTCCCCAATGCCCGCGCCCTTGATCATTACGGCATTAACTATCGAATAATACCATTTAGCAGGCACCGCGTTGGAGATCGCCCTCAATACAAGCGGCATATTTTCTACGGGAAACATAAAACCGCTTAACATAACGGTCGGGAGAAACATTCCCGTCAGCGAGATAAACATAGCCGTCTGCTGCGAATCGGTGGAAGTGGAAATAAGCAGGCCAAAAGCCAGGCAGGTAAGCGTGAATAGAATGCTCTCCAATACCAGCAAACTGAGGCTGCCATTGATCGGGACTTCCAGCACAAACACGCTCAGCAATAAAATACTCGCTATATTGACGACGGATAACAACAGATACGGGACCGCTTTGGCTATGATGATCTTCAGGGGCTGCAAGGGCGAAACCAACATTGCTTCCATCGTTCCCATCTCCTTTTCTTTTACAATGGTGATGGCGGTCATCATGGTGCATACCAGCATCAATACCATAGCCATCACGCCCGGAACCATGCTGTATGCGCCCTTCAATTGCGGATTATACAGCATTCTTACCTCGGTATTGATTGTATACGGCAGCTTCCGGTCATGGGTAAACCTTTGCTGGTAATCCATGATCACGGCGGTTGCATAATGCGTCAACACATTGGCCGTATTGGGATCCGTCGCATCGGCCAATAGCTGCACCTGCGCCTTGTGCAGATGGCGCAGGTCCTCTTCAAAACGATGCGGAAAAACAATCGCCAGCTTTATCCGGCCTTCCTTAAATATTTCCTCTATTTCTTTGTCGTCGGACAGTTCCCGAACAATATCGAAATACCTGCTGGAGCCTATTTCCTGTATAATGGACAAGGTCGAATGATCTTTTGAAAGATCAAGTACCGCAACCTTTGCATTCTTCACCTCATTGGTCAGGGCAAATCCAAAAAGTATGATCTGAGCGATAGGCATGCCGAGTAAGATCAGCATCGTGCGTTTATCGCGCAGGATATGATAGAATTCTTTTTTAACCAACGACCAGAACTGTTTCATCCGCCTGATTTATGAAGTAAAACCTTATAAATGCAATAACCTTCGCATGCGCGCGCTATTTTATTCGCTCCTTTTTGCTTTTCTCGCCAGCGTTAGGAACACTTCGTCCATAGACGCCGCATGGAAAGTTTGTTTTAGGGCAGCGGGCGTATCCAATGCTTCCACCCTGCCATCCACCATGATCAATGCCCGGTTACAGTACTCCGCCTCATCCATATAATGGGTGGTGACGAAAACCGTTATCCCGCTTTCCGCAGCCTGGTAGATCATATTCCAGAACTCTCTTCTCGCAATAGGG
>JAEUVR010000178.1 GCA_016786785.1 Chitinophagaceae bacterium
TTTTAACGCTAAGGTGCGAACGCGTTGATCTTCCAGCCTGGCAGATTTATTACGGCTGTTATCGAGCCCTCCTTTGGTTTGACGAAGTACTTCGCCATTTTTATAGCTTACTATATCTCCAGCGGTATTGTATACCAGGTCGTCTGCATAATCTTCCGCATCTCCGCGATAACGGTGACGCAGGCGGAAACGGTTTTCGCGGTCATCCCGCCAGTTATAAGTGCCCGTTAAACCGATACTGTTCAGGTTGTCTATGCGGTAGTCGATGGTCCCGGAAAGATTTCTGCGAACGCGGGTTACATTGTAGACCCGTTGATCATGGTCGCTTACAAAAACGCGACCATTGGCATCCTTACTCCATACCGCTTCAATATTGTCTGAACCGTATGTATTCTTATTGAATGATCCATTTAATACAAAGCCAAATTTCTGGTTGTGCGTGCGTGTGCCGATCATTAGGTTGGCATTGCCGATAAAGCCATCCCTGATAGCGTTATAACCGCCGCTAACTGTTCCAGATACGCGCAACCCGTTCGGCGCCGAACGGGTGATAAGATTTACGGAACCGCCTATAGCGTCGGCGTCCATATCGGCGGTAATTAGATCCATTTGCACCCTGCGATTGTCTCCCTCGGCGGAAGGTATGCGTTCTCCGTTAAGGCTTACGGCATTAAATTCCGGACCCATCCCTCTTACAATGATATTGCGCGCTGCGCCCTGGTCGTTTTGCATAGTAATGCCCGGAACGCGTTTGATGGCGTCGCCTATATTTGCATCCGGGAAACGTCCTATCTGGTCGCTGCTCACTATGTTGCTGATATTATCGCTGTTTTTTTGCTGGTTAAGCGCTTTTGCCTGCCCTTTCAGACGATCGCCCAGCACCACCACTTCCTTGCCGATCGTAGCTAATGGTTTGAGCGTTTCGGTAATTGAAGAGCCGGCGTTTGCTATCGCAACGGGCTTCTCTATATTGTCGTATCCTATATAAGATATGGTAATCGTATAATTGCCCGGCTTTATGCCGGAAAGCAGCAGTTCGCCCTGTTGGTCGGTTACGCCGAAAATATTGCCGGGCTTTAACACTACGGAAGCGCCGGGTAAGTTGAGGTTGTCGCTGTCTTTGATTTTAATACGGAGAAATGAATTCTGCGCGGAGGCGGAGAGCTGTAATAACAGTATACATACGGTTATTACAAAGGAGGTGTTCTTCATGAGCGTTTATTAATTGCCCGCGAAAGTAGGTATGTGTTATTATGAGAATATTAATTTTAGATTATGAAACAGTTAAGGAGAATTTTTAATGGAATGGCGTTGAAAACGGCCATTTCCTAATAGTTTTCCAAACTTCTCTTGAGCGCTTATCTCTTAAGCAATTAAGTTGTTAAGGAATTATTATCTTTATTTGATAAAATTATTGCCTATTTCTACTTATTCGGCATATTCGGATGGGGAATTGCTTATGCTCCTGCGCAGCAGCGATAAGCTGGCTTTTGCGGAACTTTATGACCGTTATAATAAGCCGCTGTATCGTTATGTCGTTAGCCTGGTAAAAGCGCCCGAAGCGGCCGAAGATATTGTCCACGAGGTGTTTCTTAAAATATGGGAGATAAGAGAAAAGCTGGAAATAAAGGAACATTTCAGGGGTTATTTATTCCGGATTTGTCACAACAAGACGGTTGACCTGACCCGGCGTATGGCTACCGAGCGTCGTCTTAAAGATCGGTTGCGGCATCATTATTTGTTGAATTTATCCGCTGCCGAGGGGCATTCCCTAAAGGAGTTGGAGCATTATGACAACCTTATTGACAAAGCCTTGAATACGCTTTCCCCGGCGCGTCGGAGGGTGTTTGAACTCCACAGGAAGCAGGGAAAAAGCCATGCTGATATTGCCGAAGAGCTACAGATCTCTCCCAATACGGTTAAGGAACACATGTCGAAAGCCCTTTCTACGCTAAGAAATTTTCTCGAACAAGGCGGCGAAGTAGTTATTCTGCTCCTTATTTTCAGATCGCCATTATAAAATAGTTAAGCTTCGGCGCCCTACTTTTTTTTATTCCTGCGTCTTATTGATGTTT
>JAEUVR010000181.1 GCA_016786785.1 Chitinophagaceae bacterium
TGTCCATTTTCAGCTTCCAGCACAAATTTAATATTTGTATAAGGCCGCAGAGAAAGAATAACGCCTTTGCGAAATATCTTATGATCGTCTGCGATGGCAACTTTGATGGGGCCCATAGAGTGATATTGGCTTTTAAATTTACAGATTAATCGTCAACTGGTTCATTAATTGGGTTTAATTTGATGACTGATCCAAAATCAATAAGTAATTCCTTTTTCTTCTTTTACCGTTTGTTCTTCAGACCTGGGCGCTTCTATGGTTATTTTATAATAAGTTTGAGAAGCGTCTTTTTCAAAAAAGATCCGTCCCTGCAGTAGTTTTAACCGGCTTTGTATATTTTTTAAGCCCAGGCCGCCTCCGCTTTTGTTTAGCTTTTCAAAATCAGCCTGCGTTAAACCCCGACCGTCATGATGCATACGAATGTACAATTTTGGTCCGCTGATATTCTGCGTCAGGTGGATAAAGCTTGAATTACTGTGTTTTAGAATATTGTTGATCAGCTCCTGGATGATCCGGAAGATGATCAGTTCCTGATCGGGGAGGAGTCTTTCGCGGTAATCATGAAAGCGGCAACTGGCGTTTAGGCTGCCCGAGCCGCTGATCTTCTGAAAGAGATCGTTTACGGCTGATTCCAGACCAAAGTTTTTAAGGGTCGGCGGCATCAGGCTATGAGAGATATTACGAATGAGCTGGATGGTATCGTCAATAATTTGTTTCGCATTATAGATGCTTTGAAGCTGGGCGTTCTTATCGAGGTTTACTAGATTTTCGTTAAGGTATAGCCGGGCGGTAGCCAGAAGCGGTCCGGCGTCATCGTGAAGATCGGCTGCAATGCGTTGTCTCTCTTCTTCCTGGAATCGGATAGAAGCGTTGAGAAGGGTTTTTTGTTGTTGAAACTCCAGTTTCTGAAAGCGAAGCTGGTAGCGGATTACTTTCCGCTGATGAAAAATAATAAAGATGATCATCCCGATAGTCAGCACCAGCATGCCAATTGTTCCAAAGAACAACATGAGCGAAACCTCATTACCGGAACTGTTAGCTTGAAGAAAAATCATGAGCAGGGTTCAAGGGTGATATTATTAGGGTTTATAATTGCTTTCAAAAAGACGGTCGGCTTCAACGTCAAAAAAATGATTTTCCTGAGGTTCTTTTTTCATTACCACGGCGATGCTAAAGAACAACGTTTTCACAATAGTACATAAATGATTTATAATCGACCATTTATTCCATTCCTCGGGCGTCAGATCGTCGGATTGTAAAAAAAGGAAAAAAGTGCCTGTGGAATATATTAAAATCGCAACCAATATCCAAAATTTATAGGTTGCATAGATGAATGTTGCATTAGGTTCCATCAGCTCGTCGAAGAAATAGAACAGGCAATAGATGATCAGCAGAATATACTCTACGGTAATGGATATGGAGTCAATGTTATTCCCTGTCGATTTTAAGAATTGGAAAACGGAAAAAATGATGAAAAAGGGCGAGATGATAAGGATAAGTTTTCTGAATATGCTTTTTTTAATGTTGATGAAAAGCACATAAGTAAAAAGCGCATATTCGATCAGGGTGAAGGCGCTGAGCAGAATAAAAACGGATTGATGCTGCTCATTATTATTAAGCTGAGTGATTATGATGTCATTAAGAAAGGAGTAAAGGCAATAAAACAAAATTACCCTTATGTCTTTTTCATTATTTCTACGAAAAAATAAAAGAAAAAGAAATAAGGGTAATAAGTGTGAAACTAATGCAATATTTTGAAGTGGCGCCTTGATAATGAACCAATTTAGTTCAAATATATAAAAGGCCCGATGAAGTTCAAATTAATCTATTAGTCCACGCTAATATTCCAGTCGTCAGCGCTGATGCCGCCGCCGCCAGAAGGCGGTTTGGGAGGAGGGTTTGCGCGATCGATCCTGTCGGCTACGATACCTTCCTTGATCAGGAAGCTACCGTCAATGGTTACTAATGTATACTCCAGGATATTCTTTCCTTCCTGATTGATGCCTACATAAACCATTGTTTGTTCTCCGTTTTCGTTGTAGGCATTGTAGAACTTGATGCCGGCGCATCCGGGCTGGGCCAGGATCTGGTCAATGATGTCCCTTCCAATCACATAGAAGTTAGCGTCATTTTCATTGGTAGACTGGAAAGCCTTAACCATCTGGTTTCCCAACTCATACCCAATGTCTTCGCCAATAGCCGAAACCTGTTTTACTAGGGTCTGCTTGTTTGCCATAAAGTAAGTTTTTAGAGGTGTTAAATGTTAGTTTATGGGGTAAAAGACCTTCAAAAAAAATACATGGCCAACAGGTGATTCTTTAAGCAAAAGGAGTAATTTGCCTGTAAATGAGACGGGCTCGGTGTTTTATGGATTTTTCGATGTAAACCTACTTTAAAAAAAGGGGTAAAAGCCCGATGTTTAAATGGTATTTTTACGGTGATTGAACGAGGATATTTTCTCTGGTAAATTTCCCGTTTTTCAAAGTTGTTAACAGGCGGAATGAAATGTGGATAAGTGTTTTCTCTTAGCCAGGGGAGCGGGTTGGGGCGTTTACAGCGATTTCTATTTCTTTGTAAAGGCGCCTGTTTTCAGGATTATCGCAAAAATAGTACCGAATTATGCCGCCTGATGCAAGCGTAGGGCCTGTCTCAGGGAAATAAAAAGTGAAGCTGATTGATTCGGATACAGGTTGGTTTCATGGATCTTGGAAATATTTTACTGGACGGTAAAATGGACATTCTGGGATTTGATCCTATCAATCAACTTCCAGACAAATGTAGCGGCAAGCGAAAGATCCTGGAAGAGAATATTTTCTCTTTTTTTGACGTTCGGTAAATACGTAGCGCGTCGTAAAATATCTCTGCCTGTTCCGGTAGATTTTCTATATAGACTGGAGTTATTACCGTAAAGATCCGTACTGAAATAATAGTATAGTCAACCAATTATTTTGTCAAACCCCGCTATTGTAATGAACGCTGAATTAGTGATTAAAGTAGCCCTTGCAGACGATCATAAGATTTTTAGGGATGGGATTAAGATGGCTTTAAAAGGGAGAGAATACCTGAAGATCCTTTGGGAAGCCGAAGATGGTAAAGATCTTATGCATAAAATGCAGCTAAAAAAGCCTGATGTCTTGTTAATGGATATCCGTATGCCCGAGGTCGACGGGGTAAATGCCATCGGATTGTTGAGAAAGGAATATGACGATGTTAAGATCATTGTGCTGACCATGTATGACGATCAGGAGATGATCACCAAGATGATGGAGATGGGGGCAAATGCTTACCTGACCAAAACCTCCGATCCCGAAGAGATCTACCAGGCTATCCTGACCTGTATGAATGATGATTTTTATTTCAACGACCTGGTGAATAAGGCTGTGCTCTCCAAGCTGCAGACCAAACGCCAGGTCAGGCAGTTTTACCCCAATCCCGTTAAATTCTCTGAAAAGGAAGTGCGGATACTCAAACTGCTCGCAGAGGATAAAACCACTGACGAAATATCAAAAGAAGTGTTTTTAAGCCCCCGTACCGTTGAAACCATCCGCCAGAATATGAAAACCAAAGTTGGCGCTAAAACCATTGCAGGACTGATCATGTATGGTATGCGCAACCGGTTGATCGATTAAGGGCGCTTCGAAAATTGTTAGTTGGGCGCTGTTCTTTCTTTTGATAAGTTTTTTCTTTTTAGGTCCGATTTCGCGGGGAACCGCTTATTTTCCTGTCATTTCGAGGCGCTGCCAGGATGGTTAGCGCTGGAATTCAGTATAGATTATTGCTTCGTTCCGGCTGGCAAGATTGAGATCGCGGGCCTCGCTTCGCTTACAAGACACAGATCGTTTTTTCCCGGATTAAAATGGCGGGCTTGCATTCATGCAAATCGTTAACTCATTCCTGACCAAAAGATCAGGATGGTTCTCTTGCTAAGCAAATCATTATTGTATTCCCGATCCAAACATGAGCGCCTGGGTTCTTTTGCAAATCAATACCTCGCCCCGACTAAAATGTCTGGACCCCGTGTTTTATGGAGTACATAACCAACCCGACCCTGCTCTTGACGTCCAGCTTGCCGAACAGGTTGTCCCGCAGGTTGTCGATTGCCCTCGGATTAAGATGCATCTCGGCGGCTATTTCTTTGTAGGTCATTTCTGTGCAGGCCAGTCTTAAAAACCTTATTTCCATTTCATTGAGCATGGTTCGCAGCAGGGAACTGTTTTCATGGCTTTTACGAAACAGGTTGACGAGTTTGCCGGTAGTGTTATTAGTATAATAATAACCATTCTCCCTAACGGAGCTGATAGCAAATTTTAATTCCGTAGGATGAATATCCTTTTTCAGGAACCCTTTTACCCCCGCCTGCAATAAGCGGATCATCGTAAGTTCCGTATCGTACATACTGAGCATGAGCACATGTACGCCCGGATGATTTTCCTGAAGCCATTGAGCCGTTTCATAACCGTCCAGAACGGGCATGTTGAGGTCCAGCAAAACAATGTCCGGGACATTTCCTTCCCGGATCAGGTTTACCAGTTCCTGCCCATTGCTTGCCTCAATAATAATTTTGCAGTTTTCGAAATTGCCGATCAGGGCGGCCAGGGCATTTCTTAACAGGATATGATCGTCTGCCAGGGCTATTTTGGTTTTTATTGTTTCTATATTCATGCGCTTGATTTAAAATGGAACAGATATTTTAATAGCGACGCCGGCGCCGGGAATGCTGTCGATGCAACAGTCTCCATTGAGCATTTTGGCCCTTTGCCGGATATTGTTTAAGCCGGCTGTAAGTTTTATTTTTTTATCGGCCTGGATATCTTCTATTGAAAACCCAATTCCGTTATCTCTTACCTGTAATGCTAAACGGGACGTATCATATTGCAGATGAAGGGATATCTTTTTCGCCCGCGCATGTTTTATGATATTGTTAAAGGCTTCCTGTACGATCCGGAACAGGATCAACTCCTTTTGGCATTCCATAAATACAGGCGTTCCCGAAATTTCATATTGCACCTCGTATAGCCCTGTTTTTTTCAGAGCCCCTACCTCGTTCTCAAGGGCTTTTAATAAGCCGAAATGATTGATGATATCGGTATTCAGGCTTTTGGAGATATTGCTGAGGTTTTGAATGGCTTCGCCGATAAGCGACGCGGAAATATTGATCTTTTCCGGTATATCCGCCGGGTCGGCATAAGGCAGGCTGTTTAAATGTAGCTTGGAGAGCGTGAGGGAAAGAGAAATATTATCGTGAATATCCCTTGAAACGTTCATTAAGGTCTGCTCCTGGATTTCCAATTGCGTTCTGAGCAGGTTTTTTTCATGAGATATCCTGATGTCTTCCATGTTTTGCTGGAACAGGAACTGCTTTTTCTTATGAAGGAACAGTATAGTAATGATAAATCCTGATAACAACAGGATCAGGCCGGTATTGCCAATTATAAAAGCGGTCATTTCTGTATCCGGATTTGACATGCTAAAGCGGTAATAAAAAAGATGAAAAGAATACTGTATCCAATGAACGTGAGCGCGTAAATGCCCGACGGCTCATACAATGCTATATAAGGTACTGGACTCTGTAAAAAAACCGGCGACAGCAGCATGAACAAAAAAAGTATTCCTGAGATCATCCATAAACGAGGCTCCTTAAATAGGTTGACGGCTGCCGGCGCAATAAGAAACTCATAGAAATAAAACAAACAGGGAATAACAATAAGATAGGTCTTGATCATAGTAAGACGGGCAAACGCATAATCCAAAGAAGAGGCAAAAGCCAGGGAATACAATATCGCCGCAGGGAAAATGATCATAACCGTTTTAAGCGCAATCCTAAAAAGACGGGATCTGATAGAGCTGATCAGGAAAAGATACAAGAAGACAAACTCAACGGCCATAAGGACATTCATTAAGTTTTCCAGCGGCTTTTCCCCGGTTTCGGAAGACGGCGATACATACAGATAAACCCCGGCAATACATTGCGCGAGCGCGAAAATGGCATACGGTAATATGCCTCCCAGCGCTTTTAGTTTTTTGTAATGAAGGGCATACGCGATAATGAAAATAATATTAAACGTTAGCTGGGCAGGTATGGTAAAATAAAATCTGGCAAAATAAGCTGACATGCGCTGGTATTTAATATTATGCAATAAGCAAGGTCGATCATCTGCAAACATGCCGTATGGTATGTAAACAGGTATTGAATAAGAAAAAAACGGTAAAAGGACCGTTGTTTACTTTTGGCTTATGAACCGGCGACATAGTATTGCGTCGGCAGAACTTAACATACGCATCCCTTGGCCCTGGTCTTTCCGAAGCGAACACTGGGATTTAAACAGTAACAGAGGTAGAAATAAGAACGGACGACTATTTTAAAGGGGGACCGTTGATCGAAGCTACAGGGCAGCTTCTTTGCCGATAATGCGGCGGATGGAGATCATGTTAAAAAGAAGTTGATTGACATTGGATTTTAGCCTGCGATTCATAGGAAGATGGAATTTCTTTTTGGACGGCGGTTCTAAGGATATTGAACGACACGGCTGTATTTCCGTCAATCAACTTATAAACAAATTTAATTTTTGAAAATAATGCCGCCAATAGCATAAATCCCTTATTTATTCGTTTCAGTATTTACATGATGATTCGTACAACAACTGTTTAGAGATAGGTGTTTTTTGCTGATCGCCTTGTGTGATCTACTATCCTGAAACGCGCGTTATTCCTGCCCTTGCTGCCGTATGGTATATTCCGAAATGGCATAATTTCGTAATTTTCCTATGGTATTTGTCAGGAAAAATTACCATCTTGCGTAGGCTTGATACCCTATTTGAACTTAAAATGCAACCCGAATGAGACCAAATGAGGCAGAACCCCCTATTAAAGTAGCTATTGCAGACGACCATGCTCTTTTCCGGGCAGGCGTTAAAACAGCTTTATCCGCTAAAAAAGATGTAGAACTGATCGCGGAAGCCGATAATGGAATGCAATTGCTTAATCTGCTCCGCCATATTGAGCCCGACGTAATTCTTCTGGATATCCAGATGCCGATTATGGATGGCATCCAAACGCTTCCGGAAATCAAAAAAATACGCCCTGCAGCTAAAGTGATCATTCTTTCCATGCATAATGATCATTCCATGATCTCTAAATTGATGGAAATAGGCGCTAATAGCTATCTTACCAAAAACTCCGATTCCGAAACCATCTACCAGGCGATAAAGACCTGTTATGAAAACGAGTTTTTCTTCAATGAGCTTACCAATAAGGCCCTGCTCACCGGCCTCAGGACAAAAAGAACCGATGTTTTTGGCGTTCAGGAAGCAGAACTTTCCGAAAAAGAACTCCGGGTGTT
Source organism: Chitinophagaceae bacterium (assembly GCA_016786785.1). Lineage (GTDB taxonomy): Bacteria > Bacteroidota > Bacteroidia > Chitinophagales > Chitinophagaceae > Flavitalea. The sequence goes on from JAEUVR010000181.1 coordinate 7,340, forward strand.
GAAACTGATGTGCGAAGAAAAAACAACCAAGGAGATCGCGGATATCGTTGAGATCAGCCCTCGTACCGTGGAAGCCATCCGCGATAAACTGAAAACCAAGACAGGCGCGAAATCCATGGCCGGCCTGGTCATGTATGCGGTGAAAAACGGCATCCTCGACGAAGCAAAATCCTGAAGATAAGGCAAGCGACGGCTCGCTCAACAAGCGGCTGAGCTACGCGTAGCCGGGATGAAAATTTAAATTGAACCGTTGACCTCAGGCAAAATAGTTTGCCTGCATGCTTAACACAACTACCTTTGCTGCGCAAATTATTTTTTATTTCAAAACAAAGTACATGAAAGTAACTGTAGTTGGAGCTGGCGCCGTCGGGGCGACCTGCGCAGATAATATTGCCCGTAAAGAACTGGCGGAAGAATTGGTTTTACTGGACATAAAGGAAGGCGTATCTGAAGGCAAGGCGCAGGACATGATGCAGTCGGCCGCGCTCCTGGGTTTTGACACCCGCATCACCGGATCTACCAACGATTATTCCAAAACGGCCGGCAGCAAGGTGGTGGTCGTCACATCCGGATTGCCCCGCAAACCCGGCATGACCCGCGAAGAGCTTATCGGCGTAAACGCCGGCATCGTTAAAGGCGTAGCCGAAAATATTCTCAAGCATTCTCCCGATGCGATCATCATCGTGATCAGCAACCCCATGGATACCATGACCTACCTGGCATTGCAGTCTACCGGACTTCCCAAGAACAGGATCATCGGCATGGGCGGCGCGCTGGATAGCGCCCGTTTCCGTTACCAGCTTAGCCAGCATCTCGGATGCAGCCCGGCCGACCTGAATGCCCTGGTGATTGGCGGACACGGAGATACTACCATGATCCCCCTGATTCGTTTTGCTACCTGGAACAGCGTTCCCGTAACAGAATTGTTGAGCGCCGAGCAACAGGCGCAGATCGTAGCGGATACCATGGTGGGCGGCGCTACGCTGACCAAACTGATCGGCACATCCGCCTGGTACGCCCCCGGCGCCGCCGGAGCGGCTATGGCGGAGAGCATCATCCGGGACGAAAAGAAATTATTCAGCTGCTGCGTATCCCTTGACGGAGAATATGGCCAAAAAGATATCTGCCTGGGCGTGCCTGTTACCCTCGGAAAAGACGGCTGGGAAAAAATAATTGATTTTAAGCTGAATGCCGATGAACAGGCGCTGTTTGACAAGAGCGCCGCAGCGGTTAGAAACATGAATGATGTACTGAAAACTTTATAATGCGCTGAAGGATCGGGCCGGCCGTATGGTTTATTTCCCCGGCCGCTCATGTCGTTTAAGACGGCCGGCTCATCTTTTCAAACGCAGCTTTATCCTTTCCGCAATATAGTCGATATCCATTTTTTCCATACAGTTGAAATGGCCCAGGGGACACCTGCGATTACCATACTTGCTGCAGGGCTGACAACGCAACCCCGGAACCATAATGTTTTCATAAGGTTTCAGCATCCTCTCATCGGCGACCGGACTGCCTTCCCGGGAAGCGCTCATGCCGGCTTCTGAAACGGCTGGGCGGTTTTCCTGCATTTTCATTTCCTGCGCATGCGTAGTTTGCAATGGCTGAGCGGTTGCTGCGCCGGGATTTAGCTGCGATGCTGCGATTTGTCGAAAGGACGACAGGTAGCCGCTTCCGTACCAGGGCTCTACGTCAAGCCTGGGAGAAGTGCTCCCCCAGATTGCCAGGATCGGCTTGTTAAATGCCGCGGCAATGTATTGGAGGCCGGTATCATGCGAGATCACGAGTTTTGCCCTTCGCACGATATCTGCCGACTCGTTAAGGTTGAATTTGCCGCAGGCATTATAGATCCTGATCTTATCCGATCCTGCCGCATATTCCCCCGCTTCCCTGTCTTCCTCTCCTCCTACGAGAATGATCGGGTGATCGATGCGCTCGCAGAGCGCTTTCAGCTTATGCGGCGGCAGCTTCTTGGTATAGTAGGAAGCCCCGATGACAATGGCAATATAACCCGCCAGGTGCGAAGCCGGCAGGTCCTGTTCTTTTATCCGGTCTTTTTCCGGGATAAAATAATCCAGCCCTAACCCGTCGTCCTTTACGCCAAAAGCGCTCGCCGTATCCAGACTTCTTAAAGTGATATGCCGTCCCGGCATCCTGTCGATCCGGAGCTTGGTGAGCGCCAGCTTTTGAAAATTCAGTTTCCTGATCGTATAATGTTGTACGCCCAGCGCCCGCTTTATTTTTATCGACCGGAAATTATTGTGCAGGTCAAGGATATAATCGTATTGCTCTTCCTTTAGCGCGGCGATCAGCTCGGGGAGATTGTTGTCGTAATAAAAAAATTTGTCGATATATGGATTGCTCTCGGTGACGATCCTGAAAGAGGATTTTGTGAGAAAATGCACTTCCGCGGTCAGGATCTGCTTTTTTAAGCATCGTACTACCGGAGAGGCCAATACGATATCTCCAATGGATGAAAAGCGGATTACCAGGAATTTCATTCTTCGATCATTTTATGATTTGGCCCTCATTCTTCCGGGAAGTTCACGCCTTGGTATGGGACGAGCAAGCAATGGGATCTCGCGTATTGCTTATTCTTCCACGAAGTTCAGGTCCTTGCCAAATGTTTCTTTTGAGGAGATCATAGCCGTCAGGGTGATCGCCATCAGGATAATAGCGGTGATCCATCCGCCGGTTATATAATCTCCCGTTATATGCCGCAGCCCCTGGAATAAGGGCAGTATCAGTACCGTCAGCATGCCCCTGACCATATTGGGTATGGTAGTAGCGGCTGTTGCGCGCAGGTTGGTGCCGAACTGCTCCGCGCCCATGGTAACGAATATGGCCCAGAAGCCGGTGCCGAATCCGAGTCCTGCGCATATCCAGTACATTCTTTCCGCCGAGCCATTCCATTGGGTGGTGAAGAACAGGATCATGAACACAATGGTAATGGCGTAAAAAACATACAATGCTTTTTTACGGCTCCGCAGCCACTGGCTGATGAAGCCGATCAGCACATCCCCGATAGAGATGCCTACATAAGCGTACATGATCGATTTGCCCGGATCGATTTTGTCAACGATACCCATGTGTTCGCCGAACTCTCCGGAAAAAGTAACCAGCACGCCAATAACGAACCAGGTCGGAAGCCCGATGAGAATGCTGGTGAGGTATCTTTTAAAACGTTCCGCCTTATTGAAAAGCATTAAAAAATTGCCGCGCTGTACATTCATGCTTTTTACCTGGTGAAACATGCCCGATTCAAACACCGAGATCCGCAGTATCAATAACAACAAGCCCAGTCCTCCTCCGATAAAATAACAGGTGCGCCAATCGAAGTTTTCCTTCATGATAAAGGCGGCAATAGCTCCCGTAAGCCCGATCCCCGCGACCAGCGAAGTGGCAATTCCCCTTTTTTCACGGGAAGTGATCTCCGATACAAGGGTAATGCCCGCTCCCAGTTCGCCCGCAAGCCCGATCCCTGCAATAAATCGTATCCAGGCGTATTGGTCTACCGTCTGCACAAAACCATTGGCGATATTAGCCAGCGAATACAGTATGATGGAGCCGAATAAAACGCTTAATCTTCCGCGGCGATCGCCCATTATTCCCCACAGGACGCCGCCGATCATCAGGCCGCCCATCTGCCACATGATGATCTTTTCGCCGTCGATCATGATTTGTTCCTTGGTCAGCCCTAAAGCGGTAAGGCTGGGAACGCGGATAATGCCAAATAAAAGCAGGTCGTAGATGTCCACAAAATAACCGAGGGCGGCTACAATTACGGGAATGGATAAGATACCATACTGTTTTTGACTCATACTTAAGAGGGGTTTGTTGGTTGAGACGGGTCTTTCTTTTTGCTGAAGAACATTTTAAATAGCACGGGAGCCGTAGTGACCAGCACAATGCCCAGCACAATCACTTCGAGATGGTCCTTGAGGTCGTAATTAAATTTATCCAGAAAAAAGCGTTGCAGGTAATGCCCGCCGCCGAGCATTGAAGTCGTCCATGCAATACAGCCTACGATATTATAAAAGCCGAATTTTTTCTTGTTCATATTGACAATGCCTGCAACGATAGGCGCAAAAGTGCGCACTACCGGTAAAAACCGGGCAAACACGATGGCCCCGCCCCCGTGCTTTTCATAAAACTCCTTAGCCTGGTACAGGTAGCGTTGTTTAAAAAGAAACCTGTCTTTCCAGGTAAACATCGACGGGCCTATTTTCCTGCCGAACCAGTAGCCTACCGTATTTCCGAGAATGCCTGCAACGGATGTAAGGGCGATGATCATCGCCAGGTTCAGGAAATCGCTCTGGGTGTCATAAAATGAGGCGGCCAATTGAGAACTGAAGATCCCCGAAACAAATAACAGGGAATCGCCGGGTAGAAAAAAACCCGCAAACAAGCCGGTTTCGGCAAAAACGATGAAAAGCACCAGCCATAATCCTCCATTGTCAATGTAAAACTGAGGTTGCAATAAATGGGTCCAGTTAAAAGCGTCTATTAGAAACATACATGCGGTTAAATTCGGTAAACGTAAAGTTGACGAAATGGTTAAAAATCAGTTATGTTAATTCTCCTTCCAGCTTGCTGACTACCGCGGTGGCAATGCTATTGCCTACCACGTTGGTTGCGCTTCTTCCCATATCCAGCAGGGGGTCTATCCCCAGCAATAGGGCTAAGCCGGCTTCGGGAATATTAAAAGTGGCCAGGGTTCCGGCTATGACCACTAACGAAGCCCTCGGCACTCCCGCTATCCCCTTGCTGGTGAGCATCAGCACCAGCAGCATGCTTATCTGGGTTCCGAAATCAAGATGGATCCCGTAAGACTGCGCAATGAACAGCGAGGCAAAGGTCATATACATCATGCTGCCGTCCAGGTTAAAAGAATATCCCAACGGCAAGACAAAGCTGACGATCTTGTCGCGGCATCCGAATCGTTCCAGCTCAAGCATGGTTTTTGGGAATGCCGCCTCGCTGCTGGAAGCGCTAAAGGCCAGAAGAACGGGTTCTTTTATGTGCTTCAGCAATCTGAATATCCTTTTTTTAATAAACAGGCTACCGGCGCCGATCAATACCAGCCACAGGATCAGCAGACCCAGGTAAAATTCGGTAAGGAAAAGCGAGTAGGTTTTAAGGATGCCGATACCTTGCGTCGAAATAACGGCGGTCATGGCGCCAAACACAGCAAGGGGCGCAAAATTCATTACATAGCCCGTTATCTTAAGAATAACATGCGCGATAGCGTCAAAGGCCTTGATGATCTTTTCTCCCGGTTCGCCGATGGCTGCGGTGGCAATCCCAAAAAACAGGGAGAATACGACGATCTGCAGGATCTCATTTTTTGCCATGGCGTCTATAACGCTGGCAGGAAATACATGATAAAGAAAATCCCTGAGGGTAAGCGTGGCCTTGCCGATGCCGGTAATGGCTCCTTCGGCCGGGAGGGGGAGGTGCATGGCGATGCCCGGTTTAAACAGGTTTACCAGGATCATTCCCAGTACCAGGCTCACCAGCGAGGCGCTGAGAAACCACAGCAGGGTTTTGCCTCCGATCCGTCCAACGGCTTTTATATCGCCCAGTTTAGCCACTCCCACAACCAGCGTAAAAAAAACAAGGGGAGCGACGATCATCTTGATCATCCTGATGAAGACGTCTCCCATAAGAGAGAATGGCTCTACTTTTTTATTGGCCGCTTTCAGCGCTTCTTCGCGGACCTTCAATTGCGCCTCTCTTTCCGAAGATAGCTGAAGGAATTGAGCGGATGCCGTATCGCGTATATTGTTTAAGGCCTGGTCGAGCTCGCTGATCCTGGCGCTGGCCGCGGTAAGGCGCGTATTTTCAATATTCAGGTAGCTGATATTAAGAATAAAACCGAGAATAATGCCCCCTGCCAGGGCAATAAGAATGTATGTAGTTAGCCGACTGCCCTTTCTCATATATTCGCCATGATATCCCTGCAATATAATATTTATAAAATAATCTGCTGAAAGAGTTCCTGAAGATAACGGCTTGGTTTCAGCTTAACCTTTTTGCGGTCGAGAATAAAAATTCAAAATGAGTCGCTACTTCCTGTAAAACGCGTAGCGATTGAATGCAGGAAATTCTTATCTTCCCGCCTCATATTTAATTTTTTAATAGGTATTCATTATCATTAACCATTTCTGTTTATGAGTTTATTTGCCAGGAAACCTATAAACCTGTTGATCCAGGAAAGCGCCGATTCTGAAAAAGGATTAAAGAAAACATTAAGCGCTTCTTCACTGGTGGCATTAGGCATAGGCGCCATTATAGGAGCGGGGTTATTTTCTATCACGGGGGGCGCCGCCGCCAATAACGCCGGGCCTGCGATCACCATTTCATTTATTGTAGCGGCCCTGGGTTGCGCTTTTGCCGGTCTTTGTTATGCTGAATTTGCTTCTATGATCCCGGTGGCCGGAAGCGCTTATACCTATTCCTACGCGACCATGGGCGAGTTTATTGCCTGGGTGATCGGATGGGACCTGGTGCTGGAGTATGCGGTTGGAGCCGCAACGGTGGCTATCAGTTGGAGCCGTTACCTGGTCAAGTTCCTGGATGGGTTCGATATTCATCTTCCCGCATGGCTGGCTACCGGCCCATGGGACGGCGGCCTCATCAATCTGCCCGCCGTTTTTATCGTGGTGCTGGCCAGCTTATTGCTGATCAAGGGAACCAAGGAAAGCGCAAGCGTGAATATTGTCATCGTAGCGCTTAAAATAGCCGTGGTGCTTATCTTTATTATCCTGGGATGGCGGTATATAGACTCCTCTAACTATGTGCCTTATATACCCGAAAATACCGGCTCCTTCGGAGAGTTCGGCTTCAGCGGGGTAATCCGGGCGGCAGCTATTGTATTCTTTGCCTATATTGGTTTTGACGCGGTGTCTACCGCCGCGCAGGAGGCAAAGAACCCGAAACGCGATATGCCGATCGGTATCCTGGGCTCGCTGATCATCTGTACAGTTTTATATATTCTCTTTGCCCATGTGATGACCGGCGTTACCAGCTATACCAGCTTTGCAGGTAAGGATGGCATAGCTCCGGTTGCCGTGGCGATTGAAAATATGGGCGTTCCCGATGCGAACGGGGTAGTGCATCCCGATTATCCCTGGCTTAACCGCGCCATCGTAGTGGCGATATTGGGAGGATATGCGTCCGTGATCCTGGTAATGCTTATGGGGCAGTCGAGGGTTTTCTTTTCTATGAGCCGCGACGGTTTACTGCCTCCTATTTTTTCGAGGGTTCATCCCAAATTCAGAACGCCTGCCAAGTCAAATTTCCTCTTCATGTTGTTTGTAAGCCTGTTTGCGGCATTTGTGCCGGTCAGGGTAGTGGGCGAAATGACCAGCATAGGAACCCTGTTTGCTTTTATCCTGGTCTGCGTGGGCGTATGGGTATTGCGCGTTAAGCAGCCCGATCTGAAAAGGGCTTTTAAAACGCCGTTGGTGCCTTTGATCCCGATCCTGGGTATTGTAACCTGCCTGTTCATGATGGTCTTCCTTCCGCTGGACACCTGGATCCGGCTGATCGTGTGGATGCTGATAGGCTTCGACGTATACCTTCTTTATAGTATGAAATACAGCGCGCTGTCGGACCATCAGCCGGCTACTTATTCCCGGACCAACCGCGTCGTATCTCTGTGCGGAATAGTGTTGGTGGCCTTATTGGTAGTCGTTGCTTTTATTCATCATAGTGCAACGCAGGGGACGGATTCGGGCCTGTTTTATTTCTCCCTTGTTTTTTCCGTTGTACATTTGTTGTTTTTTTTGAAAAAATACATTGATTCAAGATCCGTCAACCGGACAAAATAATACCTGAGCAGCTATGGGCCGCATATTTGAAGTTAGAAAAGCCACGATGTTTGCCCGTTGGGATAAGATGGCGAAACAGTTTTCACGGATCGGAAAGGAAATCGCTATTGCCGTGAAGGCCGGGGGCCCCGACCCTGATACCAATCCTGCGCTGAGAAGATGCATGCAGAACGCCAAGAGCGTGAATATGCCCAAGGATCGTGTGGAAGCCGCTATCAAGAGAGCGATGGGCAAGGAAATGGCCAATTTTGAGGAGATCCTGTATGAAGGGTATGGCCCTCATGGAGCGGCTATACTGGTGGAAACAGCCACTGATAATCCAACGCGCACAGTAGCCAACCTGCGCGCTCATTTTAATAAGGGGAACGGTTCGCTGGGTACCAGCGGCAGCGTAAGCTTCCAGTTTAAGAAGATGGGCGTTTTTAAATTGAAGCCTGAGGGCCTGAAAGAAGAAGAGCTGGAATTGGAATTGATTGACGCAGGCCTCGAAGAAATGGGAGAGGGATCGGGAGAGAATGAGGAAACCGTATTGGTGCTAAGGACAGGTTTCGGCGATTTCGGCAATATGCAGAAGGCCCTGGAAGAAAGAAGTATTACCCCTATAAGCGCAGAAGTAGAATGGATCCCCGGCACAACGGTACAACTGCCCGAGGACGAGGCGCAGGAAGTATTAAAGCTGGTGGATAAGCTGGAACAGGACGAAGACGTGCAGAAAGTGTTTCATAATCTTCAATAGCGGTCCGGCGTCTTATTAAACATAGATCGTTGATTTTTATAACCTGTCTCGCCGGAGCGCCCGGAAACGGCGTTGTTTGATCTTTTGCCAGATCTGTAAATGGCGGCGCACAGGCGCTTCTCCTATCAGGCAAGTCAGGGATTGGCGTTTTCAGGATCTTTATCGGTTGCCTGTTCCCGGTCTTTTATTCGGCCTTCCTCGATCTCCCGCCGAACGATCTTCCTGAATTTTCTTTCATTATTGCGCCAGGCGCTAAGGGTCAGGATCAGGCTGAGCGTCAGGCTGCCTGCAAAAACAAACCATAAAAACGGCGCGCCCAGGGTTACCTGGAAAAAAAGGTAGAGAAATATAGAGAGTATGAGGCTGCAAATAAAAGCGGCAACCGGAACGTAAAGCAGGTAATACGACCAACGTCCGCCTCTTCTTTGTTCCTCCCATGAACGGACAAATCTTTTTTCCTCCGGAGAAAGCATTTGAGGGGTTTTTATACAAGAATTATTCTTTCATCATTTCCATGATGACGCTGACGATCTCTTCGGTATTTGGTTTGCTGAAATAATCGCCGTCGCTGCCATAGCTGGGGCGGTGATCTTTTCCGGTAATGGTTCTTGGCGCAACGTCTAACCAGCGGTATCCTCCTTGTTTTTCCATGACCATGGTAAACATATATCCTGCGGCTCCTCCGGGAACGTCTTCATCGATGAATACGATCCGGTTGGTCTTTTTCAGCGACTCAAGAATGGTATGATGGATGTCAAAAGGCAGCAGCGTTTGTACGTCGATTATTTCCCCGCTGATACCCTGCCGGGAAAGGATATCGCAGGATTCTTCCACGATGCGCAGGGTAGAGCCATAAGAAACGATGGTGATATCGGTTCCTTCCCTGATGATCTCGGGTTCGCCTAAGGCGACGCGGTAATCAAGCAGGTTGGCCGGAAGGCGTTCTTTCAGCCTGTAGCCATTCAGCGGTTCTATCACGATGGCCGGATCATTTCCCGCAAGCAGGGTATTGTATAGCCCTGCGGCCTGCGCCATATTGCGGGGAACGCAGATATGGAATCCCCTAAGCGCATGGATCATTAGCCCCAGGGGAGAACCGCTATGCCAGATGCCTTCCAGGCGGTGTCCCCTGGTCCGGACGATCAGCGGGCAGCGTTGTTTTCCCTTGGTTCTCCAACTCAGGGATGCGGCGTCGTCGCTAAGCGTTTGTATACAATAAAGGATATAATCCAGGTATTGTATTTCTGCAATAGGCCTTAACCCCCGCAGGGCCAGGCCTATTCCCTGGCCGATAATGGTCATCTCCCTGATACCGGTATCGAATATGCGCAGATCGGAATATTTATTTTGCAGCCCGGCAAAGCCCTGGTTTACGTCCCCTATCTTTCCCACATCCTCGCCATAGGCGATCACCAATGGGTTCTTGGCAAATAGTCCGTCAAAATATTTATTTAATATTTCAAAGCCGTTGACCCACTGGTCTGTATAAACGATTTTGTTCGTTTTAACGAGCAGCGGGCTTTTATCGGATTCGTCGTAAAGCTGGCTCGAATAAAGGGCATATCCTTCTTCCCTGATCTCTTCATAGCAGGATCTGGCCTGCTGCGCCAGGTGAGAGTCGCCGGCATCCAGCAAAACCGCGTACAAGGCTCTTAATATATCTCTTCGTTGTGGGTCCTTATTGGAAAGCAATTCGTTTTTAGCCTTAACAATATTCCCGTGGATATCGGCGCCGCCCCGGATCAGTTCATCCATCGCTTCCGTCGAGCGGTTGACAAGGGGTATTATGCTGCTGTTGAATTTATTCCAGGCCGCCACGCGGCTTTTTTTAACGTATTCCTTTGCAGCCGTTTGGATATCGTTCAGCTCTTCTTCGCTGGCCAGCGCATTCTCTAATATCCATTGCCTTAGCTTTTTATTAGCATCCCAATCCCTTTCCCATTCAAGCCTCCCGGGAGCTTTATAACGTTCATGGCTGCCTGAGGTAGAATGGCCCTGGGGCTGCGTAACCTCTTCTACATGAAAGAGGGCGGGTACATGCGTCTCCCTCATAAGGCGGATGGCCTGCTCGAAAACCTCGCACATCCCCGCATAATCCCATGCTTTCACTTTATAAATGCGAAGGCCGTTGGAGCCGTCCTTTTTTTCCATGCCGCGCAGCGCTTCGGATATAGAACCTTTGGTAGTCTGGAGTTCCTTGGGCACCGAGATGCCGTAACCGTCGTCCCAGACAAAAATCGCCAGCGGTATCTGCATAACGCCTGCGGCGTTGACGGTCTCCCAGAAATGCCCCTCCGAAGTGGAAGCGTCTCCGATAGTGCAAAAACAGATCTCATTACCCTGGCGGCTGAGGCGCTTGTATTCTTTTAATGCGGGATTATGGCGGAACAGTTTGGAAGCCAGCGCCAACCCGATGGAACGCGGCATCTGGCCTGCCGTCGGGGCCAGCGGAGCGGCAATATTCTTGCGGTTGACAAGATCCAGCCAATCGCCATTTTCATTTACTAACGGGGTGGCAAAATGAGAATTCATCTGCCTCCCCGAACTATGGGGGTCATGCGTTGAATCGGGATCTGCATATAGCTGGGAGAAAAACTCTTCCATCGTAGCCTGGCCGGTAGCGAAGGCGATGGTCTGGTCGCGGTAATACCCGGATAAAAAATCGCCCGGCTGAAAAAATTTGGCCATAGCTACCTGCGCAACTTCTTTCCCATCGCCGAATATCCCGAATTTGGCTTTTCCCGTTAACACTTCTTTACGGCCGAGAAGACTGGCTTCGCGGCTTTCGCAGCATAATTGGTAATCCTTTAATACCTCCTCTCGGAACTTATTAAAGGATAACTTTTCAGTGGCGGTTGAAGAAGTCTGTTCAACGTTTTCCATGTCGCAAACCTACATGAATTTTATAAATAGCTTTTTAATATGCGGAAAAAATGCTCCGGATGTTAAAAAAACATTTAAACATCAAATTTTGTTGGCATATAGCGCGTTAAATAGGTATTTTTGAAACAATAAATTAATTTTTGAGGATAATGAAAAGGTTTCTGCTACTGGTATGCGGACTGTCTGCAATAATGGCGGGTTTTTCGCAGTCTGCGGCCCCTAAAGAGGCGGAGGAGAGCATTCATTTTAAGGAACTTAGCTATAATTTCGGAGAGATACCCCAGGGTCGCCCGGTAGAGCATGTCTTTGCCTTGGTAAACAAGGGGAAAACGCCGTTGGTGATCCGTCATATACAGGCTACCTGCGGCTGCACTACCCCCGAATGGAGCCAGGAACCTGTCGCTCCCGGCGCGGCTTCTTCCATAAAAGTGGGTTTTAACGCGGCATCGGAAGGACATTTTTCAAAAACGATCACCGTTTCTTACAATGGCAACCAGGTCAAAACCATTGAAATTTCGGGAGACGTATATAAGTCGCCTGCAACTTCCGCCCCGCTGAACGCATCTTTATCATTCATCAAATCAACAAACTAAAATAAACCAATAAGATATGAAAAAAATAATGCTCGTTTTTTCCGTAATGTTTATTGCTGTTGCCGCATTTGCGCAGCAAGCCACCCTGAAAAAAGCGGATAATGTGATTAAATTCAAGGAAACCGTATATGATTTTGGTAAAATAAAACAGGGCGTTCCCGTAACCCATGATTTTGCCTTTACCAATATAAGCGATAAACCTGTTGTTATTGAAACCGCTACCGCTTCTTGCGGATGTACTACGCCTTCCTGGCCCCAGGCGCCTGTCGCCAAGGGAAAGGAAGATGTTATCACAGCCGGGTTTAATGCCGCGGCGCTCGGAATTTTTGGTAAACCGATAACCATTAAGGTTGCCGGCGTAGATATTCCCGCCCAGATCACGATCAAGGGCGAGGTATTGAGCGCCGAGGAATATGCTAAATTTGAAAAAGAGGGCAAAACGGCCAAGACTGCCAAATAATCCTGTTTACCGGCTTTAGTCTTATGCGGGCGGCAATTCGGGCGCTGGATCAATAATGCTTTGCAGGCCGCCCGTTTACCCGCGTTATCTTTATGCCGGACCCGTATTTCAATGTAAGGTTGTTTCGTTGACGGCCTCCGGAAAATATAAACAACTTCTTCTTGAATAGAATATTTATCCCTGCAGGATCAACTTGCAGGGATTTTATTTTTGCCCTCTTATCTTTGCGGATATGTTACCAATAAGTCAGCGTGGCAGGCAGATGCCCTCTTCTCCCATCAGGAAACTGGTTCCCTATGCGGAAGCGGCAAGAAAAAAAGGAATTAAGGTATACCAGTTAAATATAGGGCAACCGGATATTGAAACCGCCCCGGCTATCTTAGACGCCGTGAGGCGCGCTGATTTTAAGGTATTGGAATACAGTCATAGCGCCGGTCATGAGCGTTACCGGCGCAAGCTGGCCGATTATTACCAAAGATCGGGCATTGATATCCGCTACGACCAGATCATTGTTACCACGGGGGGCTCGGAAGCTATCCGCTTCGGTTTCATGAGTTGTTTGGATGCCGGGGATGAAGTGATCATTCCCGAACCTTTCTATGCTAATTATAATGGCTTTGCGGTGGAAGCCGGGATAATTGTAAAAACCGTGGGTTCTTCTATTGAATCGGGTTTTGCGCTTCCTCCGATAGAGGAGTTCGAGAAAGCCATCACTCCCCGGACAAAGGCCATTATGATCTGTAACCCTAATAATCCCACGGGTTATCTGTATTCCCGCGAAGAGCTGGAGATCTTAAAACAGATCATCATTAAACATAAGCTTTATCTTTTTGCAGATGAAGCCTATCGCGAGTTCTGTTACGCCGGGGAACATTTTAGCGCGATGAAACTGCAGGGAGCAGACGAGCATGTCATCCTGATGGATACCATATCCAAAAGATACAGCGCCTGCGGGGCCAGGATCGGCGCTTTTATTACCAGGAACAAACAGATCCTCGATACGGCCATGAAGTTTGCGCAGGCGAGGCTTAGCCCCCCTACTTACGGTCAGATCCTGGCTGAAGCGGCGGTAGACCTTCCGGCTGATTATTTTGACGCAACAAAGGCGGAATACCAAAAAAGAAGGGATCTGCTGGTGTCCAGGCTAAATGCAATGCCCGGCGTTTTCTGCCCTAACCCCGGCGGCGCTTTTTATGCAATGGCCCGGCTGCCTGTCGATGACGCCGATAAATTTTGTCAATGGCTGCTGGAATCCTTCGCTTATAATAACCAAACGGTAATGCTTGCTCCGGCAAGCGGGTTTTATGCCGACAGGAGCAAGGGAGTAAATGAAGTTCGACTCGCTTATGTTTTAAATACAGCCGATATATCCCGGGCCATGGATTGCCTGGAAAAAGCATTGGCTGAATACAATCGTTAGACTTCCCGCGCAACGCTAATTTTACCATCTGCAGGGTGCGATTGCAAATATAATTGCGCTATCCGCTTTATTGGCTAAATTTATCAGCAAAGGTTAAGGCAAAGTGTATCCGCAATCCCGCGAATATGATCAGTATTGTAAAGCTTTATTGGAAGCCCAGGAGCTTGCCGATATGGGCAGCTACACCTGGAATTTAGCCGATAACAGCATAACCGGAACGCCTCATTTTGATAAAATACTGGAAATAGCCGGCGAGATATCTTTCGAGAAGGGAATGATAAATGTGCATCCGTCGGACAGGCCGCGATTACAGGCGGCCATTGATCATGCGCTATTTGTAAGCGGATATTACGATTGCGAGTTTCGTTACCGGCCCGGATCCGTTGAAAAGGTTTTATGGTCGCGCGGCAAAGTGAATTTTAAGGATGGCGCGGCGGTAAGCATACATGGCGTTATCATGGATATCACTGGCCGTCAGCATGTGCTGAGGAAACTGCAGCGGAGCCAGGAATTGTATCAACAAGCCCAGGCGGCGGCCCTTATCGGCAACTGGTCCTGGGAAAAGGCAAGCGATAAGATACTCTGGTCGGATGAATTATATCGCATCTATGGATTGGCCCCTCAATCGGAGATCATTACGATGGAACGATTCAAGTCGTTTATTCGTGAAGAAGACAAAAGCGCCTATGAACAAAATTTTCAACGCCTGTTAGAAGAAAAAAAGCCGCAGGAATACCTGAACAGGATTATGCTGGCCGACGGCAGCATGAAGATACTCCAGGTTAGAAGGGCGCCGTTGCTGGACGAAAAGGGAGAGCTTTATAAAGTTATCGGAACCTGCCAGGACATTACTGAAAAACAGCTTTTGATTGAAAAGCTGGAGAGAAGCGAACAGTTCATCAAACATATTGCCGACGCTTCGCCTACCGTTCTTTATCTTTTTGACGCAAGGATAGGCCGTATTGTATATGTTAACAATGAAATAGAAAACGTTTTAGGTTACGCGCCTGCGGAGATATTGGAAATGGGAGCGAAAGTGATA
>JAEUVR010000197.1 GCA_016786785.1 Chitinophagaceae bacterium
CATGAGTTTTTTCGCAGTTCCGGATCCAGGTTAAGAGGCGCTAATGTTTGGGAAAGCTTTACTTTTCTGATCAACGGAATAGTATTCCTGCTCATAGGACTGGACCTGCCCGAAATCATGCAAGGCTTACAGCGTGAAGGCGTCGGCCTCTCCAAGGCGATTGAGTATGGCTTGCTGATCACGTCGGGGCTTATTGTGGTCCGGTTTTTAGCGGCGTTTGGCGCTTTGCTTGCCACCGTGATTATGCGCAATTTTATCCGCATAGCCTATCCTTCTCCGGGAATGAAAGCGCCGCTGATTTTAGGCTGGACGGGAATGCGCGGAGTGGTTTCATTGGCGGCGGCGTTGTCAATACCTGTACAGATGGACGACGGCCAGCCGTTTCCGCACCGCGATCTTATTCTCTTTATTACATTCATCGTGATTCTCGTAACCTTGATCCTGCAGGGCCTAACCTTGCCTGCGTTGATCAGGAAGCTGAAGTTTTCAAGCGATAGCGGTAGCTACTTGTCTGAAGAAGAAGCGGAAACCCTGCTTAGAAAAGGCATGAGACGGGCGGCCTTCAGTTATCTCAATGAAAATTACAAGGACAAGGCCGTTGAAAATGAATATTTCCAAAGACTAATGAATCGTTGGGAGCAGGAAGATAGGGAAGACTCGGTTCAAAAAATATCCGATGAAGCCAGGGAAATTTATTTCGAGGCGCTTGAAGAACAACGGAAATGGCTTCGCGAGGAAAACAAAAGAAACCCGAAGCTTGACGAGGAGATCGTAAGGCATTTTCTGGAAAGGCTGGACCTGGACGAAGAACGGTTAAGGCTTGTATAATTAAAGTGGAAGACAGATAATTTTAAGATAGAGCGCCTTAGTTAATTATAAAGAACAGCGCTGCTGCGCTTCAAGAAGAGTAGATCATGCATTTGATAACAAAGAAAATAGTAAAAAAGATGATTTTTGGCATTATTGGTTTGGCGTTGTTATTGGTTTTAGCCGCCTTCTTTTTTATGCAGCATCCGATGTTCGGCAAGCTGCCTGAAGGCGTACGGTTAGAAAGGATCAGGCAATCGCCTAATTATAAGGATGGGTCTTTCCGCAATCAATCCCCTACGAAAATGATACTGAGCAATAAATCGATGCCACGCATGTTGTGGGAATTCCTTTTTGTAAAGGTGAAAGATCTGAAACCCGCTGAAAAACTCCCCGCAATAAAAACCGATCTGAAAAAGCTTGCTCCTGATGAAGATGTTTTGGTCTGGATGGGGCATTCTTCGCTGTATATGCAGATCAGCGGCAAACGGATACTGATCGACCCGACGCTGGTTTCCGCATCCCCTATTTCTTTTGTTAACCGCGCCTTTCCCGGAACGGATATCTATCATCCCGATGATATGCCGGGTATTGATTATCTCATTATCACCCACGATCACTGGGATCACCTGGATTATAGAACAATGCTTAACCTGAAAAACCGGACCGGGAAAGTCATTTGCCCTTTGGGCGTAGGAGCGCATTTGGAGTACTGGGGATTTGATCCTTCAAAGATCATTGAACTGGATTGGAACGATTATATTCAGTTAGATGAAGGTATTCAACTCACGGCTTTGCCTGCGCGGCATTTTTCAGGAAGGGGGCTCAGCTCCAACCATTCGCTTTGGGCGGGGTATATGCTGCAATGCGCGCTGGGGAATATTTATTTATCGGGCGATACGGGATACGATACGCATTTTCTTAAGATCAAGGAGCAGTTCGGCCCCATTGATCTGGCCGTAATGGAGAACGGGCAGTACAATGAAGACTGGAGGTATATCCATTTTATTCCGGAAGACCTGGTAAAAGCCATTGAGGAACTACAGCCGAAGCGATTGATGACCGTTCACAACTCAAAATATGCATTGGGAAGGCATGCCTGGTACGAACCATTGCAGAAAATACAAGAAGCTTCCCGGGCGCATTCCTTTAATCTTATCACTCCCATGATCGGCGAGCCCGTTAGGCTGAAGGACAGCGCACAGGCATTTACAAAGTGGTGGGAGGGGTAAGCTTCTTTACTCAACTATAAACGAGCTGAGGGCGCGTCTCTGTATATCCTGAATTTGCCGGTTATTCGCCCTAACATGAGCAGGATCGGGAATACAATCTTTTTTACCGGTTTGGGTATTTCAAGTATATCAAACTCGGACTTGTATCTCGTCAGCAAAAAAGCGGCATCGAAAGGAGCAGGTTTGTTATCTTCCGCCTTGTTTGCCGAACGATAGATATGTTCTATGAAATACTCATAGTTAAGGTTATTAAATTACCGATAAAGATAGAATTGGATCATTCTGTCCAACAAAATGCCAGGCATTCTATCCCCAGGCAAACATTAGCGGAAAAACCAATACTACCATGAAAGTAGTAAATCTATAATCTCTCAATCGTCAATATTGACAGAGAAATTAATGAACCAGATTGTCGGGGAATTTTTAGGGTTTGCTGAATTGTGAGACTGCCATCCTGATGTAGACAATTTGCGTTTATGCGATTCCCAGCGCTTGGCCTTTCTGAAGGCTGAAGAGTTTTTCTTTGAGCTTAGATTATTGTCCCCTTTTAGCGCTTTTGAGCGTTAAGATGGTTAGTTACGGACGGTTATATTGATTTATAGTCGTCCATAAGTATTTAAAACGATATATTTGTGGACGATTATAAAAAATTAAACTTGTCCATAACTTATGGCAGAAATGATCGTAGGACGGGAGGCAGAAAAGAAAATCCTGAAAGAGATGCTCGGCTCCAAAGAGGCGGAGCTGATTGCTATATTGGGACGCCGTCGCGTGGGAAAGACTTTCCTGATCCGTAATTATTACCAAAAATATCTTGTCTTTGAATGCACCGGTATTCATGAAGCCAGACTGTCCGACCAACTGTTCAATTTCAGCAGGTCGCTGCAGCAAGCCATGCAATCGCCGATCCCGCCTGCTACCCCGGCCAACTGGATACAGGCATTCGCCTTTCTCAGCGACTTTCTTGCCGCCAAACTGAAAGATCAGCCTGCCGTCGTGCTGTTTGACGAATTCCCCTGGATACATACTGCCAAATCAGGATTCCTGACTGCCTTCGGTCACTGGTGGAACACCTGGGCGTCCCGCCAGCCTCAATTAAAAGTCGTGATCTGCGGGTCGGCAGCATCATGGATGATCGAAAATATCCTCCATAATAAAGGCGGTCTGCATAACCGGATAAGCAGGACTATCCGGCTATTACCGTTTACTTTGAAGGAGTCTGAAGATTACCTGGTGAGCCGGGGTCTGAAATTGGACCATTACCAGATTCTACAGCTTTATATGGCTATGGGCGGTATTCCCCAATATTTAAAACAGGTAAATAAAGGACAGAGCGCCCACCAGGCCATTGATAAGCTTTTCTTTGAAAAGAGCGGAATGCTAAAGACGGAATTCAATGTTCTCTACCGATCCCTCTTCGACAATGCCAGTCACCACGAGGCCATCGTCCGGGAACTGGCTAAAAAAGCGAGCGGCCTGAGCCGCGCTGAAATTATCGAAGCATGCGGGCTTAGCACCGGCGGAACAACCACCCGCTTATTTGACGAACTGGAGCAGTCCGGTTTCATCACGCAATACATTCCGTTTGAAAAAACTTCCCGGGACGGTATCTATAAACTCTCAGACGAATACTCGCTGTTCTACCTGAAGTTCATCGATCGCGCCCGCGCCACCGGGGCCGGATCCTGGCATAGAATTGCGGAGGGCCAATCTTATAATAGCTGGAGCGGCTATGCCTTCGAAGCTATTTGTCAAAAACATATATGGCAGATCAAGAACGCGCTCGGTATCGCAGCAGTATACACTGAAGCTTCGGGCTGGCGATATACGCCTAAAAAAGGGGAAAGGGGGGCGCAGATCGATCTGCTGCTGGACCGGGCTGATCACAGTATCAATGTATGTGAAATGAAATTTGCAAATGGAGAATTTACCATTGACAAAAAATATGCAGATGAACTAGACGGTAAGCTGAAGGTTTTCCAGGCGCAAACCAAAACGAAGAAGACGATCTTCCCTACTATGATCACGACCTATGGAACGAAGCAAAACATTTATTATACCGGCCGCATAGTGTCAGAAGTAAAGATGGAGGACCTGTTCAAATGACCGCATTTAACCAAAACATATTCAAAATAAAGCACAAGGATTTTGATCTGGCTGATAAAAACAAATAATCAATGTGATTCCCCAGACTAATCTTGACGATCAGACTGGCGCTATTAGTAGATATATTTTATAATTGTTTCGTACTTTTTCTAATTCACGCGCTTCTAACATACATGCGATTTATTTTAATGGTCTATATGAGCTGTTTCAAATTAGCAGTCATTTCTTACATGTACACAACTCAATAAAGAAGATAAGCCAATCACCCGTTTCCTGAATAGATTAACTCCGGTGAGACATCGACCCGAGCGATATCTCGAGCCTTCTTAATATG
This sequence comes from Chitinophagaceae bacterium, assembly GCA_016786785.1. Classification (GTDB taxonomy): domain Bacteria; phylum Bacteroidota; class Bacteroidia; order Chitinophagales; family Chitinophagaceae; genus Flavitalea. Next base: position 4,480 of record JAEUVR010000197.1, read on the forward strand.
TTAAGAATAAATTGGTTAGGAGGATATAGAAAAAATGTAGAGTAGAAATGGATTGAAAGAGATTCAAAATGAAGCGCTTACAATCTAGTAGTCCCGACAGGAATCGAACCTGTATCCAGGGCTTCGGAGACCCTTATACTATCCATTGTACTACGGGACCAGTAAATTTTGCCTGAAAACCGCGTCACTACGGGTGCGGAATAAGGCTGCTTACATTGCTGGAAAATATTTTTACCGCAATGGCCAGCAAAATTACGCCAAAAAACTTGCGAATCGCAATCATTCCTCCCGGACCTAGTAATCTTTGTACAAAATTCAGGGATTTCAACACGATATAAACAATGATCAGGTTGACCAGGATCCCTACCAGGATCGTGGTATTGTCATAAATGGCCTTGAGCGACATAATGGTGGTAAGCGTTCCGGAGCCGGCTATCAGGGGAAAGGCAATGGGAACCAGCATCCCCGACTGGGCATCCTTCTCGCTTTTAAAAAATTCGTGGCCCAGGACCATTTCCAGCCCCAAAATAAAAATAACGATGGAGCCGCCTACGGCAAAAGACCCTTTATCTAACCCTAACATCGACAGGAATTGCTCGCCCAGGAACATGAACAGGATCATCAATAACCCCGAAAGGATCGTTACCTGCAGCTCTTTGATGCCGCCCATCTTTTCTTTCATGGAAATGAGGAGGGGGATCGATCCGATAATATCGATGACGGCAAATAAAGTAAAGATGACCGTTAAAAGCTTATCCGGGTCCAGTCCCATAGTTGGCTGTTATATAATTTGTTCCCTGCCGGCCCTTTGCCGGAATCTTCCCCCAAATTATGAAATACCTGCTCAACTCACCGAAGGTTTTTGTTTGCCCGGATTGCCGAAGGGATGAACTGGCTATCCCAACGCTATGCAGGAGCCAAAACCGAGCGAAAACAGAAATTTCCGAAGGGATAAACAGGCTATCCCAACCCGTTAAACTTTTCAGTAGGCTCTGTTTTGTCACCCAAATATTCCTGTCTCCTGAATCGTTGGGAGTTCAGCTTTCCGATAGGCCCTGTTTTATCGGTTCCCTCTGACATAGGCCCCGGTTATTTTGTCTGGCGTGTTAAAAAGCTTTAAAAGGAGAAATTAGTCTCAAAAGAAGGATGTTTTTGCAGCATTACCCGCCGCCGTAGAGGCATTGCCGGATTTATTTACTGCGGTAACCCTCTCGCCATATTCGGACACGCTAAACTGGAATTTCGAACTCAACGTCCCATTTTCTAATTTATGCGACGGTTTATAGATAGGGCGTCATCAGTCAACTGGCTATGACCCCCAAGCCGTTAAAACCATTGGTTCAGACTAGTTGGTTTTATAGGGCGCTTCTCATTATTAAGTTAAATCCATAGCGGGGGATAACCAATAAAAAGCATTCTCTAATTTATTATTAATTTCGTACTGCTATTGGTTCTCCCCAAAGGGATTAAAAGTGAATCCGGTGTGAATCCGGAGCTGTCCCGCAGCTGTAAGAAGCTTCGCCGGCCAGGCGAAACAATTTATCTCTCCAGCCACTGTCGCGCTATGGGCGTAACGGGAAGGCGGGTAAGTTGGGCTTCAAGTCAGAAGACCTGCCAATGGTTATCTTATACAAGGCTTTCGTGGAATGAAGCTTAAGTATAAATGGGTTGGCAGCGTTGTCTCCGCTCTTTTTACGCATCAGTATTTTTATTCCGGGAAAGCCGTCAAAACAGAGCGGCGCATTGAACAAGTTTTTTTTCGTTAAGTATATGGTGTTGCTACTGCTTTTGTGCAGTAAACAACCCGGCATTGCACAGCAGAAGGACTCGATCAAAGTGCATAGCCTGGAAGAGGTTGTTATAAGGGCAGAGCGAATCTCTTACGAAATCATCCCGGTGCAAACGCTTTCAGGCGAGATGTTGAAAAAACTGAATGCTTATTCGGTCGCGGATGCCATCCGCTATTTTGCCGGGGTGCAGATCAAGGATTATGGCGGCATAGGGGGATTAAAAACAGTGAATATCCGCAGCCTCGGCAGCCAGCATGTAGGCGTTTTTTATGATGGTATCGAACTGGGCAATGCCCAAAACGGGGTGGTTGACCTGGGGCGTTTTTCGCTTGATAATATGAGCGCTGTTTCACTCCATAACGGGCAAAAGAGCGCCATCTTTCAACCGGCAAAAGACTTTGCTTCAGCCGGATCGATCTACATGACGACCCGCTTGCCGGAATTTGCCCCGGATAAAAATGATAACCTTCGCGCTTCGCTAAAAACAGGTTCTTTCGGAGTTATTAATCCTTCGCTGCTCTGGGAACATAAAATAAACGAACAGCTAAGCGCGTCTTTCAACACGGAATACCTGTATACCACCGGCAGGTATAAATTCAGCTATTCAAAAAAGGACGGTTATGATACCACTGAAACCAGGAAGAACGGAGATGTATCGTCCCTTCGGGTAGAAGGAAGTTTATTCGGCAAGTTGAAAGACGGGGACTGGAAAACCAAACTCTACTGGTATCGTTCTGAGCGAGGCTATCCCGGAGCCGCGGTGAGGGAGGAGCCGGGCAGGTTCACGCACCAGGACAGGCAATGGGATAACGCGTTTTTTGTACAGTCTTCTTTCAAAAAAAGCTTTACTGATTTTTACAGTCTTTTGCTGAATGCAAAATATGCGTATGATTATTTACACTATGTATCCGACCCGAGGTTGGATGTTACCACGATGTACGTGGATAATCGCTACCGGCAACAAGAGCTGTATCTTTCTTCAGCCCACCTGTTTTCGATTCTTCCCAACTGGTCTGTAAATGTTTCCGGCGATTTTTTATACAATTGCCTGAATGCAGACCTCGTCGATTTCGTTTACCCGAGAAGGTATACCGGGCTGGCCGCGGTAGCGTCTTCACTCAGCCTAAATAAAATAAAACTACAAAGCTCTTTACTGGGAACATTTGTTCGGCATACCACAAAAGTGGAAAACGGCGCCGCTTCCAACAGGCAGGAATATACGCCTTCCTTCATGGCAAGTTTCAAGCCTTTTGAAAAACAGGATATCAACCTCCGGGCTTTTTATAAAAGAATTTTCCGCATGCCCACTTTAAACGATCTGTATTATACTTTCATTGGCAATAAAAACCTGGATCCGGAATATGCCAGTCAATATGATGTAGGGGTAACCTATGCCCGGAATTTCCCAAAAGGGATATGGCGCAATGTTGAGGCCCAGGTTGATTTTTATTTCAACCAGGTGAAAAATAAAATAATCGCCATGCCCGCTTCCAACCAGTTCCGATGGACAATGATCAACCTGGGGTATACGGAGATCCGGGGAATGGATATTTCGGCGCAATCCGGCTGGCAGGTTTCAGAGTCGCTCCTGCTCAATACAAGATTAAGTTATACTTATCAGAAGGCGCAGGATTTTACCAATAAGTCCGACCCTTATTACGGCGGTCAGATCCCCTATATTCCCTGGCATAGCGGATCATTTGTTTTAAATAGCAGCTATCGAAGCTGGAACCTGCAGTACAGTTTTATTTATACCGGCGAGCGATATGAGGCCGTGGCAAACATACCGGAAAATTATTCCCGTCCCTGGTATACGCACGATATTGCGTTGGGTAAGAACTGGAAGGTCTATAAAAAAGCGCTCAAAAGCACGGTAGAACTCAACAATTTGTTGAATCAGCAATACGAGGTCGTTCAATGGTATCCTATGCCGGGTATTAATTATAAAATCATTTTACAACTGGATATTTAATGAACAGCGCCATTCAGATCAAAAAACTATTTTATTTATTTGTCGCGCTTGCATTGGCGATCGGTAGCTGTCGTAAGGATGAGACCATCGTGCCGTCGACGACGACCCCCGTTGCGCCAGGCGCTTCAGGCCCTATAAAAGGTTTTTTCCTGCTCAACGAAGCCAATATGGGTAGCAATAAGGCTTCGCTGGATTACTTCGATTATACATCGGGGGAATATCATAAAAATATTTATCCCACGCTCAATCCTACAATTGTAAAAGAACTGGGAGATGTAGGAAACGATATCCAGATCTATGGGAATAAACTCTATGCGGTGATCAATGTATCTCATTTGATCGAGGTGATGGATGTTTCCACTGGTAAACATGTCGCTACGATTTCTATCCCCAATTGCCGGTATATTACTTTCGATAAAGGCTATGCTTATGTGAGTTCCTACGCCGGACCGGTGTTGATCGATCCGAACGCGCGGCTGGGTTATGTAGCCAGGATAGATACGGCTTCGCTAACGATTAAGGATACATGCGTTGTGGGCTACCAGCCGGAGGAAATGGCGATCAGGGATAATAAATTATATGTGGCAAACTCGGGAGGGTATCGAGCGCCCAATTACGACAACACTGTTTCTGTAATAGATTTAAACGCGTTTAAAGAAACTGCAAAAATCACCGTAGGGACCAACCTGCACCGGATGAAGCTCGACAGCCAGGGGAATATCTATGTGAGCTCAAGAGGGGATAATAAGAACGTTCCATCCAATATTTATATCATCGGGCCAACCGATAAAGTAACGGATGTCCTTAACCTGCCGGCAAGCAATATGGTCATTTCCGGCGATTCGCTTTATGTCTACAGCGCAGCGTGGAGCAATATCGCCAATAGTAATACTATCACATATGCCATCGTCAATACCCGGCAAAAGAGTATTGTTTCCAGGAATTTTATTACAGACGGAACAGAAAAAAATATTACTATTCCATATGGGTTAGCCATTAATCCCGAAACCAGGGAAATTTTTGTGACAGATGCAAAGAATTATGTGTCGCCCGGAAGGCTGCACTGTTACAGCCCGGAAGGCAAACACAAATGGGATGTTGAAACAGGAGATATTCCTGCTCATATTGTTTTTACAAGGCAAAAATTAACCAGCTTATAAAATGACCAAACAAAACTCAATGCGCTTGTTTATGATAATGAAGCGGCTGTTAGCGCTCAGTCTTGTGATACAGGTCTGGTCTTGTAAAAAGGATAATCCTCCTGCAGAAACCAGGCCCCCGGAAATCGCTTTCACTATGGAGACCGGCGAGTATAAGGTAAAAGCAGGTAAGACCATTGTCCTGGAGGCCAAAGTTACCGGCGCCATCAATCCTGTTTATTCCTGGAAGCTGGATGGTAAGATCATCTCAACGGCGCTCGCCTGTTCCTTTTCGAAAGACGAGCCTGGAGAGCATTTCCTTACTTTCAGGGTAGATGCAGAGAACGGCTCTGCTGAAAAGCAGGCGAAGGTTTCCGTGCTGGCAAAACTGCCGCCCGAGATAACGACTCCCACCAATATCATCGCGTGGGCCGGCCTTGATACCAGGCTGGTGGCTACCGCGCTTCATGCCGACAGCGCTCAGTATACCTGGCTGCTGAACGGAACGGTAGTAGGCGAGGACAGCGTGTATATTTTTAACCAGGGCGCCATAGGTAAGAGCCAGATCACCTTAAAAGTGATCACTGAGGATGGCGAGGATCTCGAGCAGATCAACGTGAGCGTACTTCCTAAACCGGGATCCACCTTGTATTTCGATAATGGACGTTACCGCGTGGAATCTAATATGGACGAATTGAGAAAAATGACCGTTCCCCTCGGAAAAACCCTGGTATTGTCGCCGGTAGTCGCCAATATTGAAGCTCCCGGCCCATTTGAATGGACCGTGGACGGCGCGGTACAAGGTAGCGCCACAGCCTATTATTCCTTTACCCCTGCGGCCAGGGGCGTATATAGTATAGTGGTAAAAGAGGTGTCCACCGGCGCCACAGCTGTTGTTCAGATAGAATGCGCCGCTGCTGAGGGCGCATATTTCAGGCCGATCTCAGCTGGTAACAAAGCTTCTGCCGCCAACGGATTTGATTTTGTTCCGGCTCCGGGGCAATTTATCGATTATCAGATCGGATCAACCAGGGAAAAGGCGTTGCAGGACTTACAAAATGCACTGGATATGAACACTGCTCCATACATCGGCGCCTACGGAGGGTATTTCATCGTGGGCTTTGACCATAGCGTAAAGAATGAACCAGGAAAAGCGGATCTTAAGATTGACGGTAATACTTTTGCGGGATGGAGCGAGCCCGGCATCGTATGGGTGATGCAGGATGAAAACGGGAATGGCTTGCCCGATGATACCTGGTATGAGCTTGCAGGCAGTGAAGCGGGGAAACCGGAAACCAAACAACGATATGCCATCACTTACTACAAACCCGGTACGCCTCAATCAGGCGTGGCCTGGACGGATAATTTAGGCAGAACCGGTTCGGTGGATTACAATAGCTTCCATCCGCAAGCCTATTATTTCCCGATGTTTATTGCGGAAGACCATTATACGCTTACCGGCTCCTGCCTGGCTTCGACCGTTGAAGTTGGCGCTATGGAGACCAGCGCAGGCTTTCCTTGGGGATATGTAGATAATTATGGAGACGGATCAAAGCTGGATTTCTGGATTGAAGACGCCATACAGGCCGATGGTACGCCTGCATCGCTGCAGTACATAGATTTTGTAAAAGTGCATACAGGTATGGTCGGCAAGGGCTCCACTGTCGGAGAGATCTCTACGGAGGCGGGCCCTCCCATTGACCTGCATTTTAAATAAGTTGTACCATGGAAATGCCATGGTACAACTTATTCGGTTAGTATCCTATAAAGCCGATAATGTATTAATTGAATATAGGAAGCGCAGGGAAATAAAGATATTCATACTTTACCGTTTTCTTCAACGTGCCTCCCGGACTGTAAAAATACAGGCTGTTATATTTATAGTTCTGTCCCCATCCTGATTGCACGGCAGTTACTACCAACTCGTCATTTGTCGGGTTATAACGGATGCCGGCTCCGTAAAATTCCTGGTTCTCAGGTAGCGTAGCAATTGGAGCGCTGAGTGAAGATGGATTGGCCGGTATATATTTATAAATTTCGGTCCCGCCGGCGCCCCATGGTTCGGTTTTGCCAATGTATACGGCGTTTTCTTTTGTACTTGCCGTTAGCGTACCCTCATTCCAGGCAAACCAGGGATCGCCCAGTGAGAAAGGTAATGTAATGGATACGGTGTCCAGCGTGGCGGGATTAATACTGTACAATAGATCTCCGCCGGCAACCCATAGTTTCCCATCTGCCGTTTTTGCCAGCCCCTGGGTCATTCCGGGGATCGTTAATTTAATGTCGAAGCTGTTTTGGTCAAAAGCAACAAGACCGTCGGCTTGTGATATGGCAAAAATATAATTCCCCTCTTTTTTAAGGCTCCCGGTTTCTCCGTTCACGCCGTTAACCTTATTGCCAACGATAAGGCTGGACAGGTTCAGTTTATATATGCCATCGGCGGTGCTGATAAGCCCATTGTTGTTATCAATGCCAACGAATGCGCGACCGTCGGCAGGCAGCGTTGTAATACGCCCTGTTTCCTTGAGTGTTTGGGCATCCGTTACAACCAGCGGACCTTGTTTGGATACAAGGTATAATTTACCGTTGAAGACGACTCCCGACTGCGTCGATGCGCCTAATTCTTTGCCAGGGTTTTCTTTTTTGTATACCATTTGCTCAATGGTATCCCTTCCATAGCGGTAGAAGTTGACGCTGCCGTTATCTGTGCCAAGCCATCCTTCGTTCACCAGGAAAATACCATGCTGGTATTTTCCCCAGACGAACACTTCATATGTAAAATTGTCGTCCCCGACAGCGTTGATCGACTTAAAATCGATCTTATAAGTACCGGGCTCTTTCGGCGAGAATACGAGGACCGAGTCTGTGCCTGATATGTTTCCGTTCACAAACCATCGATAAGATACATTCTCTCTCTCGTATATCGCGGGGTGAATGGAAAGGTTGTCGCCCACCCAGATACTATCTTTTCCGCCAGGCATGCCAGCGTCTGTGATAGCGGGATAAGCCAGCCCGCCGCCTTTACGGCAACCTATCAAAAGAGTGATTGCGATCAAAAAAACAAAGGCATTGCCTGATAAAAAAAATCTTTTCAGCATAACAATTTTTTTAATAGTGAGTGAACACGCTTTATCCCAACGCTCTGCTTATGTAAAAGCAAGCATTTTGCGCAAGTCGTAACAAAGACTGCCGCAATAGCCGGGCATTCATACTTTTTACCCGAAAGCGATGAATCAAGCGATCTTGCCTGGCAGGTCTTCTGGCTCGTTCCTCTTTGCTAAGTCTTCCCGTAACGCCTTGGCGTAACAGTGACGATGAAGTAGCATTGATTGATAGAACTTACAGCTGCGGGACAGCTCCGGATTTACACCGGATTCTCTTTTAATGGCGCGGCGGCGCCAACCAAAGCAATGCAAATATATTGCTTATTACCAGAATGAAATGCTGTAATTGTGTATTATGGTAAGAAGATCAAAGAGCGTCAGGGCTTTATAAAAAGGCCTTTTCTACATTTATTACCCCAGACTTATTTGATAAAAAAATGTTATATAAGTCTTGTCAGTACGCAAACCGGAGAGAAGCGCCAATGGCAAAATTGATGCCGGGCGCGGCATTAAAATACCTTTTGCCAAAAGCGTTGATATCATTGCCCAGGCTGTATTTCACATTAAAGAGGTTATCGGCGACGCCAAAAATATCTATATCATATTTATTGATCCATGATTTACGAAAACCTATCCTCGCGCCGGTCAGGTTATAAGAAGAGGCATAGTCGGTATTTTCATCATTCAGCGGGATGGGATCGCAGTAATAGTAAGTGATATTGGCATAGAGGCCGCGTTTGCTGCCGATGTCCAGGCCGGCGGATACATAATGCGGCGCTGTGCTGGGCAGTTTGTTCCCCGAATAGACCAGGGTATCGTTGGTAACTTTTTGATAATCCTTATACCGGAAATTATTCCAGGTATGGCTTGCCCATATCTTTATACTATTCAAAAAGCGGTTGTTGTCATTAAGCAGCCGATAAGAGACAAATGTTTCCAACCCGTTTTGTCTCGCGCTTCCCGAGTTCACAAAATAATCTCCGCCCGAAAAATCCCTTCTCTGCGCAATAGTGTTTTTTAGCTGGAAATAAAAGCTGTTGATATCAAAATAAAGTTTTCCCTGTAACAGGTTTCCCCTGGCGCCTGCTTCGAAATTATAGCCTTTTTCCGCTTCCAGGTTGGTAGAAATGATCCCTGTGGAAGGCAGCAGTTCTCCATTGGAAGGAGGCGAAAACCCTTTGGCTATGCTGGCATATACAGAGAGGGTTGGACGTATTTTTTTGAGAATGGCGATCCTTGGCGCAAACTCGTTATGGTATTTTCTTCCCTGCTCAGACATGGGATAAGACAGCCTCCGCAGGTTTACTTTTAACTGGTTCAGGCTTAGTCCACCGGTGATCAGCCAGTTGCCGGGCAGATCCAGCGAGGCCTGGGTAAACAGTATAAATTGTCTATTGTTCAGCTCATCGTCGGTTTGCAGCGTATCCGGGGATCCCTGTTTATTGGCATATACGCGGACGATGGCCAGCTCTTCCTGTATCTCGGCCCCGCCCTGGAGCGTTAACAGGGAATTGCCGATCTTGTTTTGGTATTGTATCACGTTCCGGCTGCCAAAATGAGGTTCTATTCTTCTTTCATAGTTGCGGGTAGTGGGATTAATCACTCTTGAATAAGCGCCGTACAAAGCCGTAGTATTTTGCCAGCGCTCATTCCATTTGAGCTGGTAGCTGAATCCGGCGAGATACATTTTTTGATTGATGGCCGCTTTGGCTTCCTCCGATCCCGGCGTTTGTCCTACGCGCGGCCTCGCGGCTTTAGGATTATTCGCATATTCTGCGGCGGTAAGCGCTCCGGGCGTTTGGTAGTAAAGATCGCCGTGCAGGAAATGAGCTTTCAGGATACCCTTTTCCCCGACTTTTGCAGAAGCATCCCAGGTAAATACCTTTCTGTTCATTTGGGTATGATCCCTATAGCCGTCGCTTTGCTGCGCCTGGAAATTGACCGAATGGTGAAGGTCCTGGTTGCCTCCCCTGAGCCCGGCATGATAGGTTCTGGTATTAAAACTGCCTATGGCGAGGTCCGCCGAAACGCCTCTTTTGAATTGAACGGGGTCGCTGTTGATCAGTACAACGCCTCCTGTTCCGGCCCCATATATACTGCTCCCCGGGCCCTTAATGATCTCCATTGACTCTACATTATAATAGCCTAACTGGTTCAGGTAGGTGTTTCCTCCCGGATCGGTATAGGGAATATCATTGTAATACACTTTTACATTACGGATGCCAAAAGGCGAGCGCAGGGAACTACCGCGGATGTTCAACCGATAGCTTCCCGGGGAGCGTTCTTCCATACGCATGCCGGGATTGGCGTTTACGGCGGGTAAAAGGTTGGTATTGTTGAATCGGTTGAGTTGATAATTACTGATGATGCTTACAGAGGCGGGGATTTCCGCGAGCTTTCGGTTATTTTCGTAACCCCTGACGATCACCTCCTGCAACAGGTCGGCAGAGTCGGCTGGTTGCTTCTCCTGCTGCGCTATCAGCGGGTATATGGATATGGTTAGTATCAGGCTTAACGTCAATTGTTTCATAATCTTGAAAATAATCGATTAGAAGGCGCTTAAAATATATTTATCTTCCTGTAATGAAGTCTGTAAAGTTAAACCTATTTGACGTTACTATGATTGTAACCAGCCTGGTAATAGGCATGGGCATATTCAGGACGCCGGTGAACGTCGCCCGCGAAGCAGCTACGGCAGAGTTGTTTTTTACGGCATGGATCGTAGGCGGACTGGTTACATTATGCGGCGCGCTTACTTATGCGGAGATCGGCTCAAGACATCCTGTTACGGGAGGATATTATAAAATATTTTCCTATTGTTATCATCCTTCCCTGGCGTTTGCGATCAACGGCATCATACTAGTGTCCAATGCCGCTACCGTGGCGGGGGTATCTCTTATCGGCGCGGAATATCTTGCCAATCTCTTATTTGCCGGGCATGAGTATATGGAAGAGGCCAGGCTGTTGATCGCCGCTTTGGCCATACTCCTGTTTTATGGAGTGAACCTGTTGGGGCTAAGGATGAGCGCGAATGCGCAGAATGCGCTGATGTTAATTAAGATAGGGATGGTAGTCCTGCTCATCGGGGCGGTTTTTACGGTCGATCATCCCTCCGCGCAGACGATAATAAGGGAAGCGCCGGCCAATAGTTGGGTCTCCTACCTGAAATCGCTGGGCATATGTCTAGTGGCCGTGAGCTTTACTTATGGCGGTTATCAGCAAACCATCAATTTCGGAGGGGAGGCGCGCAATGCTTCCCGGACGCTTCCCAGGGGAATAATCCTGGGCATCTTGATGGTCATGCTGTTGTACCTGGGCATTAATTATGCCTATTATACGGTAATCGGTTTTGATGCCTTAAAGGAAGCGGAATCCATTGCCGCCATTCTTGCGGCGGCGATATTCGGGGATAAGGGATTTAGCATACTGTCGGTTTTGCTGTTCTTTTCCGTGCTGGCCTATGTGAATGTGTCGATGATGAGTAATCCAAGGGTGATCTACGCGATGGGCGAAGAAGGCGCGCTGCCGCAATGGTTTGGAAAGAAGAGCGGCGGCTCCCGGGCGATGGTTCCGGCGCTCACCGCTTTTGCCGCCCTTTGCCTGGTTACCTTGTTTTATGCCAAAACCTTTGATGAGATACTCAGTCATATCATCTTCCTCGATTGTATCGGGATGGCCACCTCGGCCGCTACCATTTTCATTCTTCGCAAACGAACAGCGGGAATGGATAAGAAAAAGATATACGCGATGAGCCTGTACCCCTTGCTGCCGGTGATATTTATTGTCGCCTATTTATTGGTGGGCGCCAGTATAGTCATTGAAACGCCCAGGGCGGCAATAGTGAGCATATTGGTGTTTTCAGCGTTTTTTGCGCTGTATTTTATACTGAATAAAATAAGCGGCAAAACCAAAAGCGCCGGATAAAAACGCTGCGTTTGGATAATTTAACATTACCGATCCCGTAAAATGCGGTTCACGCATTATGAATAACCGCTATTTTTGCCAAATCAAGTTGTTCGCGGCGGTTGTTGAATTGGAAATATCAGCCTACGAAAAAATGATTGTTGAAGTGAATAGAATATGTGTCGTTAGCATTGACGCGATAGTCAAGTGAAACCATGATACTGTGAATGCGCGATTGAGAGGACGGCGAAGGACTATCTTAGGTTCTGTGTCTGCTGAAGCAAGAAATTGAAAAGGGCTATCCTGTTGAGTGGATGCTTGTCGGATTGTTAGAATTGAAATATGATGGGGAAAAAGATATTATTCATTGTTGTATGCCTGTGTATTTTCCAGTGTGCTTTTTCGCAGGAGGCCTGGACGCTCAGAAGTTTGGTAGAATATGCGTTGACCAATAATATTTCCGTTAAGCAGGCGGACATACAGTCGCGGTTGACCGCGCTAACCCTCAGACAAAGCCGGCAGATGCAATATCCATCGGCAAGCGTTTCAGGAAGCGTCGGGGTGAATGCGGGAAGGTCTATAGATCCTACCACCAACCTGTTTACCAATACGCAATTGTTGTCGACGGGTTTCAGTTTGTCTTCAGCAATGACGGTCTTTAATTTCTTCAGTATAAAAAACAATATCGAAGGCAACCGGTACGATCTCGAAGCTTCGCGGGCTAATATTGAAAAGATAAAAAACGATATTGCCGTTAATGTAGCCACTGCTTATTTGCTGGCGCTGGTGGCGGAGGAACAGGAAAAAATAGCCGGCGTAGCGGTGCGGCAGACCTTGCAAAACCTTGAGAATACGCGTAAGAGAGTGGATGCCGGCGCCCTGCCTGAATTGAACCTGGCGGAGCTGGAGGCGCAACTGGCAAGA
>JAEUVR010000222.1 GCA_016786785.1 Chitinophagaceae bacterium
GGTATTGGGTTATAGCAATAGAAAAAGATCTGAGCTGACGAGCGCCGTAACCGTGGTATCGGAAGATAAACTGAAAGACGTTACCGCCAACAATATCGGAACGATGCTCCAGGGAAAAGTGGCCGGCCTGCAGATCGTTAACAGCTCCGGGGCGCCGGGCGCCGCCGCTGAGATCCGTTTAAGAGGAATATCTTCCATCAATGCCACGCAAAGCCCGCTGTTTGTGGTAGACGGCATCATCGGCGGCAATTATGACCCTAATGATGTGGAAAGCGTGACAGTATTAAAAGACGCAGGCGCCACCGCCATGTACGGCTCGCAGGCCAATGGCGGCGTTATCATCATTACTACCAAAAAAGCGAAAGCCGGGAAAACCCGGTACGAGGCAAAGCTTGTCACAGGCGTTCGTACGCCTGATTTCGGCCAAATGCAAATGATGAATGGAAGCGAGTTATACGCTTATCAGAAAGAACTGTACAGGGATTATATACCCGGTCAGACAGACAACTCCTATAAGATAGACCTGGTCAAATTCTATAGCGAGCGCCCGCTTTCCCTACGCGATCAGGACCATAGCTGGCTGGACGCTATTTTTAAGCCCGCTTTTATGCAGAATTATTTTTTCTCCTTTGCAGGGAAGACAGAGAAGACCGATCATTACGTGGGGCTGTCCTATTATAACGAAGATGGCACATTTACCAATACCGGCTTTCAGCGGTTAAACCTCAGGGCGAATACCAGCTACCGGTTTAACAATCGGATAAAGCTGACCAATAATATCAATATCAGCGGCGCCAGCGGTAAAAGCTACGATTACAATGATATCTATTATGCTTACCTGAACCTGCCCTGGGATGATCCGTACGATAGCGACGGGAAACCCCTCTATGTTGATGGAAATTCAGCCTTCCGCTGGTGGTCGAGGGATAAGATCAATCCCATGCATACCATCGCCAATTCCGATCATGCGTATAAAAGTTTTGATATCAATTACGACCTTGCCCTCAACATTGATATTGCCCGCTGGCTTTCATTCTCCAGCGCTAACAGGGTATCGGCGAATTACAACAAGGGGTCTAACTTTTTCTCTCCCGACGTAGCCGGCTCCTATCATGGCTCGGGATATCTTGCCGAGGAATCCATTATTAGCTACGGCGCTGTTTCCAATAACCTGCTGAATTTCAAATTTGATATGGGCGATCATCATATCGACGGCCTGGCAGGCCTGGCATTTGAAAGCGGTAAAACGGAATTCTCGGGCGCTTCCGGAAAAGGCCTGCCGCGCGGGCTCAGCGTGCTGAACGTGGTATCCAACAGCCAGGCGGTGAGCGGATATAACGACCGTTCAATGATACAGTCCTTTATCTCGCAGCTAAATTATAGTTACAGAAACAAATATTTTTTAACCGGCTCCTACAGGGTCGACGGCTCCTCGGCCTTCCCTTCCTCTAATCGTTATGCGTCTTTCCCCGCCCTGTCCGCAGCCTGGTTCGTCAGCAACGAATCATTCCTGAAAAACAGCAAGACGATCGATAATCTTAAACTTCGTGTAAGCTATGGCGTTACAGGGACGCAGGATATCGGCGCCGCCCGTTACCTGGGATTGTATTCGCTGAACACCCAGTATAACCTGCAGGTGGGCGCCACTCCGCTGCAGCTGCCGAGCCCTAATCTTACCTGGGAAAGCAAGTACCAGGCAAATGCAGGGTTCGACCTGGGATTGTTCAACGGCCGCATAAACCTTAGCGCGGACATCTATCGCAACATTACCAGGAACCTGTTGCTGCAGGTGTCCCAGCCCCTGTCGGTGGGGTTTGAGGAAAGATGGGAGAATATAGGAGAGATCGCGAATACCGGCCTGGAGATAGGATTGGGGACGACCAATATAAAAAAGCCGGATTTTGAGTGGACCACCGATTTTAATATCAACTTCAATAAAAATAAATTACAACAGCTTCCTTCGGATATCGTTAAGACAGGATCATGGGCTATTTCCCAGATCTATAGAAACGGAGGCAACCTGTATGAGTTTTATATGCCCAAATGGATAGGAGTAGATCCGCAGACCGGCGCCCCTCAGTGGGAGGTGGTGGTGAAAGACGGCAATGGCGCGGCTATCGGATCTCAGCCTACCTCGAATTATGCCGAAGCCACCTATCAGGAAGCGGGATCAGCCCTGCCGGTTTTCCAGGGAGGCATGACCAACCAATGGAGGTACAGGCATTTTGCCATAAGTGTGAATGCTTATTTTATTCAGGGGAACAAGGTGTTCAGCAACAACCTGCGTTTTGTAATGAACGACGGCTCCGAGCCTTACCTCAACCAGGCGGTATTGCCCGCCGGATATGCTATCTGGACAAAACCCGGAGATATTGCTTCCAATCCCAGCCCGCAGAATGCCGCGAACTCAACGGAGACCTCCTCGCGATACCTGATGGATGGAAGCTTCCTTTCGCTCCGGAACATTACGCTTTCATATATGCTTCCGGAAGCGGTGGTCAGCAGGCTAAAGGTAGACGGCATAACGATATCGGCCAGCGCCGACAATGTGCATACGTTTACCAGCTTCATCGGGCAGGATCCGCAAACGACCATTACCCCAGGGATATATGTTACGCCCGGCGTTTCGGATTTTAAATATCCCAATAACAGGCAGTTTTTGTTTAACATCAATCTGAGGTTTTAAAACAGATACCATGAAACTCAATTTCATTATCATAGGAGCATGTCTTTCCTTCCTGGTTACAGGATGCATCAAAGACATTAGTCCAAGCGACGCCATCACTTCCGAAACCCTGATCAGCAATGCCGACGGCTTAAAAAATGCCGTCAGCGGGTCTTACGCCCTTTTTAAAGACCATGTGGCGTTTAACGGAACGCAGGACGATAACCTGATGTACCTTCGCCAGTATTATCATTTATCCGATTTTGCCAGCGATGATATTGTTTGCGGCCAGGTTACTACCGATCCTTTGTGGTATAGCTTCACCCGCGCGTATACGCCCACGCAGACCAATACCCGCTATTTCTGGTATATCTCCTACAAGATCATCAACAATGCCAATGCAGTGATAGAGGCCGGCGAAAAGATCGCCGACCCTGACGAAGCCACGAAGCAGCTGATTGGAGAGTGCTATTTCCTGCGGGCATTTTGCCATTTTAACCTGGTCCGCCTTTTTGCCAAACCCTATACGCACGATCCCTCGGCTCCCGGCGTTATCCTACGCCTATCCTTAAGTGAAGAATCGAAAAAAGCCAGGTCGACCGTAGGAGAAGTTTATGCGTCGGTTATTGCTGATGCGGAAAAAGCCGCGGAACTGATGAATGCTCCCCGGGGAGTTTCTTATGCTTCAAAAGAAGCGGCCTGGGCTTTGTTGTCGAGGGTCTTCCTCTATGAGGAAGAGAATGAAAAGGCGATTGAATATGCGGATAAGGTGATCGGCTCCAACAGGTTCTCCCTTGCCAACGCCTCTTCCTTTCCGACGCTGTTCCGTAACGCGCAGGCTTCTCCTGAGACCATCTTTTGCGTAGCGTTTACGACAAACGATGATTACGGAAAGTTTGGCTCGATCGCTTCGATGATCTTCTCGGATGGAAATTCCGGGTGGGGGGAGGAATACGCTTCTTCCTCGCTCAGGGATGTGATGAGCCCGCATCCCGAAGACGTGCGCTGGTCGTATATTGTCCCGCTTACTAACGGCGGCGTGGTCGCAAAGAAGAATGGCATTGAGATCTATTATATCTCCAAGTTTTCCTTTCAGGGCGGCAGTCCTACCTTAAGCTCTCCCATAATGTTCAGGCTGGCTGAAATATACCTTAACAGGGCCGAAGCAAAAGCCAAGCTGAACAGGAACGCCGAGGCGCTGGACGACGTGGATGAGATCCGCAGGAACCGCGGCCTTGAAGCTTCGCTGTACAATAAAACGGTTCCGAATGGTCAGACCGCGCTGGGCGTGGTACTGAGAGAAAGAAGGATGGAGCTGGCCTTTGAAGGACATAGGATATTTGATCTGTATCGCAATAAGCTCGATCTCGTACGCAACTATTGGGGCTATCATTTGCCCGGCTTGCAAGAAACGGATGTGGACCTTTCCGTTGCGCCTACGGGTTATCCCAATCTTGTCGTAAGCTGGGATGATCCGCGCAACAGGTATTATATTCCCATAGACGAGATTCAATCAAACGCTTTATGCGTACAGAATGAATAGACCCGGGCGACGCGGGACCGATGATTGGGCAACAGCCCGCGGCATCGCGAATAATAATCTTTTAAAATAGTAACGACATGAAACCGACCATAGTTAACCTGAAAATATTTATGATCTTTTGCGCGGGCCTCTTTTTATGCGCCTGCGAAAAAGAGAGCGCCGAACAACCGATAGACGTTATCTATTCGGTTGCCGTAGAGGGGTATACCGCAACTTTTAACAACGAGACCTCTGGCGCGAAATCTTATAGATGGGATTTCGGCGACGGCGAATCTTCCACTGAAGAAAGCCCTGTCCATACTTATCCCGGAAAGGGAAAATACGTGCCTACCTTATATGCGACCATGAACGATGGTCAGGTGGTAGAAGGCTCCACCGTATTGAGAATATCCAAGAGCTCGGCTATTAAAATGGACGATCATACCTTGTCGGACTGGGATACCGTTTCGCACAATGTGGTAACTGCCGGCCCCGGCGGGGGCATATTCAGGAAAGCCAAATACGATTACGATGGCAACTACATCTATTTTTATTTTGAGATCGCTTCGGCCGTCGCTAATGAAGATATTTTTGATTTTTACATGGACACCGATAATAATCCTGCTACGGGCCTGTTGACTGGATTATTTACCAACGCCGGTTTTGACGTATTGCTGGAAGGCATTCCCCTGGGCGGATGGTTTGACGTGTTCTATCACAAGGGCGCCCAGAACGAGTTCAGCTTCGACTATCAGTCGATCAATGATTTTTATAAAATAGGCGCCGTCAGCGAAAGCGGCGGTATCCTTGCGTTTGAGGGAAGGATATCCAGGGCTAAGATCAAGGGACTGGTAGGCGCCGGGTTTAAGATAGGCGTATCCATTACCAAGAATGACTGGAGCGCTACCCTTGGTAATTCTCCTGATGATTCCATGCCCGCTTTCTTTGTGAACATGGCCGACTGAAAAGGTAAATATGATCGGGCTGAAAACAGCCCGACATATATTGCAGGCGATGTAAACAAGCTTCCCTTAACATGAAGCGATCGGGAATGAGGCGTTGCTTCATCAGGTATCTGCATAAGAATAAACTGATCCTTGGTTTGAACTGCCCCTAAAAGCGTCTGGCGTTTAGGGGCAGTTCAGTTTGTGCGCCTCTTTTTTGATTTTTTGTCATTCTTCGAATCTTCGGAGCTCTTGCCGATGTATTTTCCTGAAGATATTTTAGGATTGTTTGGGGCGTTTTCTCCGTTCCGTGACCTGTTCGCCGCCGATCCCCCAGTTATCGGTCTCGATCTCTTCAATGACGATATGCGTCGATGCCGGATCCTTGTTCAGTATATCGACAAGCAACTGCGTAACTCCCTGGATCAGTTTTCTTTTCTGTTCTTTAGAAACGCCGTCGCGGGTGATCTGTATTTTTACGTAAGGCATGCTATAAATTTTTATAAAGTTAATTAAGAGGAGAGGTTTGACAGCGCGTACATCCTTGCCGGTTTAAACGTATCTTAGCTTATCGAAGTATTGATAGGCTAACGGTTGGCATGCGTAAACGCAGGGTCGGCGCGTCATGCCTGTTTAATACGCAACGCAATACAACGACAGCTATAAAAAAGAAATATTAGAATCTTAAAGGAAATCCCTTATGCTTTCTTCCTTTTTACATCAGAAGGTTTTGCCGGCGATTACTTTTTCTACGGTTGACGAGGCGTTGCCGGCGGCGGAAGCGGTGGTAAAAGGCGGGCTCCAGGTTATGGAGATCGCTTTCCGTACGGTTGCCGCCCCTGATGCTATTTCTGCCATCCGTAAACGCTTTCCTGAAATAACCGTCGGCGCAGGCACGCTTCTTTCGCTGCCGCAATTGCGGCAAGCTGTGGATGCGGGCGCGCAGTTTGGGTTAAGCCCGGGTTTTAATCCTGCCATTACCGGAGAAGCAAAACGTATAGGCTTCCCTTTTATCCCCGGGGTCATGACGCCTTCCGAAATAGAGCTGGCCTGTGAAGCGGGGCATAATGTCTTAAAACTTTTTCCGGCGGCGCAGGTAGGGGGAGTTGATTTCCTGAAGGCGCTTGAGGCGCCTTATGTGCAGTTGGGTCTTGGTTTTATTCCTATGGGAGGCGTGTATCTTCAGAACATGCATCAATTTGTTTCCCTTAAGAACGTGATCGCTGTCGGCGGGTCCTGGCTGGCAACCCGCGAATTGATAGCGCAGGGGCAATGGACGGTCATAGAAAAAAATGTAAGAGAGGCTTTACAAAAGATCAATCAATCTTCTTTGTAAGGCGTAGCATGAGCCAAACGCCGATAACAGGATAAGCATATGAAAATAGTAAGTTATGAACTCTTCCAGGTCCCGCCACGGTGGCTGTTTTTAAAGATAACGACCGATGAAGGGTTAACAGGATGGGGCGAACCGGTAATAGAAGGCAGGGCGGCGACTGTGAAAGCCGCTGTGGAAGAATTGATGGAATACCTGGTAGGAAAGGACCCTATGGATATAGAAGACCACTGGAATACCATGTACCGGGGCGGCTTCTACAGGGGCGGTCCCATATTGATGAGCGCTATTGCGGGGATAGACCAGGCGCTTTGGGATATAAAGGGAAGATTTTACCAGGCGCCGGTTTACCAACTCTTAGGCGGCAAAGCAAGGGATAAGGTAAAAATATATTCATGGATCGGCGGCGACAGGCCCGACGATGTGGGAAAAGCGGCCAAAGACGCCATAGCAAATGGATTCGCCGCCATTAAGATGAATGCTTCCGAAGAAATGCAATATATTGATAGCTATGAAAAAATAGACCTGGTATTGAATAGGGTGGCTGCGGTGAGAGAAGTAGGCGGCCCTTCTTTCGGCATAGGGATCGATTTTCATGGCCGCCTGCATAAGCCCATGGCTAAGGTTCTTGCCAGGGAACTGGAAAGCTTTCATCCGATGTTTATAGAGGAGCCGGTATTGCCTGAGAACAACGAAGCGCTGAAAGAGCTGGCGCAGTTAACCGCCATTCCTATTGCTACAGGAGAACGAATGTTCAGCCGCTGGGAGTTTAAGAACCTGCTGAAGGAAGGATATGTAGATATTATTCAACCGGATCTTTCCCATGCAGGGGGCATAACGGAATGCAAGAAGATCATCTCCATGGCGGAAGCGTTCGATGTGGCGGCGGCGCCTCATTGCCCGCTGGGGCCTATTGCCCTGGCAGCCTGCCTCCAGGTCGATGCAACCTGCCACAATGTTTTTATCCAGGAGCAAAGCCTGGGCATCCACTATAATGCCGGTAGCGATCTGCTGGATTATCTTGCAGACGCTTCCGTATTTGACTATGAAAATGGATTTGTAAAAATACCCTCAGGACCGGGACTGGGCATCGAGATCAACGAAGATCATGTGCGGAAAATGGCTGCTATCGGCCATAACTGGAGAAATCCATTATGGAGGCATGAGGATGGAAGCGTGGCAGAATGGTAAAGCGCGTTATCTTACATATATAGCAAACCGAATAATGATTGATGAATAAATTTTTAAGTTGCGATTGGGGGACTTCTTCTTTCAGGTTGCGATTGGTAAATACGGAAAACATTACTGTTCTTGCTGAAATAACCGGCGCGCTGGGCATTGCAGCTTTGCATAGCGAATGGATCAAAACCGGCCATCAGGAAAAAGACAGGCTTTCTTTTTATGAGCAATACCTGCAGGAGCAGATCCTGGAGATGGAAAAAAAATACAAGACGCCATTGGCCGGCGTCTCAATGGTATTGTCGGGTATGGCTTCATCCAGTATCGGCATGATGGATATCCCTTATAAGGAGTTGCCTTATGTTATCGGGAATAATGAATTGAAAAGGCAGATCATCGCGCCGACCGACGCTTTTCCTCATAAGATGATCGTGGTTGCGGGACTGAGAACAGAAATAGACGTATTGCGAGGGGAAGAAACCATGCTGGAGGGATGCGGTTTGATGAATGCCGCCGATGGCCGGCAATGGGAGGAAGCGCTGTATATTTTTCCCGGGACGCATTCAAAACACATCTCCGTAAAAAACGGAACCGCATGGAACTTTCATACCTACATGACAGGCGAGTTCTTCGATCTGTTGAGCGCTAAAAGCATCTTATCCGGATCTGTTCAAAAAAATGAATGGGGCGCCCAGCAGGAAAACGATATCTATTTTGAGCGAGGGGTAAGGGATGCGGCCGTGTCAAATATGCTGAATCTGGCTTTTTATGTTCGTACCAATCAATTGCTGGGCGGCGTTTCTCCTACTAAAAACTATCATTACCTCAGCGGTTTGCTGATAGGATCGGAACTGAAAGGCATTCATGCTACGGCGCATACTAT
>JAEUVR010000263.1 GCA_016786785.1 Chitinophagaceae bacterium
GTAGTTTTGCCCGTCGCTGCGGGTAGCCATTACCTGTCTGCCAGCTTTTTCACTTCGACAGATTCGACGGATCTGATCATGCCCTTGTTGTTGCCCTTAAAGCGGCAACTGGCATGGATAAAATTGGGCAATACAAAGATCGGCGACGCTTCGATGGAGATCCTTGGTCAATGCATTAACCTGACCCGGCTTAACCTGAGCCATACCCGGATCACCGATAAAGGCCTGTCATACCTGGCGCCCTTAAATCAATTACAATCCCTGAACCTCGTCGGAACCTCCGTCACGGCTTCCGGAATCGCGGCTTTAAAAGAGTGGAAAAACCTGCAATCCCTGTACCTGTATCATACGAATATTCAGCGGGAAGACTGGGCGGAATTAAAACGTTTATTCCCGAATGTTATATTGGATTCGGGAGGATATAAACTGCAGTTCCTGGCGACGGACACGCAACAGGTAAAGGCTTCGGCCAGGGAATAAGATCAGACAGATAGGGGGCTTACTTATTATGCGGGCTCTTGCTGATCTCGTAAAAGGACCTTGCCGTTTCGACGGATTCCTTGTAATACACCGGCTTGATCACATACGAATGCGCGCCTAAATTCAGGCATTCTTTTTTCTCAAGATCATTTAAGGAAGTGGAAAAGATGATGACGGGAATGTTTTCAAAGCGGGGATCGCTTTTTAATATCTTTAAAGTCTGGGCGCCGTTCAGTTTAGGCATGTTCAGGTCCAATACTATCAGCGAAGGCAGATTGCCTGTCTCGAACTGGCTTTGCACATACTGTATGGCATTTTCTCCATCCGATTCAAAATGAAGCAGGTGGTCCGCTTCAATCATTTTAAAGGCGTCCGAAATGATTTCTCTGTCGTCCAGATCATCGTCTACCATAAGTATTTTCTTTTTCATGACTTCTACATAGCATTTTAGCGCCGTTTTACCATTTTGTATTTTAAAGTTAAGTTAAATGGCAAAGTTATGGCGCCATGACGGTGCATGACGGATTTATTAAGGCATTTTTCTATTTTTAGCTTCATTTCGCATTTCGGTTTTGGAAAAAACCTTAAAAAATAAAGCCGTCATATAAACGAATATTAACGAATGCAAGCAATTTTAGGCGTCATTTTTCATTTTATCGGCGGATTTGCCTCCGGTAGTTTTTATATTCCTTATAAAAAAGTGAAGGGCTGGGCCTGGGAGAGTTACTGGATAGTAGGGGGGATCTTTTCCTGGCTTATTGTTCCGCCATTAGCCGCTTATTTAACGATACCGGGGTTTAAAGACATTATTAGCGGGGCAGGCGGCGACGTTTTAATATATACCTATCTGTTTGGCGTACTCTGGGGTATTGGAGGGTTGACATACGGGCTGGGCGTAAGGTACCTGGGAGTGGCGTTGGGAAGCAGTATTATACTCGGATTGTGCATGGTATTCGGCGCGCTTATCCCTTCTGTTTATTATCATTTTTTCCCCCGGGAAGGCAAGACCGGTTTTGGCGAACTCATTCATTCCGATTGGGGCCTGACCGTATTATGCGGTTTGGCGGTTTGTATCATTGGCATTGTTCTTTGCGGCAAAGCGGGAATGATGAAAGAAAAAGAATTGAAGACTTCCGGATCGGATGCCCATGCCATTGAGCTTAAAACCGAATACAAGTTCGGATTGGGGTTGCTGGTATCCGTTATTTCCGGCGTATTAAGCGCCTGTTTCAATTTTGGCATTGAATCGGGCAAGTCAATGGCCAATACCGCTAATGAATTATGGAAAACCGCAAATCCGGGGCAGGGAGAGTTTTTGTTTCAGAACAATGTTACCTATGTGGTGATATTATGGGGCGGACTAACCACTAACCTGCTATGGTGTATGTTCCTCAATAAGAAAAACAAAACCTTTGGCGATTATACAAATAAAAAAACGCCTTTAACCGCCAATTATCTGTTCTCGGCATTGGCGGGGACAACCTGGTTTCTGCAGTTTTTCTTCTACGGCATGGGTGAGAGTAAGCTGGGCAATGGCGCCAGTTCCTGGATACTGCACATGGCCTTTATCATTTTGGTCGCCAACACCTGGGGCGTTCTATTAAATGAATGGAAGGGCGCCAGCGCTAAAACAAAAAGGATGATCATATTGGGAATACTGGTCATTATTGTATCCGTACTGATCGTGGGATATGGCAATGCGTTAAAATAATTTTACTGATCCGCTAAAACAATATTGTATGTCTTCTGTTTCAACGAAAGAATTTAAATACGTGAGTTATTTGTGGGATGATGAGAAAGCCGCCGCGCTCGCGACCAACGAAGTAGATCTGCTGATCTACCGGTCAAATTTGTTGGGAGCCGATCTGCGCCTGACCAATTACGGAGGAGGCAATACTTCCTGTAAAACCGTAGAAAGGGATCCGCTGACCGGCGAAGAAGCCGAAGTCATGTGGATCAAAGGCTCCGGGGGCGACCTGGGCACCTTAAAACGCAGCGGCCTTGCCGCCTTATATGTCGATCGTTTGCGAAGCATGAAAAATGTATACAGAGGTATTGATCATGAAGATGAGATGGTTGCCTTGTACAATAACTGTATTTTCGACTTCGATTCCAAAGCGCCTTCTATCGATACGGCCTTACATGGGTTTCTTCCTTTCAAACACATAGACCATTTGCATCCTGATGCAGTGATCGCCATTGCCGCGGCAAAAGACGGCAAGGCTATCGCTAAAGAATTATTTAAGGGCAAGATAGGATGGGTGGAATGGCAGCGGCCGGGGTTCGACCTGGGCCTGAAACTCCGTCAATGCTTAGACGAAAACCCTGGCATCAACGGTATTATATTGGGCTCTCATGGTTTGTTTACCTGGGGCGATACCGCTTATGAGAGCTATCTTAATACGCTGGAGGTAATTGAAAGATCTTCGGAATACCTGGCGTCTGCCATGAAGGGTAAAAAAGCGTTTGGCGGCCCCAGGATGGTTTCTCCGGACAGGGAAGAAAGACTGAAGAAAGCCGCCGCTATTGCTCCTGCGCTTCGCGGGCTTTGTAGCGCGCAGGTAAAAATGATCGGTCATTTTACCGATGACGAGCGCGTTCTTGAATTTATCAATTCCCATGATCTGGACAGGCTGGCTCCCCTGGGCACCAGTTGCCCCGATCATTTCCTGCGCACCAAAATAAGTCCCCTGGTATTGGATCCTGTTGCAATAGAGAACGTCGAAGCCGGCGCGCTCAGGGAGAAACTGCTTCCCTTATTTGAAGAATACAGGAAGATGTATGCCGAATATTATGAATCTTGCAAGGAGCCTAACAGTCCCCCTATGCGCGATCCCAACCCGGTGGTGATACTCTATCCCGGAGTGGGCATGTTTAGTTTTGCAAAAGATAAACAAACGGCGAGGGTGGCTTCGGAGTTTTATATTAATGCCATCAACGTGATGAAAGGCGCTGAAGCGATTTCCGAATATACTTCCCTGCCAAGAAAAGAGGCTTTTGATATTGAATACTGGCTACTAGAAGAAGCGAAGCTGCAGCGTATGCCAAAGCCTAAGACGCTATCAGGACATATTGCGCTGATCACCGGAAGCGCGGGAGGGATCGGCAAGGCGATTGCCAAAAAAATGGCCGACTCGGGCGCCTGCGTCATTATCAATGACAATGATCCCGGCCGCCTCGAAAAAGGGAAGGCAGATTTTCAGCGGCAATATGGCAAGGATGTTTTCATTGCCGAACCGCTCGACGTAACGGATGCGGCGACGATCAGCCGGGCTTTTGACAGCGCCGCCCTTGCCTTCGGAGGCGTTGATATTGTCGTGAACTGCGCGGGTCTGTCGATTTCCAAACCATTGGAAGAGCATACGGAGAAAGACTGGGATATATTATATGATGTGTTGGTAAAAGGCCAGTTCCTGGTAACGCAGGCGGCGGTAAAAACCATGCGTATCCAGGATACCGGCGGCGATATCATCAATATCGTGAGCAAAAATGCGCTGGTGTCCGGTCCTAATAATGCCGCTTATGGCTCGGCAAAAGCCGCGCAGCTGCACCTGAGCCGGTTGAATGCGGCAGAGTTAGGCAAAGATAGGATCAGGGTGAATGTGGTGAATCCCGATGCGGTAATTGCCGATAGCAAAATATGGGAAGGAGATTGGGCCAAGGGAAGGGCCGCCGCTTACGGGGTCAAAGTGGAAGATCTTCCCGCCTATTATGCAAAGCGCACCCTGCTCAACGAGATCATCCTGCCAGAGGATATTGCCAACGCTTGTCTGGTGTTTGTAGGCGGACTGATGAACAAGTCTACCGGCAACGTATTGAACGTAGACGGAGGCGTGGCCATGGCTTTTGTGAGATAATGCAGCCGGCGCAGATTCCGCGCCCGCGGCTTTGCGCTCGCAGGTTCGTATCTGCAGACATTGCGCGTTATAGGCTTTGCATTTGAGAGCTTTGTGTTCGCAGTCCTTGCTCCTGCAGGTTTTGTGTCCGCGCCTGCAGAATGATTGCTTAATAATTTTTATGCCTGCAATTGATATGCAGGATAGTAAACTTTAATAGCCATGGAAAGAATTGCTTTCAGAATGAAACTGCATGAAGGGCAGAAAGAAACATACAAGCTAAGGCATGCACAGCTATGGCCCGAATTAAAAACGCTGTTAAAACAAACCGGCATAGAAGAATATTCTATTTTCCTCGACGAAACGACATTATACCTTTTTGGATTTTATAAAATAGCCGATCCGGCATTGCGGGTCGAGCTGCCGAACCACCCGGTGATGAAGAGGTGGTGGAACTTTATGAAAGATATCATGGATACCAATGAAGATCATTCGCCGGTAAGCCTGCCGCTCGAAGAAGTTTTTTACCTTCCTTAAAATGATGGACATGCAAATAGAAAGATCAGCTATAGAGAAGCATAATCAATCGCTGTTTGAATCGCATCGCCGCCGGTTTGATTTTATCGCCGCCGCTATCCCGGGCGCCGATGAGATACTTAAAAAATTAATCGATTTCCAGGTGGCCATACCCAGTTGGGCATTGGGGACGGGCGGCACCCGCTTCGGACGCTTTTCGGAAGGAGGCGAGCCCCGCAACCTGGAAGAAAAGATCAACGATATCGGCCTGCTGCATGCGCTTAACCGATCCAGCGGCGCCATCTCCCTGCATATCCCCTGGGATATTCCTTCAGACCCTGCCGCCATAAAGGCGCTGGCGGCGCAGCATGGCATCCGCTTCGATGCGATGAACTCGAATACCTTCCAGGACCAGCCCGGGCAGGCGCTGAGCTATAAGTTCGGATCTTTTCAGCATGTCGACAAAAACGTGCGGCGACAGGCCGTTGAGCATAATATAGAAGTGATCCGTCATGGCGTGGAGCTGGGCTCCTCGGCGCTGACCGTTTGGTTGTCTGACGGCTCCTGTTTTCCCGGCCAGTTGAATTTCAGGGAAGCTTTTCAGCGTACCCTGGAATGTTTGCAGGAAGTGTATAGCGCCCTGCCCGAGCACTGGAAAGTATTTGTGGAATACAAAGCCTATGAGCCTAATTTTTATTCCACTACAGTGGGCGACTGGGGACAATCTTTATTGTACGCCAGTAAACTGGGGCCAAAAGCTTTTACGCTGGTAGACCTGGGCCATCACCTGCCCAATGCCAATATAGAGCAGATCGTATCCCTGTTGCTGATGGAAGGAAAGTTAGGCGGCTTTCATTTTAACGATTCCAAATATGGCGATGATGACCTTACGGTGGGCAGCATTAAACCCTACCAGTTGTTCCTGATATTTAATGAACTGGTGGAAGGCATGGACGCAAGAGGGATGAATCACGCTACAGACCTGGGATGGATGATAGACGCCTCGCACAATGTCAAAGACCCGCTGGAAGACCTGCTGCAATCCGTGGAAGCCATTATGATCGGTTATGCCCAGGCTTTGCTGGTAGACCGGGCAAAATTAAGAGAGGCCCGCCAGGCCAATGATGTAACGGCGTCGCAGGAAACGCTGCAAGACGCTTTTCGCACAGATCTGCGCCCCCTTGTTGCGGAAGCAAGGCTTCGGTCGGGAGGAGCCATTGCGCCGATGCGGTTTTTCCGCGATGAGCAATTGCGGAAAAAATTGATCGGGGAAAGAGGAATGAAAACCACAGCTACAGGATTGTAATATGAGCGCCTTACCAGTGATTGCCGTTTTTGATGTTGGCAAAACCAACAAAAAAATATTCCTGTTCAACGAGCAGTATGCTATAGTGGAAGAAAGATCCGTTCAGTTCCCCGAAACAACAGACGAAGACGGGGATCCCTGTGAAGATATTGACCAGCTTACGGATTGGGTGAAGGAATCGTTGCGCGGATTCGATGCGCTCAGGGATTTTGAGGTAAAAGCGATCAATTTCTCTGCATATGGCGCCAGCTTTGTCCATCTTGACGCCAGGGGTAAACCCTTGCTGCCCCTGTATAATTACCTGAAGCCTTATCCCGAGAACCTGCAGCGCCAATTTTACGACGCCTATGGAGGCGAGACGGAAATGTCTATGCATACGGCTTCGCCCGTGCTGGGCAGCCTTAACTCCGGTATGCAGTTATATCGCCTTAAACAGGAGCGGGAAGCCATATTTGACAAAATAGACTGTTCGCTGCACCTTCCTCAATACCTGAGTTTTTTAGCCTCCGGCGCAAAATACTCCGATATCACCAGCATCGGCTGTCATACCCTTCTCTGGGATTTTTCGCAACATCGTTACCACCAATGGGTCTACCGCGAGGGGATTATCGGGAAGCTGGCGCCCATATTTCCTTCGGATGAAACGATCCGGTTAGCTGGCAATGGCGCAGAACGCATGGCAGGCATCGGATTGCACGACAGCTCTGCGGCGCTGATCCCTTACCTGGCCGCTTTCGAGGAGCCGTTTATCCTGGTCTCTACAGGCACCTGGTGCATAAGTCTTAATCCTTTTAATCCATCCCGTCCTAATGCAGAGGAGTTAAAGCAGGATTGTTTGTGTTATCTCGCTTATACCGGGAAAAATGTGAAGGCATCGCGGTTATTTGCCGGGTATGAACACGAGCAGCAGGTAAAAAAGCTGGCTGAATATTTTCATGTAGCCCCGCATTATTATGAAACTGTTTTCTATGACCGGTCGTTGGTTGCGGCCCTCGGCAAACGGCTTCCTTCTATAGAAAAAATAAGAAAAGAAAGCGACGCCCAGGCGGGCGCATCGGCATTTGGCGAAAGAGCGCTTTCTTCTTTTAACAGCTATGAAGAAGCATATCACCAACTGATGGTCGATATTGTACGGCAGCAGGTTGCATCAACAAAGCTGATCATGCCTGACGCTCCTGTAAAAAGGATCTTTGTGGATGGGGGATTCAGCCGCAACACCCTGTTCATGCATTTGCTCTCCCAGTCTTTTCCCGGTATTGAGGTCTATGCCGCCGCTGTTCCGCAGGCTACGGCTATCGGCGCCGCGCTCGCCATTCATCAGCGTTGGCCCGGAAAGCAGATTCCGGCTAATATCATCGAACTGAAATTGTATCCCAAATTTTAGCGTTGTTCATTTTTAGGCGTAGAACTGCCATTGTATTCTAAACTTTAGTATTGTGCTGTTTTTGGACGGGGCTCGTTCAACCGAGCGTTTCCGGTCTTGCCGAGAACGTCTGTTTTTCAAAACGGGGCCGGTAATATAATTTTACCGTAGATTAGGGAGTTAATAAAATTTGCAGATCAGTCTTTTAGGATGAAATACGCGACATTTTTTGAAAGTTGTATCCATAGACATTTAAAACCCGGCCTCCGAAGTTAAGATGAAACACGCTGCGTTTTTTGAACTGATTAAGGTAGACGAGTATTCGGCTACGCCTAAATATTTGCAATTGACAAATGCTATATTGAAGGCAGTCGAGCAGGGGAAGCTGAAGCAGAAGCAACCCCTCCCTTCCATCAATGAGCTGAGCTATGAGCTGGAGATATCAAGAGACACGGCGGAGAAGGGATATAAGCGTTTAAAGCATATGGGGGTAGCGGGCTCGGTTCCCGGGAAGGGTTATTACATCAGCGGCTTGGGCTCCAGGCAGAAGCTTAACGTGATGATGTTATTTAACAAATTAAGCGCGCATAAAAAGATCATCTACGATTCTTTTGTTGGGGCTTTGGGAGAACATGTGCCTATTGATCTTTATATCTATAACAATGATTCTTCTTTATTCAGGAAACTGCTTGCCAGGAAAAAAGACGACTATTCTCATTATGTGATCATTCCTCATTTCCTCGAAGGAGGGGCGAAAGCGTATGAAGTGATCAATGCTTTGCCAAAATCAAGACTGGCCTTATTGGGCAAGATGCTCCCCGGCATCGAGGGCGAGTTCCCTGCCGTATATGAAAACTTCGAAAAAGATATCTACGGCGCTCTGGAGGAGGCGCTCGACCTGTTGAGCAAATATGATACGCTTAAGATCGTTTTCCCGGAATACAGCTATATGCCTATCGAAATAGTGCATGGCTTTCACCGGTTCTGCCAGGAGTATGCTTTCTCCGCTAAGGTGACGCATGATATTGCTACAGAGCCCATCGGCGTTGGCGAAGCGTATATTACGCTGATGGAAGACGACCTGGTCGTACTGGTCGAAAGGATCCTTCAGCTCGGGCTTACAATAGGAGAGCAGGTGGGCATTATTTCGTATAATGAAACGCCTTTGAAGAAGATCATCCTGAATGGCATCACCACCATCTCCACGGATTTCAGGCAGATGGGCTCCCGCATGGCGCAATTAATTCTTGAAGATTCCAGGGAGCATGTAGAGATCCCCTTTTCGCTCACGCGCCGATCGTCGTTGTAAATGCAGCCCGGGATCTGACGCCTGTTTTTTTACAGTAATGCGCTTCCACTGCAAAGACGCCGAACTCTTCCGTTACCCGGCCGCATATCTGGTAGAACCCTCTGCCAGAGAGCGGGAAGCGGGAAGCTGTTTCAGGAAAATGAACCGTATCGATCCAGTCGCCCTGCGCATCGATAAATGTTCCGAAATACATGGTTTCGCGTCGTATGGTGTAAGCGGATTTGGTAGTGATGAGGTAACCTAGTATCCTTATCTCCTTTCCTTTGTATTGAGGTATTTGTTTTGCGGTGATATACGCGAAAGGATCCTCTTCTGAAAGGTCAAATACATTGCATAGCGGAAAACCCAGCAGTTCCATTTCATCCAGGGCGTCATCGAGCGGGTATTGCCGGAGGGCGGGAAGGCGGAAGTTGATGGGTTGCTCGGCAAATAATGTTTTTTCTGCGGGATGCCGGGCATTTTTTTTCTGAAGTAAGTTGGCTTCCCACAAA
This sequence comes from Chitinophagaceae bacterium, assembly GCA_016786785.1. Classification (GTDB taxonomy): domain Bacteria; phylum Bacteroidota; class Bacteroidia; order Chitinophagales; family Chitinophagaceae; genus Flavitalea. The sequence continues at coordinate 9,302 of JAEUVR010000263.1, forward strand.
AGTTCTTTTTTATTTCTACCTGTAAAACGAAAGGCGCCGATCCGGATAAGGATATTCAGTTGAGAGAGGGCCGGGGCAAGCCGCTCGATAAAATCCTGCAGCTCCCGGTATTCGCCGTTCCTTATTCTTTCTTCAAGGAGCCGCTCGATCATCGTTTCTTCCAATCCCTCCAGGTGGATGAGCCCTATAAACACTTCTTTACCTTTGACGGAGGTCATGCGCTGGCTCCGGTTAATGCATGGCGCGCATATGATGGCGTCGGTTTTCCGAAGTTCGTAAAAATAGACTTCCCTGTTGTAAAAGCCCCCGAAATTATTGATCACCGCTACCAGGAACTCAACAGGGTAATAGGTTTTCAGGAACAGGCTCTGGTAGCTTTCTACAGCGAAACTCGCTGAATGGGCTTTGCTGAATGAGTATCCCCCGAAGCTTTCTATTTGCCGCCATACTTCGGCGCTGATCTTATCGGGATATTTTCTTTCCCGGCAGTTGGCGAAGAATTTTTCTTTTATTTTTTCCAGCCATACCTGTCCCCGGTATTTCCCGCTCATTGCCCGCCGGAGCACGTCCGCTTCGGACATGTCCAGTCCCGCGAAATGATGCGCCACCTTGATCACATCTTCCTGGTAAACCATTACGCCATAGGTCTCTTCCAGCAGCGCTTTCATTGTAGGGTGGAGATATTCAAAATCTTTCGGGTGATGGTAGCGGTGAATATACTGGCGCATCATGCCGCTCTGGGCTACGCCTGGCCGTATGATAGAGCTTGCCGCCACCAGGGTGAGGTAGTCGTCGCATTTCAGCTTCATCAGCAATTGCCGCATGGCGGGGCTTTCAATGTAAAAACAGCCGATGCTGTCAGCCTTGCGGATACGTTCTGCCACCAGCTTGTCCTGTTTGAACCGCTCCACGTTATGGATGTCTATCTGTACGCCATGATTGTGTTTTACCAGGTCCATTGTTTCGCGGATATGTCCCAGCCCCCGCTGACTAAGTATATCTAATTTGTACAGTCCTATTTTTTCGGCGATATGCATATCGATCTGCGAGGTGGGAAATCCTTTTGGCGGCAGCTCAACGGCGGTATACTGGCATATCGGTTCTTCGCTGATCAACATTCCGCCTGCGTGTATGCTCAGGTGGTTGGGGAAATCTTTGAGGAGATGGCTGTAGGTCCATATCTGTTTTCTGATCCCGTCTTCCTTTCTGTCTCCTTTTTCCAGCAGGTCAATTTCTTCTTTGGGCAGTCCGAATACCTTGCCCAACTCGCGCAGAAGAGCCCTGTATTGAAAAGTGGTATACGAGCCCAGCAGGCATACGCGATCATTTCCATAACGTTTAAAAATATAATCGATGATCTCATCGCGGTCTTTCCAGCTAAAGTCGATATCGAAATCCGGGGGCGTTACGCGGTGGGGGTTAAGAAAGCGTTCGAAGTACAGGTTCAGTCCCAGCGGATCTACATCAGTGATCTCCAGGCAATAAGCGATTATTGAATTGGCGCCGCTACCCCTGCCCACATAAAAAAAGCCCCTGCTTTTCGCATAGCGTATGATATCCCAGGCGATCAGGAAGTAAGCGTTAAAGCCGGTATTTTTTATGATCTCGAGTTCTTTGCTTACTCTTTCGGCCGCTTTTTTATTGCCCGTCCCATATCTTTTGCGCATGCCTTCCAGAGCAAGTTTTTCTAATAAGGGCCCATCGTTCTCCGCAGCGTTGGAATAGCTTTTTTTTGTTTTGTCGGTTTTGAAATCCATCTCTGCCGTACAGCTTTCCATGAGCCGGAAAGTATTGGCAATAATATCCGGATGCTGTTTGAATCTGTCCAGCAGGAGATCGGGAGGCGCCAGTCGTTCATGGGCGCCCGCTATATCGGAAGGTTGTAGCCTGGTGTGCAGGATGTTTTTGTCTATTGCCCTCAGCATACGGTGTGCGTTATAGCTTTCCCTGTCTTTAAAGGTAACCGGATGGCGGATAACGAATTTATCAGGAAATGCGGCGGTATTTGCGCCGAATAGTTTATTGACCTCGGTTACCTGGACGCCGATCCGTTCATGGGATAATAAGGCGCCCGGGTCGTAAGCGTCCAGGGGGTAGACAATAAAAATATTTTCTCCGGGCGAAGGCCTTTTCGGGAAAGGGATCTGCTGTTGCAGATGGACCGATAAAAAGCGATTGATCTCCAGGATGCCTGTATGGTTGCGGGCCAGTAACAGGTACATGAACTGGTCGTTATTACGTATCTCTGTTCCCGCTATGGGCCTGATGCCGGCCTTTTTGCAGTATTCGATAAAGTCCCATATATCGCAGGTGTTATTGATATTGGTTAAGGCGAGAGAGGTAAGGCCCAGGTCGGCAGCGGCTTTTACCAGGTCTTTTGTCTTAAATGTTCCGTAGCGGAAGCTGAAAAATGTTTTGCAGTTGAGGTACATATGTTCTTGGCTGTTATCCTGGTTATTTTAGGAGAGGCGAATAGTTTGCCTGCGGCCCTGATCAGGATGTCTTCGCCATATCGTCGTTTTATTTTGTCGATCGCCTGGTAAAGGTTTACGGTTTGATAGGTATCGTCGAACAGGTTGATCTGGGGATTGCCGGGAACCAGATGGGTAAAGCGAACGCCAAGCAGCCGGACCAGCAGACGCCGGTCGTATAATTGCTCAAATAGATCGCGGGCTTTTTCCTGCAGTATATGGTCGGAAGCCGTGTAGGCAATGGAAGCCTGCCGGGTGACGGTTTGAAAATCGCTGTAACGGATCTTGACGGTAATGCATCCGGCCAGCTTGTTGTTGTTGCGTAGTTCAAAAGCGATCTGTTCCGTCATGCGCATTAGCTGGCGTTGGAGAAAACCGATATCAATGGTATCTGCTTCAAAGGTCTGCTCTGTTCCTATGCTTTTTTGCTGGTGATAAGGAACGATGGGCGTTTCATCGATACCATTGGCGCGACGCCATAGTTCAAGACCGCTTTTGCCCAGCAGGTTCATCATCATCTCCGGGGGTATCTGGCTTAAGACCGCAAGGGTATCTACTCCCATGCTGCGGAGAAGTTCGCTGGTCTGTTTCCCTACCATAGGTAGTTTTTCTATGGGAAGGGGGGCAAGAAAAGATTTTTCCTGCCCCCAGGCAATCTCCATCCGTCCATTGGGTTTTGCTTCGTTGGTGGCTACCTTGCTGATGAGCTTATTGGAGGCCAGCCCATAAGACACCGGTAGTCCGCTTTCTTTTATAATTTTTTTCCTTAATTCTAAAATATACTTCGAGCATCCGAAAAATTTATCCATCCCGGTCATGTCGATATAAAACTCATCGATACTCGATTTTTCAAATACCGGGACCTCCGAGGCAATGATATCGGTTACCTGTTTGGAAAACCGGGTATAGCTGTCCATGTCGCCGCGGATGATCTGTACTTCGGGGCAGAGCCTCCTGGCCAGTTTTACGGGCATGGCGCTGTGGATGCCAAATTTTCTTGCTTCATAGCTGCAGGAAGCGACCACGCCCCGGTCGCTATGCCCTCCGACGATCAGCGGTTTGCCTTTTAACGCCTCATTATTGAGGCATTCCACGCTTACAAAAAAAGCGTCGAGGTCAAAATGCGCTATCGTTCTATTGCCGTGAGACGTTAACATGCTGTATCGGGCTGTTAATAGCGGGCCGTCATCTTCTATCGATAAACCTTACAGGCGTAGTTTTTATGGCGGCCGCATTCATTTACGGCATAAAAATACTAAAATAATTAGTAAAACAATATTTTTTTAGCTATTTTTTTTAGCTGGATATTTTTGAGCAGTCTCGCGCTTCGGATAAGCGTAAAAAGTTCCGGAAAAAAGCAGATAATCTGTGCGCGAAATATTTACATTCAGGCTTTATCGATCTCTTGCGCTACCCTGTTTGCAGAACGCGTGGCTGCCTCCTGGCCCCAGTTGAGGTTGTCGGCATAGGCTCCTGCAAAATGGATCCGCCCGGCAGGCGCCATGATCTGGGGCCAGAATTTTTTCAGCTCGCCCATGGGAAAATTCACGCGTTCGCAGGTTGGGGCAAAAGGATCCTTCGTCCAGTCTTTGACGAGCGCCTGTTCAATGGTATCTTTCTTACCCGGGTAAGCTGCGCGGAATCCTGCTAACGCGCGCTCGGGAGAGACCCCGCCGGGCCCGGTTGCTAAGAGAACCACCCGGTGCGTATCCACTTCTTCGGCTATCTGCCAGATCTCATAGATATCAGGATGGTCGAGTTGCATATTGATGGTTTTGAATCCGTCGTCAAGCCAGAATTTCGAGCTTGCCTGGAAAATAAAATGGCAGTAGCTGCCATAGGCAACATGATCTATCACATATTGTTTTCCGGGAGAAAATGAAGGCGTAACCGGAATCTTTCTGAAAGCGGGCGGCGGGATGCAGTTGGCCAGGAAATCTGCCTTCATTTCTTTTTCCTCTCCAAATTCCCTGTAGGCGACAGATACATGATCCTTTTCGTTATTGATCGACAGGATAGGGCAGTTGAGTTTTATTCTCGAACCAAGACGTTTGGCAAAAGCATCGGGTAATCCCTGGTTCCCTCCTTTTAGCCTGTACACGTCTACCGGTATAGCATTTATCCCTCTTTTTTTGAGGATCGCAGCTTTCCACAATTCCTGCAGGGCGGATGATTTTTCCCCTCCCAAAAACCGGAGAGCCGCGGGCGAAGCGCCTTCTTTCTTGTATATTTCAGCAATGGGGGTTGTATCAAGATGATCATACCCTATTCCAAATGGCTGGTATTCGTCTTTGAACTTATCAAGATAGGGCTGCATGTACAGGTACCTCAGATCCCACCAGGTATGGCCCGGTTCTGACATATATTTGACCTCTTTATCATTCAGCCCGAAACTTTTTAGCGTTTCAGGATCTCTGAGCGCATCATCGGTATAGAACTTATTATTAACGTGTCTGAGCATGTCCCGGCGGCAGGGGTAGGGAAGCACGGACAGATTGAATTCCCTGGTATACTCCCAGTACCTTTCATAGCCTGGCTTGGTGAACAGCTCCGCTCCGCCATCTGCATACAAGCCATCGGATAGCCCGTCGCGAATAGTAAATACATGTCCGCCATGTCTGCCGGACGCTTCCAGCACAGTGACCTCATGCCCCAGTTTCATGAGTTCATACGCGCAGCATAGGCCGGCAATACCCGCCCCTGCGACAATGACCCGTTTGCTTTTTCCTGATTGAGGCGCATGCATGGTTCCAGGTTCAACGCTTTCAACGCTGGTTTTGGCAAAGCCGTCTCCAGGCGTTATGAATGAGGCGCCCAGGCCGGAAACTATGGTGTTTCTGAGAAACTGCCTTCTTTTCAGTTGAGTCATTTGTTTTGTTTTAAGTATTTTCGAACGGAATGTTAAATGTATAAAAAATCGTTATTCGGGTTTTACTTTAATCAATCGATTGCAGAGCAGATTTTATTTAGTCGCATACCGGCGATTCTGATACGGATTAGGCGGCCGGGTTATCGATATCAGCGCCTCCCGGGCCATACAGAATGAGCCCGCCGGGGCGGCTGCGACGGATGATCAGCACAGGCTTGTTTAGGGAACATTTGCGATACAAATATTGCCGGGCTGGAAGTCAGGAAATAGGGTTATTTTGGCATAACTCTTGCGCGTTGCTGGTTCTCTGCTGAAAGCGGACGGGAAGCGATTCGGGAAGTCTGCGCAACATATGATAAATTGTCAATTAATAGATATCACGGGTTTTATGAAAATAATGATCGCCCCGATTAAAAAAGGGGTTGTTTTTTTATCGGTTCTGGTCATATTCATCATACATTCTTCCTTTCTTACTATTTCCGGGGGAAAGATGAACGGCAGTTTTTTGGCTGAGACGACGGAGGAAGCGCGTATGAGATCTGAATTTCTTTCTTTAACCAATCCGTTTTTGCATGGATGGGAGACGCATTCTTTTTATACGAGTAAAATGACCATATATGACAGCCTGAAGTTAGATATGGCAGGGTTAAGCCGGGATGCTTTTGTCTATGGATTAAAAGGCCTGGATAGATTGATCCTGGAAGGGCGCGCAGACAAACAGCATATACTTTCGATCATAGATTTTAGCCAGCCTTCCTGTCAAAAGCGTTTATACGTGATAGACCTGGACAGCTACTCGTTGCTTTTTCATACCTGGGTGGCGCATGGCAGGAATTCCGGGGGAGAAACAGCCAACGCTTTTTCCAATAAGCCCTCATCTCATAAAAGCAGCCTGGGATTTTATCTTACCGGCGATACGTACCGGGGTAAGCATGGTTATTCGCTTAGACTGGAAGGCCTGGAGAAGGGAATAAATGACAATGCCCTGAGACGCGCTATTGTTGTGCATGGGGCGGATTATGTGAACGAGTCCATGGCGAGCAGGCTGGGTTATATAGGTCGCAGCCAGGGATGTCCCGCCATTCCTAAAACCTTGTACCGTCCCATCATCGATAATATCAAAGAGGGCTCCTGCCTGTTCATTTATTACCCCTCAGAAAAATATCTCCAAAGCTCGCCCTTACTGAACTAATTCCTTAAGCGAAGGCATATGCATAGCCATTGTCAAAGTTGGGCGGCGGCGAATATCTAACCATAGACTGAAGCTAGGCGGCGCCTCATTTTAAACTTTAACGTTTTATGCGGCGACGGATAAAAATTCAAAACAGGTCGCTGTTAAATAGATTTTTAAGTAACTGGTATAATTGGTAAATTCAATTTTTATCTGATTGCCTTAACATACTTAATATGAATAATTCTAGAAGGAGTTTTCTCAGAAATAGCGTTCTCGGGTTAGCAGGCGTCGCTGCATCCGGCAATCGCCTGATGGCTTTGTCGCCGGCCCGTAAGGAAATAGTTGGACTGCAATTGTACTCCGTTCGAAGAGAAATGAGCGCCAGCCCCTTGGATACCTTAACCCACCTGGCAAGGATCGGTTACAAGTATGTAGAGCACGCCAATTATGTAGACCGCAAGTTTTATGGATATCCCGCCGCCGAGTTTAAAAAGGTCTTATCCGATCTCGGCATGAAAATGCCTACCGGTCATACTGTTTTTCTCAAGGAACATTGGGATGAATCGAAAAAAGACTTCAGCGATTCCTGGAAAGCTACCGTGGAAGATGCGGCTATCGTGGGACAGGAATTTGTAATCAGTCCTTTTTTGGAACAAAGCATTCGTAAGGATTATAATGAGATGCTGCGCTATATGGACATTTTTAACAAGTGCGGCGAGCTGTGTAAAAGATCGGGCATGCGGTTCGGTTATCATAACCACGACTTTGAATTCAGCGAACTATTGAATAATGTTCCGCTCTATGATCATATCCTCAAAAATACCGATCCTTCCCTGGTGATCCAGCAATTGGATATTGGCAATATGTACAATGGGGGAGCAAAAGCCCTGGATATTATGAACAGGTACCCGGGAAGATTCCAGTCTATGCATGTGAAGGATGAAATTGAGTCGACCAGGAAAGGGGAAAAATATGAAAGTACGATCCTCGGCTCGGGCATTGTTCCGGTGAAAGAAGTTTTGGACCTGGGAAGGAAATCCGGGGGCACCGTTCATTTTATCATAGAGCAGGAAGCCTACCAGCGTAAGCCCCCGATAGACTGCATGAAAGAGAATTATGCGATCATGAAGAAGTGGGGGTATAAATAAAAGCTGATCAGAAATGATTTGCAGCCCCGGTATTATCCGGGGCTGCTTTTATATAACGAGCCTATAACCAGGGTTTCCCCTAAAATTGTTAGCTGAACGCTGTTTCTTTGTTTTGTGAGACTTTTTTCTTTTTCGGTAGATCGGATAATTTCCCGAAAAGTATTTCTTGAATTGATTTTCCCTGGTCAGGCGTTCTTTAGCTCTTCATCGATCAGTTCATGGAGTTTGTTTTCCATTTGAATGATCCACGGGGGAAGCTGCGTTTGAACGATCTTCCATTGGTCTTCTTCTTTTTGCATATTGAAGATGATGCGCTGCCCCCGGTCGTCGCTTACGTCTACGGTGCATAAACCTTCTTCTCGCCCATTAGGTTTCCGGAAATTGAATTCCCTCATTCTTCCTTCAGCTTTTAACAAGCGGGTAAACTGGATGTTTTTTATAAATCGTATCTGCATAAGAGATTGGTTGTGCTAATCTAAAAATCTGTCGCCTGAAAAAAGAATAATAACATTATTACGATAGTACGCCCGGCGTTTGGTTTGTTTGTCCGGCGCGAATAGATCGCTTCGCAATATTAACGTTTCTGCAGTAATTCATATGCAATTAATATGCTACAAATTGTTAAGGCGTTCCTATTTACAAAGAAATTTTTAGCCATGCGGGAACTGACGGGCCAGACCCCTTAGATAAGCCCCTGCAGTCGGCTGTTCCTTCAGGTTGATTCATAAAAGCGGAGCTTGTTCTCTAGCGCTGTAATGCTTTGCTGCATATCCTGTACGCGGTTTAGCAGGTGATTGATCGCTTCTATTCCGGCAAGGTTTATATCGAGGTCGTAATGCAGGCGTGAAAATTTCTCCAGTTCACGCAACTGGTCCGACAGGATATATTTCTTTTCTTCTATCGTTATCACTTCTATCAGGCCGTTTTCCTGCAATAGCTGGATAAACGAGATGTCTACATGCCGGCTGCTGCAAAAGGCATCGGCGGGTATCATTTCTTTTTTTTCCATAAACAGTATCCGTTAAAAACAAAATTAAATAAAACGCTTAAAATCAGGCGGCGACTCAGGAATTTTTATCTGCGGACAGCGTTAAAGCTGAAACGGAGTCGCTGCCCAAAATGAACAGGATATTGATTGTCGCACAGCAAATCATAACCGGGAAAGTTCGGCAAACAACTCTTTTTGCCTGGTCGTAAGATGAGTAGGGATCTCGATAGACCAGGAAATGTACAGATCTCCAAACTCTCCTTCTTTTTTGTAAACCGGGAATCCCTTTTCTTTTAACCTGACCTTTGTTCCGTTCTGCGTTTCCGGCGATACCTTAAGTTTTATTTTTCCGCTGAATGTGTCAAGAGTTACTTCCCCGCCCAGGATAGCCGTGTACAGCGGGAGTTTCAGGGAGGCGTGCAGGTCGTTGCCCGAACGCTTGAATACGGGGTGATCGGCAATGATAAAAGTGATATAGAGGTCGCCCGCAGGACCGCCATTGACGCCTTTGCCGCCATGTCCCTTTAACTTGATCGACTGTCCGTTCTCTACTCCTGCCGGCACGGTGATACGGATATTATTTCCGTTGATCGTAAAGACCTGCTGATGGGTGTGGTAAACTTCCTGCAATTGCAGGCGCAATTCTGTATGGTAATCCTGGCCCCTGAATCTGGCCTGGCTTCCTGCTCCCGAATGACCAAAAAGAGATTCAAAGAAATCAGAGAACTGCCCGCCGAACTCATTTTCCGCGCCGGTATTATGCGTTCCGCCGAATCCGCCATGGCTTCCTGCCGCGCCCCCGCCATGGCTTCTCGCCCCGCCTGCTTTTTCAAAATGTTCGGCATGTTGCCAATCCTTTCCGTACTGATCGTATTTTTTACGTTTCTCCGGATCGCTCAATACCTCATTTGCTTCATTGATCTGCTGGAATTTTTTATGCGCATCCTTGTCGTTGGGATTAAGGTCGGGATGATGTTTTCTGGCCAGTCTGCGATAAGCTTTTTTAATATCCTCCTGGGTTGCATTTTTATCCAGCTCCAGTATCTTATAATAGTCTATAAATTCCATAAGCTTGATTTACGCAATCAAAGATAAATCAAAACGGGCGCTCATGCTTAAGGATCCTGCCGGGTCTTTTATCAATCTATATTTATGAGATCGCGATCGCGTAAGATTTTCCGTAAGACTGCTTCAATAATAAAACGAAGCGCCTATGCTTGCCATACAATGGGATTATACCAGGAACAAAATGCGCCGGCAGCTTAACGCGATCATGCTATGCTTTGCGAATAATAGGATTCATCCCCAAGGCATCCGAATGAAAATAGGCTGTCGTTTATTTTCGACAGCCTATTTATAACAGGTTTGCGTATATTGTTTTTATGGCTTCCTGCATCCCTCGCTTTTGAACCAGGAACGCTGCAAGTCCCTACCGTACGGATCTTATTAATACCTGTACAGATCGCTTTTGAAAGGACCTTCCTTAGGTATGCCCAGGTACTGCGCCTGTTCGGTAGTCAGTTCGTCCAGTTCCACATTGATCTTGGTCAGATGGAGGCGGGCCACTTTCTCATCGAGGCGTTTGGGCAATACATATACCTTATTCTCGTAGCTTTTGGCATTTGTCCAAAGCTCTATCTGCGCCAGCGTTTGATTGGTAAAGGAGTTGCTCATGACAAAGCTGGGGTGGCCTGTCGCGCAGCCCAGGTTAACCAATCGCCCTTCGGCAAGGATGATCACATCTTTGCCTTCGATATTGTATATATCTACCTGTGGCTTGATGGTGTCTTTCGTATGTCCGTAATGGTTATTAAGCCAGGCAATATCTATTTCGATATCAAAATGGCCGATATTACAAACGATAGCTTTATCCTTCATCGACCGGAAATGTTTTTCCGTGATCAGGTCGCGGCATCCTGAAGCGGTAACGACGATATCGGCTTCTTTAACGGCATCGATCATTTTCTTTACTTCAAAGCCGTCCATTGCGGCTTGTAAGGCGCAGATGGGATCTATCTCCGTTACAATCACGCGGCATCCTGCGCCTTGCAGGGAAGCGGCGGATCCCTTGCCTACGTCGCCATATCCGCCAACCACGGCAACTTTGCCGGCAAGCATCACGTCGGTAGCCCGGCGGATCGCATCCACAAGGCTCTCCTTGCATCCGTATTTATTGTCGAATTTTGATTTGGTAACAGAGTCGTTTACGTTGATGGCGGGGATAGGGAGGGTTCCTTTGGCCATCCTTTCATAGAGGCGGTGAACGCCGGTGGTGGTTTCTTCGCTGAGCCCGCGCACATGTTGTACCAGTTCGGGATACTTATCAAAAACGATATTGGTCAGATCGCCTCCGTCGTCGAGGATCATGTTCAGTGGACGATCGGCTCCTCCGAAGAACAAGGTTTGTTCTATGCACCATTCCGCTTCTTCATTGGTCTGTCCTTTCCAGGCGAATACCCCGATACCTGCGGCGGCAATGGCGGCGGCGGCATGGTCCTGCGTGGAGAATATATTACAGGAACTCCATTTTACTTCTGCGCCCAGCGCGGTAAGGGTTTCTATCAGCACGGCCGTTTGAATGGTCATGTGCAGGCAACCCGCTATTCTCGCGCCTTTCAGCGGTTGAGAGGGGCCATATTCGGCTCTTAAGGACATCAGCCCGGGCATTTCCGCTTCTGCAAGGCGGATCTCTTTTCGTCCCCAGTCGGCGAGGTTAATATCGGCAACCTTATAAGGCAGTTTAAAGTCGATTGTTGATTTCGTTTCAGTAGACATATTGTCGATTTTATTTTTGTGGCGCTAAGTTAATGATTATGCCGCTAACCGCATAAGACTTAAGGCGGCTTTATTAAGCGGGACTCCTTCAGGGAGGCCGGTTAGCGCAACCCGGCCATGGTTTGCCCAACATTCGATGAGCGAACGGGAAAAGCTTTATCCGTTATAGCGCAACCGGACCGTGGCATGGTCAATGGCTATTGATACTATGTTTCGGTATCCTCTGCGGCGTCTTTTTTTCTACATCCCATTGGCTCGTATGTAGTTAATGCTTTTGTTTGAGCCCGCAGTACGTCGGATGCCCTTACGCGATACCGGCCCTTATGGCATTAATGTTTTTGTTTGAGCAGGGCGGCCACCGCCTTGTCTATAGGCAGTGTGACGGTATCGGCAGAGAAATCCTTCCATTCCACAAAGCGGAAGGTTTCCGTTTCGCCTGTTTGTTCGTAAACGCTCAATTCCCTTTCGTCGAAGGCAAAAGGAGCGGTACGGAGCGGGCAGCGGATGGGTTCCAGGGCTTTGACGAAGTAATAGATAGAGACAATCTGGTGCGTCGGATTAAAGGCGCTCATCTGAAAAAAATCCGTAGTATAAATATGATCGCCTACTTCTACCTCCAGGTCCATCTCTTCTTTGAACTCCCGCCGCAGGCAGTCGCGGGTCCCTTCGCCAAATTCTAACCCGCCTCCGGGAAACTTTGTATAGTAATTTCCCCTGATGTATTCATCGCTAACAAGGACCTGTCGATCCTGGTTGATAAGAATGCCGTAAACCCTGATGTTGAACATAGCGGCTGGTTGTTTAATTCCGTTGCGTACGAAAATTGCAATAAGTAATAAAAGCTACGATCAAAGATAAGATCTTAGGATATACCGGAAAGAAGTAGAGCGCGGGCGTTATTTGCAATGCAGCGTTTGAAAAGCGATGGATATACCGGAATGAAGCGAAGCCCGTCGCTGGCTTGTGCGCCTGGAATATTTTAGGACTGGCTTTGTTCCTGCTTCTTTGATCAGAATATCTTTCTTTTCAAAAAGAACCAGCCGACGATCAGCGAGATGACCAGCGAAAGAAATACGGGTATATAAAAGGCGAATGGAGAGTTGGCATAGGGGATAGGCACGTTCATCCCGTAGATGCTGGCCACCAGCACGGGAAAGCTGAGTACGATGGTGATGACGGACAGTCTTTTTAACACCTGGTTTTGGTTGTTGGCAATGATGCTGGCAAAAGCGTCGAGCGTACTGCTCAGGATATTGGTATAGATATTGGCCATTTCCAGGGCCTGGGAATTATCGACGATCAGGTCGTTCAGGATCTCTTTTTCTTCTTCATTCAATCCCAGGAAATTTGTTCTTTCTATTTTCATCAGCAGCATTTCGTTGGAACGGAGGGCGGTAACAAAATAGACCAGGCTTTTTTGAATACGCATCAATTGCAGCAGTTCTTCATTCCGGTTGGCGGCATACAGTTTTTGTTCCAGCACGTTCCTGCGCACGTTGATCTCTTTCAGAAAGCTCATATAGCCCTGGATGATCTTTTCGAATATTTTCAGGGCCATCATATTTTTTTTATCGGGATGGCGGTTTCGGAAAGTATCCAGGAATCTTTTGATGGCGCCGTTATCAAAGGAGTTTACGGTAACGATCTGGTTATGGGTGAGGATGATACAGATGGGAATGGTAATGTAAAAAGCGTCGCTTTCGTTAAACGAATTGTTTTCCGTAGGCGTTTTGATCACTACCAGCTTCACATTGTCTTCTTCTTCAAAGCGGCTCCGCTCGTCGATATCCAGGGAGTCGGTCAGGAAGTCTAACGGAATATCCAGGGTTTGCGACAGCTCATGGAACTCTTCCTGTTTCAGCGGCGGTATGATGTTCACCCATGCCCCGTTTTCGGGCTTACTGATCGCAATGGTCTGGTGGTCGATATTTTTAAAGTACTGTATCATTCGCGCCGCAAATATAGGAGGTAAGAACGGGTTTACAGTTCTATGCTTCCTTCAAATACTTTTTCCGCTGGTCCGGTCAGCCATATGTTTTTAAAGCTCCCGTCGTTATCCCGGTCGTATTCCACGTTCAATTTGCCGCCCTTGGTATAGACCACCACATCGTTAAAGCCGTTCTCGTTGTGAAAGCAGGTCAATGCTGCGGCAGTGACGCCGGTGCCGCAGGAGAGGGTCTCGTCTTCCACGCCGCGCTCGTACGTATATACCCCTATCTCGTCGTCCGATTTATGCTGCACGAAATTGACATTGATTCCCTCTTTTTTGAAAGGCTCGCTATTCCTGATCGCCCGTCCCTCGTTCACCACATGGACCTTATCCAAATTCTCCACCATCTTTACATAATGCGGCGAGCCGGTATTGAGGATAAAATCATTCTGGAATGGTTTTATCTCTTTTACGTCTTTCATTTTCAGACTTACTGCGCCGTCAAGATCTATTTCTGCTTCATGATCCCCGTCAGTAGCGGAAAAAAGATAAGCGTTCTTATGAATGCCCAGATGGTAGGCAAACTTGACCAGGCAGCGGCCGCCATTACCGCACATGGAGCCTTCGTTGCCGTCGGCATTATAATATTTCATCTCGAAGTCGTACCCTTCTTTTTCGTTAAGCATCATCAAGCCGTCTGCGCCAATGCCCATATGACGATCGCATAGGAACCGTATCTGCTTGTTTGTTAGTTCGTTGTATTCGTTTTTCCGGTTGTCAAGGATAATAAAATCATTGCCTGTCCCCTGGTATTTATAAAATTGTACTCGCATAATGACGCAAAATTAATGCATCGGCGCAATGCTTTTCTGTTCAGCACATTAAAAATAGGATTAATAATACCCGTTGGCGCGTAAACAGGCCTGTTGGCCGCTGTAAAGACCGATCAGCCCGATATCGGGATGCCGTTATATGAGCGCGTGCGTAGACTATCGTTTACCCCTGTTCATGGCTGGCGTAATCCTAGTCGCTTTAAATGGCATCGTTGATGATACCCAATCACGCCGGCAGGGCCTAACCAATAAATATAACAAAATTTAAATGGTATTGTTAATGATCTCCAATGCGGAGGAGATCAGGCGTTGTACGGTCCTGGCCGGATCGGGGGAGAATTGCCGGCTGACCCGGTTGGCGATGATGGCGTTCAGGGAAAGGCAGCGATGGCCCAGTACCTTGCCCATACCATAGATGGCGGAGGTTTCCATTTCAAAATTGCAGATACGATGGGGCCCCGAGCTGAATTGGATAAGCCGGTTCACCAGCTCGGGTTGAGAAAGGCTCATCCTCAGCACCCTTCCCTGCGGACCATAAAATCCCGGGCAGGAAACGGTGATGCCATGATGGAAACCGTTTACAAATTGTTTCAGCAGCGAGGGCGCGGCGCTGGCGATGTAGGGATAGCCGATATGGTTG
>JAEUVR010000302.1 GCA_016786785.1 Chitinophagaceae bacterium
CTCCGCTGTGCGGCTGCCGGCTTAAATGTGTTGCCGCCAAAGCGATATATGCCATCGCTGAAATAAAGAGAAACAAATTGCCGATGATTGTCATAAGCGGGTTAGAATATTTTTTGCATTAAAAAGAACCGGGCGCTCGACGCTAATGACGTTGATTATCCTATTTATACAAACTATTTATTACTGTCGAATGCCCGGTCTTTTATGAACAGGTTGTTTTCCGATGGAAGGACTATGGGATATCAATGCTCCTTATGGTTACCTTATTTTCGATTCTCCCCTGGCCGTTTTTATCCCAGAAGGTTACGGTAACGTCATATTTTTCTTCCCATTTCATGGGATCGCCTGTGTTTACTGTGCATTTCAGCATTTTTGCATCCTTCTCTTCAAACTCATCACGTTCTGCAAACAGGTCTTTTTCATCTAATAGCAGTTTCCCTTCTTTGTCTGCAATGCTTAGGGAACAACCTACCTTCACCTTTCCATTTTTTGCCTGCAAGCCTTTAATGCCATCATTTATTATCAAAAAGCTTTCGCCTAACGGAATATCCGTATGGTTAAGCGTTTCATTGTTCATTACCAGCAATACCTGTTCTGGTTCCATCCCATTATAAGATGAGCTTAGCCCGGTGTTAAAATCTTTTTTTATGCCAACACGGACAGGCTCATTACACGCCGCCAGGAAAATCGCCGGGGCGATAAAAGCGATAGAAACTGTTTTCAGGTGGATAGAGGCGTTAATGGCGTTTCTTTTAATGAATGCAGTTTTTGCAGTGTCGGCAAACAGCAGCAATATTTTAAGCAACCGAAGGCGGGTTCTTCGGAGGTTTTTTTCTCCCGGTTTTCTGGTTAACATGTTGATGTTTTGGGGGTTTACGTATATAGCAGGGTAAAATTCTATCGCTGGCCAAATTATGAAAATTTTTATCATGTCGGTATATGGTATGGCGAAGAACAGGGATTTTTTATACATTTAAGCTTTACCAGCAACAAGACTTAAGTTGACTTGAAAAGACGGAGCGTTCATGCGAATACCCGATACCTCATCTCTATTTTTCTTCATTTTGTTATTGCCGACAATCCTGTTTTGGTTTAATGGTTCAACTATAGTAATTACAGATTGGCGCGCGAAGGGTTTTGCGTCTTATTTTTCTATAGGGGAATTTGCGGTAATAATGCTATTCCTTCTGGCGACAATAGGTTTTGGGTTATCGTTTAAGCGAATAGAAAAAACAAACCGGAGATGATAACCCGTCCCAACCGACTTGTCCTGCTACTCCTGCTCTGCTTACTACAGTTTAGTGCGGCTGCCCAAAAAATACTTGTTAATTCTTTTGACGGTCTTTTCGAGTTGAATGGCGCCCCGGGCGAATGTACACTGGGGCCTTCCATTCCCTATTGCGACAATAATGAAGGAGGGCCGATATCAAGCATCGCGCTGCATAATGATATACTATATTTCATTAAGGGCATGACCCTTGATCTTTACAGAGCGGTATTGGGTAGCCCCGACCAATGTCAACTTGTTGCCCGGCTACCCGAAGATGAAAATGGTTTGCACACACAGTATAATGCGCTAACCGCTGACCTGTATGGCAACGTCTATGCATTATCTTCGTCTGGGCAACTTTTGCGTTACCGCGAAGGCGATGCAGAACCTACTATACTTGGCAAAGCGCCGGTAGGTTCTGGCGGAGATATGTTGTACTATAAGGGCGACCTCTATTATGCGGGGATCACCGGCGACATTTATAAAATCAATTTGGAAAACCCTTCAGTTAGTTCCAAACATATATCGGTTTCGGGTTTTACTTTTATCGGCCTGATTTCTTTTCCCTCTGGTTGTGACGAGAACAAAGTTTATGGAGTAGCTGACGCTTATACTCAGTCGCAGCTGGTGGAATTGGATCTTGACAATAAAACTTATTCAGGCGTTGTATGTACGCTGCCTATCCTGGCTTTAGATGCGGCAAGCGTAGTAGAGGATGGCCGAACAGCGGGCGTACTGCTTGATTCCGTGGCTATTGAACCGCCTTGTGGTAAACGGAGTACTGGTAAGCTGCAGTTGCACGCGTTTTCGGCAACGCCCGGACCGCTGACTTTCACAATGGACGGCAGGTCAAATACAACCGGATATTTTGACGCAGTTTCCGCTGGCGCCCATGCTGTTCGTATCAGCAATGCCATAGGCTGCGCCGTTGATACCAGCATTGTTGTTGGCAACGGCTTATCTACTCAGTTTGTTGTGAGTAAGAAAAACGTGGCATCTTGTACGCGGCCGGACGGTGAGTTGTCTCTCTCGGGCGTTACGACTTCGTATTTTCCTGT
>JAEUVR010000314.1 GCA_016786785.1 Chitinophagaceae bacterium
GAAGCCTGGAAATAAATAATATTTCTCCGGTCTATATGGTCGTCGAGTTTTTGTATCGCATTGATGCCCGCAAACTGGTTGAGAATGGAGAAAGGAAGCATCAGCCGGTTCATTTTTTTAGCGATGACAATATCGAAAAGACCGTCGCTCAGGCTGGCATGCGGGGCTATGGTAAAATTATTGCCGAACTGATTGCTGTTGGCGACGCAGATAAAGAAGGCGTCGACGGCAAAGTTTTTTTCTTTTGATGCGATGGTAAAAGGATAGGTCTGCGCCTTAAAATAATTGATGGCCGATATTTTCATATAGGTCATTAACCCTCTCCTTTTAACCATATCAAATTCTTTTGCCACCTGCGCGTCAAAGCCCATGCCGCATAGCATACACGAAAAATGATCGTTGATAAAAAATCCGTCCGTCGCCTTTGAATGCCCCTGAAAAATAATATCCAGCGCCTTGTTTATGTTAACGGGTATCCTGGCGGTAAGCGCCAGTCCGTTTCCCGATCCCCTGGGAATGATGCCAATGGATACGTCTGTCTGTAATAAGGCGCTCACAATCGTACTCACCGTTCCGTCTCCCCCGCAGATGATCACATCCGTGACGTTTTCCTTAAGGATCTTTTTTGGCAGATGATCATACCGGCCATTCTTTTGAGTGGCGACAATTTCAAATGGGATATTCATTGCAGCGGTCCTTTTAGTGATTGTCGCCGCTAATGCCGCCTTATTTTTAGTTCCGGAAATAGGGTTTATAAAATAGATGAACTTCCTGCGCATACTATAACCTGTTAAGTCTTTGTAAGGAATGGCGATTAATCCTTAATTTTTTTCTTTCATTCCCAGCGTTTCCGTCATAAAACGTTCTATTTCCCTTGTCACTCCTTCCACATCGCTGGACTTTATATATGAGCCTATCACATGATTGCCCGCCATCGGCATGGCTGTCGCTCGTTTTTTATCTGCGGGCGTACCCAGTTCGCTGAACATCTTTTGCATGGCGTCCACCCGCACTACGCTGTCCTGGTGAATTTCATCTTTATAGTAGTACAATAGCAGCAGCGGCTGCTTTACTTTTTTAAAAGTAGCTGGCGTCATTGAGGTCTCCAGCATCTCTTCGAGGTTGGCCGCGGCTTCTATCCGGTAGCCGTAACTCCAGTATTGTTTATAAATGGGCCGCTCATCTTCCGGATAAACATATTGAGAGCCTGTGATCAGCCTGGCTGCCTGTACCCCCCAGTGATTGTTAAGTATCCGCGACCTGCGGTCAAAGATGGCTATGTTGGGAGATAGCAGTATGTCGGCATATACCTGCGGATAGGTTGCAGACAGCAGCAGCGCCAGCGTACCGCCGGTGGATGTTCCCATGACGATGATTTTCTCTCCCAGTTGAGCGGCGATCGCCAGCGCTTCCTGGGCTGAAGTCCATAGTTTATCTGCGGTTAATCCAACCAGTTGCTCCGTCGTGTCGAGCCCGTGTTCGGCAAGTCTTGATAAAAAGAGATTGCAGCCGAATTTTTTCGCTATGGTTTTGTGCACAGGATCTCCCTCTGCCTGGGATGCCGAAAAGCCGTGAAGGTAGACGATGGCGTACGGCGTTTTTTCTTTAAGCGAATCATTTGCCCAGATGATCCTCGCTTCA
>JAEUVR010000141.1 GCA_016786785.1 Chitinophagaceae bacterium
TAAGGGCAAATGCTGTTACGATTTTTTTCATATTGTAAGTTTTTATGAAGGATATAGATCAGGAACGACCGGCAGGGTTTAATGCAGGCTTATATTTAACAATTTACCTGCGCGGAAGGTTTGTTTTGTTAACATTTTGTAAGTGCCCCGTTTTTCGGACAGTTATTGCTTAACAAATTTCCATATAATTATTCCTTTGTGCCCACTCGGCCGGCGTCATATTATTCAGCGCCTTTGATCTGTTTCAGTGTATTTTAAATATAACTTGCTACACACATACAAAATAAACAAAGCCGCTCCGAACGATCGAAGCGGCTTCGCTTATTTATCTTATGCTAATTCTTCACCATGCCCGGCTAATCATTCTTCTCTGCGATCTTTCTATAATAGGCCCATTAAATAGGATAGGGTCCATTAAATACAGCCGGGAATGAGCCGATATCAATCTTATACATATAACGTCTTTCCGGGAACAGCGGCGGCATAGTTGCCATCTGCGTCGGGAAGACTCTGCGGCAGCGCATTCCAATCGTAAGCCGAAGGCTGGAGATTGATGCCTGAATTGATCGCCTTGTCCCATTCGATCACCTGTCCGCTATAGGTAGCCATACGGCCGAGTATAGAGGTCATCGCGCTTTTGGCGCCGTTCTCCGTATCATCGAATTTGTATTCTCCTTTTGCAACAGCGGCAAAGAGTTCGTCGTGTTCGGTCTGGTAAGGATTGTTTTCCTTCGTCATATCATACTGGTATAAGGCTTTGCCTTTATTGTCCCTGATGACGCCTTCGCCGCAGAAGATCTTCCCCTTGGTTCCCACGATCAGCTCATCCACCTTGCTCATGGTGCCCGGGATATGACGGCATTGGCTGTTCAGTATGGACCCGTCGGCATACTGGAATTCTACATAGTGGTGGTCAAATATTTCGCCAAAATCCTTTCCTTTTCTCACTTCTCTTCCGCCCATGCCCTGGGCTCTTACAGGGTATCCTCCCTTGAACCAGTTGATGACGTCGATATTGTGGATATGCTGTTCGAGGATATGATCGCCGCAAAGCCATACAAAATAATACCAGTTGCGCATCTGGTATTCCATTTCTGTTTGGTTGGGTTCGCGTTTTCTTACCCATACTCCGTCATTGTTCCACCAGGCCTGCGCGGACGTGATATCGCCGATCATGTTTTTTCTTTTATACAGCTCCCTGTAAGAATTCTGATAATGACGTTGCAGTCCTACTACTACATTCAGTTTTTTCCGTCTTGCCTCGACCGCCGCTGCCAATACTTTTTGAATGCCTGCGGGATCCGTAGCGACGGGCTTTTCCATGAATACATGCTTGCCTTGTTTGACGCATTCTTCAAAATGAATGGGGCGGAAGCCCGGAGAAGTGGTAAGGATGACCACATCGGCCAATGGGATCGCTTTCAGATAGGCGTCAAAGCCTACGAATTTTCTTTCTTCTGGAACATCTATTTTATTTTTTACGCTGCCCGATTCTGAGGCGTCGTTGGCAGTGATCGACTGGTAACATTTGTCCAGCCTGTCGCGAAAGGCGTCGGCCATGGCTACCAGTTTTACGTTCTGCTTGCTGAGCAAAGCCTGTACAGCCGCTCCTGTGCCCCTTCCCCCGCAGCCGATCAGCGCGATCTTTATAACGTCGTCAGACCCTGAAAAATAATTAGCTCCCGAAAACAATGGCGCGGCGATCAGTCCCCCTGCCAGTAAGGAGGATTGTTTGACAAATTCTCTCCTCGAATTTCCGTTAGATCTGTTCATGATATGGTTGTTTAGTTGTTTAAGGTTATTTGTTGCCAAGGTATTTTGCGAAGAAAGCATCGATCTCTTCCGCCGTTGGTTGTTTAACGGGGCGGACTACCCGAAACCCGACGTCCGCTGCATCGGTCAGCCACCAGATGCTTTTGGGGATCTGCGGGTCTCTTTTATTCCAGCTCTTGTCGGATTTGCCGCGGGCGGCGCTCCTCATGGCTTCCGGTTGGGAAGTATATCCTCCGCCCCTGACCGATTTCGGATAACGGGGGCCTGGCTGGGCGACAGGATCCCTGTCATTGTCTTTCAACGTTTCGTAATAAGTCGGGATATATTGATCAAGGGTCCATTCCGCCACATTGCCCAGTATATCGTACAATCCCCAGGCATTGGGCTTTTTTTCGCCTATCTTATGGTATTTTTTCCCGCTGTTGGCCGCGTTCCAGGCATAGTCATTTAATTGCGACGGGTTGTCTCCAAAGGGATAAGCGGTAGTGGCGCCCGCCCGGCAGGCGTACTCCCATTCCGCTTCTGTCGGGAGCCGATAAAAAATGCCTGTTTTTTTATACAGCCAGCGACAATACATCAATGCCGTATGCTGCGACATGCTATTGGTAGGAAACCCTCCCTGTTTGCCCATTCCCCAGCTCAGGTCGATATACTGAGGCGTGGGGCGCGTTACGGCGTCGACCTCCGAATTGCGGGTAAAGGATTCATCGTTAAAAAACAACAGGAATTCGTCGTGGGTTACTTCATAAGCGCCCATCCAGAATGCAGAAATGCTGATATTCCGCTGGGGACCTTCATCAGCCGCGCGTCCTTTTTCCGTTTCCGGGCTTCCTATCATGAAGGAGCCTTCGGGGATTGGAACGAGTTTGAAGCTGATTTCCGTGCCGGGAATTTTTTGATCGTAAGGTTTAAGATCCTGGGTAGTTGTTTGTTGTGCATTTACTGCGCTAAAGGCCAGAACAGTGATGATCGGTAGCGTTATAATTTTCATTTAATGCTTAAAGTTGAGTGTATAATTATAACGGGCATTCAAAAACGCTGCAGGCGTTTTCAACGACCGCTATGGATCAGGGTTCGGTATCTGTGCTTTCTTCTATCTTTTCGTCCACGGCATTGGCAAGGATAACGGAAGTGACTTTTTTCAGCGGGTTCTTATTGTTCTCCCGGTAAATATTCCTTCTATTGATAATATCCAGGCATTCATAAATGGCGGCGAGAAAGGAAGAGTGGTCAGCCTTGTTTTTCCCGGCAATATCGAATGCAGTGCCATGGTCGGGAGAAGTCCTGATAGCAGGCAGGCCGGCGGTGAAATTAACTCCTTCGCTGATCGCCAGCGATTTAAAAGGGATCAGCCCTTGGTCGTGGTACATGGCCAGCACGGCGTCGAATTTTTCATACTGTTGCCGCGCAAAAAAAGCGTCTGCGCTATAAGGGCCCATGACCAGGTGTTTATATCTTGCTTCTTTAATGGCAGGCTTGATGATCGTTTCTTCTTCTTTTCCTATTAATCCCTCGTCGCCGGCATGGGGGTTTAGTCCAAGTACGGCTATTTTAGGTTTGTCGATCCCAAAATCCCTGATCAGCGAACCATGGAGGATGGCCAGCTTCGATAATATGTTTTCCCTGGTAATATGCGCGGCTACTTCTTTTACGGGCAGATGTTCGGTAACCAGGCCAACGCGGAAATTACCGGCCACCATCAACATCAATACATCATTCACCCCAAACAACTGTTTCAGGTAGGGGGTATGCCCGGTAAAATTAAAATCGGGCGACTGCGTATTGTTTTTATGGATGGGCGCGGTGACCAGTCCCTGTATCTTATTTTCTTTTAGCGCTTCTGCCGCGGCCTTCAGCGACTTGATAGCATATTTGCCACCTGCTTCCGTTAGCTGGCCGGGCTGTATGGCCACGTCTTCTTCCCAGCAGTTAAAGATGCTGAGCTGTTTGGGGTTGATCCTCGAAAGATCCTTGATATTTTGGTAATTGAGCGGAATATCGGCCGCGGATTTCCTGTAAAAATTGATCACTTTATTGGAACCAAAGATCACCGGCGTGCAAAGTTCGAGCATCCGCTGATCGGAAAACGTTTTAATGATCAATTCCGTCCCGATCCCGTTGAGGTCGCCGATAGAAATGCCTATCGCCGGTTTTTGTTGAAGATGATTCATAAGGTTTAAAAATACAATAAAATGATCAATGATCGGCGGCGGAAATCTGTGCGCAAGCGATTGTGCGAATTTTAACCAGCGATATCCCAAAATTGCGAATTCGTTAACACATTCGAATCAACGGGCAATATCTGTATTTTTGCAGCCCGTTATGTACACCCTCAAAAAATCATTAGGCCAGCATTTTTTAAAAGACGAGCAGATCTGCGAAAGGATAGCGCTGGTATTGCAGGAACGCCCTGTGAAAAACCTGCTGGAAATAGGACCGGGAGGGGGGGCGCTTACCAAATACCTTATTGCCCTCCCGGGCATTAATTTTAAATGTATAGAAGTGGATGGTGAAAAAGTGGATTACCTGCTGAAAACATATCCATCGCTTAAAGGCAGGATCATTCACGAGGATTTCCTGAAAGCGGCCATGCCTTTTGAAGAGCCTTTTACGGTGATCGGCAATTTCCCTTATAACCTGTCTACCCAGATCGTTTTTAAGATACTGGAATGGCGGGCCTCGGTGGATGCCATGATCGGCATGTTCCAGAAAGAAGTGGCGTTAAGGATCGCCGCAAAGGAGGGAAATAAGGTATATGGGGTAACCAGCGTACTGGTGCAGGCATTTTTTAAGGTGGAGTACCTGTTTGAAGTAGACGAGCAGGCGTTTAACCCGCCTCCCAAGGTAAAGAGCGCCGTGATCAGGCTGGAGCCGCTTGAGGCCCCGGCGGTCGTAAAAAGCCAGCGGTCCTTTAACGTATTGGTAAAAACGGCTTTTAATCAACGCCGCAAAACGCTTCGTAATGCCGTTAAAGCATTGTTTGGCGAAGAGGAACTAAAAGACGCCATTTTTAATAAAAGAGCGGAACAATTGAGCGTAAAGGAGTTTGCCGCTTTAAGTTTTCGTATGAATGGAATATAAAACCCGGAATTAATACACATGAGCGATACGATCAACACTGCCGTTTCTTCGCCGGTCCAGGGACCGCCCAAGGTTATTATTACTGCCAGAGCCCATGATTTCCTGATCAGCGAGCTGTCAAAAAAAGGATATGCCCCCATCTATGAACCCAAGATCAGCTATGAAGCATTGTCCGGGTTGATCGGAGATGCAGAAGGCCTGATCGTGACCACCCGCTTAAAAGTAGATAAGGCATTGATCGACAAGGCGCCGCGCCTGCGGTGGATAGGAAGATTAGGCAGCGGCATGGAACTGATAGACACCGCCTATGCGGAAAGCAGGGGAATTAAGTGCGTGAGCAGCCCGGAAGGAAACCGCAATGCCGTTGCAGAACATGAGCTTGGGTTATTGCTGAACCTGATGAACCGCCAGCAAAGCAGCATGCAGGAGATCCGCGAGCATAAGTGGATAAGGGTAGAAAATACCGGCTTCGAGCTTAGTGGAAGAACGGTTGGGATCATTGGGTTTGGAAATACCGGAAGCAGTTTTGCACGCCTGCTGGCCCCTTTTGAGGTTACCGTGCTGGCCTATGATAAATACCGCTCCGGCTTTGCGCAAGGATATATTAAGGAAGCGAACCTGGAGCAGGTATGCCGCTATGCGGATGTGATCAGCTTTCATGTGCCGCTTACGGCAGAAACCCATCATATGGCCAATGACGATTTTTTTAACGCCCTGGAAAAAAAGCCCTATTTCTTAAATACGTCCCGGGGGAAAGTGCATGATACTGCCGCCGTGATCCGGGCGCTGAAGGCAGAAAAGATTGCGGCCGCCGGACTGGATGTGCTGGAAAATGAAAAGCTGGAAACCTATACAGCCGAAGAACAGGCGCAGCTGGATTGGCTGCTCAGGCAGCCTAATGTGGCGCTGACTCCTCATACGGCCGGCTACAGCCACGAAGCTTTTTACAAGATGGCCCGCGTTGTCCTGGAAAAACTGGGAATTATTGGGTAGACGGGGATAGGCGGATGGTTACTGACGATGGCTCTGATCAAGGGGGCTCTCCTGACAGGACGCGTAGTCAGCCTCGGAGATGGTTGTTGACCTTGGCTCTAATAAAACGAGGACGCTCTGATCGGGGTATCCGGGGTAATGAGAACCGGCTGGTTCTTTAATAGGTTTTTAACCCCTTAAACAAGGTTTTTTAGAAAGAAAAAACCTTATATTTGCTAATATGACAATACTGCAACGCTTCAGTTCTGCTGAGGCGTTGTTCTTTTTGCTGTCTCTGATATAGAGCGGCAATTTTTCCCAAAAATAAGGAGGTTACCATGTCTGACATTATCTATGTTTCAAAAGAAACTTTTGAACAATTAAAGGAGGAACTTCACCGCATGAGGACGGTAGACCGCCCGGGGGCAGCCAGGGCTATTGCTGAAGCCAGGGAAAAAGGCGATCTGAAAGAAAATGCCGAATATGACGCTGCAAAAGAATCGCAGGGCATATTGGAGGCAAGGATAAAAAAGCTGGAAAGCGAGCTGGCCAATGCGCGTATACTCGAGGCGGACAGCGTAGACACCAGCAAGGTCTCTATATTAACAAAAGTGACGCTGACAAACCTGAATACCCGCAAGCAGCTTACCTATAAGATCGTTTCAGAAAAAGAAGCCGATCTGAAAGCCGGTAAGATCTCTATCAATTCTCCCATCGGGAAAGGGTTGATCGGAAAAGCAAAGGGCGAAGTAGCTGAAGTGCAGGTCCCTGCGGGAACGGTCAAATTTATGATAGACAATATTACTGTCTAAACGATCATAATAAAGGCGGGAGATAAGGTTGCAAACCATCTCCCGCCTTTTGTATTTTTGCGTTTCAATCAAACCCGTATGACGATATTTTCAAAGATCATAGCCGGCGAGATCCCTTGCTACAAGATCGCAGAGAATGAACGTTTCTTCGCTTTCCTGGATATTGCGCCCATGGCCAGGGGACATGTGCTGGTAATACCTAAAATTGAAGTAGATAAAATATTCGATCTGGGCGATGATTATCTTTCCG
>JAEUVR010000366.1 GCA_016786785.1 Chitinophagaceae bacterium
GAGCCTGTGCGGGGCTTTTTAGTTATTTTTGCTTATTCTTCCATTAATCGAATAAGTCTGAAATGAAAAATCTTTTTGAAGATCTAATTGCCGGTAGAGTTAGCGCTAAAGAAGTAAGAAAGCAAATAGCTGCAAACCCGGGGCTAAAGGGTAAATTACAAAAACAAATGAAGACTGCGCTCGATAAAAAAGGCGAACTAATCAGACGCTTGGAAAGGGAAGTGTATATGAAATTGCAAGCGAATTCCATTAGTCAAACAAAGACTGAAATGAAATTCAAAAGGAAGCAATGATATTTATAGAATAGAAACTACTTGTGGTCTTTTGAACGGCTAACCAAAAGCAGTTCGTTGCATAAAGTATTCACCGTTTCGCCGAAAAACTTGCATAGATGGATGACAGGTTAAAAAGTCAGGGAGTTGTTATTAACTTCAGCTGTAGTTGCTAATATTCAGCGGATACCATATTCGACTAAAATCTTTCACATGCAAAAATCAATTTTATTACTAGTTGGTTTTTTTGCGACGTTTAATGTTACAGATGCTCAAAATATTTCGGGTACGTGGACCGGGAAGCTGGACTTGCCTACCGTACAGCTGACAATTGTATTTCACCTAAAGGACTCTGCAGGTGTACAAACCGGAAAGATGGATAGCCCCGATCAGCATGCTTTCGGCATCCCGGTTTCAAAGATCGCTTTTAATGCTCCTGACCTGCATATTGAAGTGGCTAATGGCGCGATCGTGTACGATGGGAGAGTTACGTCTGATTCGGTACAGGGGAACTTTAAACAAAGCGGGCAGGTATTCTCCCTCGTTCTTCGCAGATCTGAAATACAAAATAAAAAAGTTAACCGTCCCCAGGAACCCAAACCGCCATTTCCATATAGAAGCGAAGAGGTGGAATTTATAAATCACAAAGCAAATGGAATAAAACTGGCAGGAACCTTGACGCTTCCTGAAAAAGGGAAGAATTTCCCTGCTGTTATTTTAATCTCTGGAAGTGGTCCGCAGGACAGGGACGAAACCATAATGGAACATAAGCCTTTCCTGGTGATCGCCGATCATTTTACCCGTAAAGGGATTGCGGTTCTTCGCTTTGACGACAGGGGAACGGCTAAGTCAGAAGGAAATTTTCAAAACGCTACTTCTGCCGATTTCGCAACTGATGTGGAAGCGGCTGTTCAATTTTTGAAAGGTAGAAAAGATATTAGCGCTGGCAGGATCGGATTAATTGGTCACAGCGAAGGCGGCATGATTGCTCCCATGGTCGCAGCTAATGACAAGACCATTGGCTTTATCGTACTAATGGCTGCGCCCGGATATAGCGGAGCCGATATCTTGTTGATGCAGGCCAACGCGATCGGAAAAGCTTCAGGTATGACCGAGGAACAATTAAAAACTGCAGGCGAGCTGAATAAGAGGATTTATGAATATGCTACGTCGGCCAATAAAGACTCTTCCGCAAAACAGGAAATTATCAAGGAACTTATGCCTTATCTTCCTCAGAACTTGACTGAAAAGCAAAAGGAGAATATGGCAAATGCACAGGTAGAGCAGCTGATGTCTCCCTGGATGCAGTATTTCTTAAAGAAGGATCCGACGGAGGATTTGAAAAAAGTGAAATGCCCGGTTCTTGCGCTGAGCGGCTCAAAAGATCTTCAGGTTCCTGCAGAAAGAAATATAGTGGCAATACAGAAGGCTTTGAAAGAGGGGGGAAATAAAAATGTGACGACGAAGGTATTTCCGGGTCTCAACCATCTGTTCCAGCATGCAGATACGGGTCTCCCAGCAGAGTATCATCAAATCGAGGAAACAATATCGCCCGAGGCGCTGGCATACATCGTAGAATGGATTGACAAGACCTCGATAAAATCCAATTTATTCTTTTAAAGCGGAAATATCTTTTCCTTAAATCCCAGGAAACTCATATGTTTTATTTCTGTTTTGCAGCAAAAATGCTGCATTTTGGAAATAAAATGAAAATCTCACCCGATCTAAATCTATCTAAAAACCCGCCCGATCAGATCGATTAAGGCGTGGGGACCGGACCAAATTAAATCTAAACCAAATCCGATCGGGAGCAAGGCCAGATATGCCCAAAACGGATACCTGAATTTTGTGGTAATGCCCTTCGTAAGTATTTGCAGAGCGGAGATTATCCTGTCTTTATAATGCCATAATATCAAAAAGGTCAACAATAAATTATAGACTATCAGTATTGTTTCGATGCAAAAGGCAAAAGGATAATGAGTTGAGATTCCCCTAATTAAGGCGAAACGTTAATGGTAGACTATAGCAAGGTAAACATAATGCGAACAGCCTCTTATCGCTGTAAGAAAAAAATTTATGGAAATCAATAAAACTTGCATCATAAAGAGAATTTAGATATCTAAAGGGGATACCCTCGGGAGATATTCATGTTGGTACGGAATACGTATAGGACATAACAAATCAATGACTAACCTTGCTTATGATATGAAATGGAAATTATATTTTCTCCTTTTTGTTTTACTGTCAGGATCGATCTTTTCCTGTAGCGCTATAAAAGAAAGCCGCTATGCCGGTTATAATTCGTTTTCGTACACGTTGGAACAACCCCGGCTTCATTTCAGGAATGATACCCTGAAGATAGAAGGAGAATTTTATTGGGGAAGCACAAGGGCGATCCCCAAGGCCTCATTCCTTCCAAGAACGCCTAAAAGAATACTGGCTCCTATTGCCAGGCAACATGGGGCCGTTTTGTTTTCGTCGTTTGATCTTAACCGAAAAAAATATTCGGTTGCGGGATTTGTACCGGTGAGCAAAAAAGATGTTCGTTTCTCTCATCCCAATAGCCCTCCCCTTTATATTATTGTTTTAATTAGTGAAGGAACTTTCACGCCGGATACGCTAAAATATAAACCGCGGGGTCGAAACAATGACTACCAGTTTGAACTGTATGCCAGCGAGCCACATTGGGTAAAAGATAACTATTGGCTCATGGAAGTGATAGCGGCAGAGAAGAAAAGGTATTACAATTTTGTATGCATCCTGGATGATGAGTTTATGGGAAAAAATGCGGAATACCAGGCAAACCTGTACCTTGAAGACATTAAGCTTCATTTTGCCGCGCAATGATCAGATTTATGATATTGAAGATATGGCTTATGAAAGGATCGGCTTTATTGATGTTTTTGTTTTTGGCAAGCCTTGCTTCCATGGCGCAACAAAAAGGCGCTATAACCGGTAGGCTGGCAGACTCATCGTCCAATCAACCGCTGTCTCTCGCTACCATCACGGTTTTTAACGCTTCTGATACCTCTATCATCTCCTATCGCTTGAGCGATCCCAAGGGAGCGTTCAGGGTGCCTAATATTCCGCACCGGGTGAAGGCAAGGGTGATCATCAGCTTCTCGGGATACCACACTGTAAGAGAAGAATTTCAATTGGACAGCGATCATCCTGATCTTGACCTGGGCGCTATACTTATGATCAATGACCCGGAGTCCCTGGAGGAAGTGGTGATCACGGCCGAACGTCCCCCGGTCATTGTACGCAAGGATACCATTGAGTTTAATGCGGCTTCCTTCAAGACCCTGCCTACGGCCCTGGTGGAAGACCTGCTCAGGAAACTGCCGGGCGTGGAAGTGGACGCCGAAGGAAATATTACCATGAACGGCCGTAGAGTGAACAGGATACTGGTGGATGGGAAATCTTTTTTTGGCGACGACCCCAAGATGGCTACCCGCAACCTGCCGGCGGATCTGATCGATAAAGTGCAGGTGGCGGATGATAAGGAAGAAATAGACCGCTCTATTGACGGCAACCTTTCCGATATCGGCAAGGTGATCAACCTGCGTCTGAAAAAAGGCGTGAAGAAAGGATGGTTTGGAAAGATCTATGGCGGCGGCGGCACAGACGAACGGTATGAGGTTGGAGGAATAGGCAATATTTTCAGAGACACCCTTCAGCTGAGCCTGCTGGCTTTCAGCAATAATGTGAACCGTAGCGGATTTTCTATGAAGGATGTCCAGGAACTGGGAGGGTTTAACCGCAGCGGCTCCAATAGCATGTCCATAAGCATCAGGGATGGGAACTCTTCCTTTTCTATTAATGGCCTTTCTTTTGGCGGCGGCGAAAGCGGGATCATGAGGACGACCGGCGCAGGCCTTAACCTTAACCATGCCCCCAACGAGAAAAAAACTTTTTTCGCGCAATACTTCTATGGCCATAGCCGGGGTAACCTGGATGAATGGTCGAATAACAAACAGTTTTTTGCAGATACCATCATCGATATTGCGAATTCCTCCCATACATTTAGTCGCAACGGGCAGCACTCCGTCAGCGCGGGATATAAGCTGAAGCCGGATTCAGTGACCAACCTCGATATGAATGCCTCATTTACTGCCGCGGAAAGCAGGAAAGATGTTTTTTCTTCTATAAGTACTCATCACAACAAACTCGGGCAGCTGAGCGAGGGAGAGGGCGATATGCTGCGCCGGATCACCAATAAACAATACAACCATAGAATTCAATTCACCAGGAGATCGAGGAACAAGAAAGGACGGGTATTGGATCTGGGGCATAGCTTTAATTATGGCGCCAACCTGCAGCATATCTTAACGGAACAGGATAATCTTTTCTGGCTTCCCGCCGCCGACACCACGTTGTTTGAGCAGCTCAGGATACAGGATGTGCCAGGCGTTAACGGCGACCTTAATGCGAATTTCACCGAACCGCTGACGGAGCGGCTATCTGTCCGCATTTCCCAACAACTGGAATACCGGAAGGACCAACAGGTCATTAATACCTTTCTACCCTCCGGTAATGGAAAGTATGAAGACCTGAACGAACAGTTGAGCAATGGATTTTTCAGGGAACAACGGCGTTCCAACACTACGGTTGCCTTTACTTATCGTATCAAGGCAGTGAACCTCACCGCCGGCGCGAATGCTTTATGGCAGGATATTGAGAATGTTTTTAGAAAAACGACCAGCCCGGTGAACATGCGGCTGTTTGATATCATGCCCTCTTTCAACATTAACTGGAAAAGGCTCTCTGTGCATTATTCTCAGAATGTGAATGCCCCGGCAATTGCCTATATGAACCCGGTTCCGGATAATACCAATCCTTTTATGATCAGGGAGAATAACCCCGGTCTTAAGCCCACCCGCCAGAAAATAATCCGGGCAAACTATGGATATATGATCCCGAAATCATTTGTCAACATGGGTTTTTATCTGTCGGGCTTCTTTGCCGACGATGATATTATCCTGGCGCGTAACATAGACGAGCGCGGCGTGCAGGTGAACAAGCCCGTTAATGCCGATGGGTCCAGATCATTCATGTCCAATATTTATCTCCGCAAGCAATTTAAGAACAATACAAAGTTTACCTTTTCGTTGAATACATTTTTTTGGATCAACTACCAGCGGCAGGCGTTGATGGTGAATAATATTTCAGGATTTGTTAATGCGTTCTCGATGGCCCCTTCTGCGGGTTTTGGAATAGACTGGAATAGCGTCCTTGAATTTCGGCCTACGTACAGTTTATTTATCAGCCAGACCAGGTATACCAACAATGCTTTTGAGAACCTGTATATTCCTACCCATAACGTAAATGCGGAACTGGTGGTGAGATGGCCCAAAAAAATAGTATGGGAGAGCAATACCAATTTCCGCAACAACCCGCAGGTGGCGCCGGGAATGCCGGAGAGCAGGTTTTTATGGAATGCCGGCCTTACTTATTTAATGCTTAAGGGAGATCGCGGCATGCTCAAGCTAAGCGTTTACGATATCCTTAACCAGAACAACAGCTTTTCCAGGACCTCGGTGCAGAACTATATCTACGACTATCGCTCCAATATCCTCCAGCGATATTTCCTGTTGACCTTTACTTATAATATCCGCACCATGGGCGCCCCCGGAAAGATCGGCGGCAGAGAACGGCTTTTTCTTTTTTAAGTTGATGGGGTAATCCCGGTATTGCTTGCAGACCTGCATTTCCGCCGGTTGTGAAGGCGGCCATCAAATAAGAACAGTCCCGGCATTGCCGCTGGCATATTGACGAGGCGTTTTGAGAAACGGTATGTAGAGGGCTGTAGCTCCCCCATTTTGTCGTAATTCTATCACTGAATTTGTATTATTATACCCTTGCTCCGGATAATTTTTTTATGAGCGGAACTCATGTTATATTTATAATAACTTAAAATACCGGGGGCCTGGAAGGAGTTTTATGAACAGATAACCGCATGTATGGAATAAACCGGCTTAGGGCGATCGGCCGCCTGGTAGGCCATGTTTGTTTATGATCCGCATGCATGGAATAAGCCGGTTTTGGGATAATCAGGTCAACGCTTGTCAACCATTTCCGTGGCGGTTAGAGTAGGCCCCGGCTATGGAGATGATCAGATCGGCGCCTGTCAACCAGGTTTATAAACGAGAGGGTTTCTTAATACAGCTTAGCCATTTAATTTTTACATGAATTGATCAATTTACCGTGGTAGATCAATCTTTACATATTGAAGAACCGTTGTTGATAGCGGTAAGTAAGGGCGATCAGTCGGCTTTTACGGCATTATTCCGTAAATATTCAGGGCTGGTATATGCTTTTCTTTCCGAGCATACCGGTTCATCCCATGTAGCCGACGACCTGGTTCAGGATATCTTCACCAAGATATGGCTCTCCCGCGAAAGCCTTATAGAGATCAGGCAATTCCGTTCCTTTCTTTTCGTGCTCGCCCGCAACCATGCATTGAATGATATCAAAAAATGCATCCGCGAAAGGCGACGTCATACAGAATGGATGATAAATCAACTGCAAGCGTCGGAAGAAAAAGATCAACAACGCTGGGATGCCCAATTGGACATTATTGAACAGGCAGTGGAGCTTCTTCCGGAGCAACAACAGAAGGTATGGATCATGAGCCGCCGCAAAGCCATGAAATATCATGAGATTGCCGCTGAAATGCGTCTCTCGAAAGAAACCGTTAAAAAGTACATTCAGCACGCCAATTCTTCGATCATAAAATATGTTAGTTCCCGTATCGAATTTCCTCTTGCGCTGGTATTACTGAAGTTTTTATAAAAAAAACCCGCCGGCATAGCCCCTTTTTGAAAAGCGCGTTGTCCTACTTAAGGATAGCTGCTCAGTTTCTGCTTTAACAATTAATGAGGCGAGGATAAAAATTCAAAATGAGTTGCGCCCGCTTAAAGCTATGCAAAATATAAACGCCTCTTTAGAGGAACTTTACCGTAAGTGGTTAAATAAAAAAGCTTCTCCCCGGGAAGAGGAGGCATTATTTGAATTGCTTTCCCGCATAGATATAGACAACAGGCTGACGCCGCTGATGAAGGAAAGATGGGAAGAGCTGGAGGCCGTGCAGTTAACCGGTAAAGAGGATCAATCAGATCCGGGGTTCCCTGAATATACAGAGGAGCGCCGGTTGAAGATAGTCCGGGATATCCTGGAAAAATATCCTTTCAGGGACGATAATGAGATAAATGTTCCTGCTCCTGTTCACCGGGTATATTTCCTGAAAACTGCCTGGCTCCGCTATGCGGCGGCTATACTGATAATATTGAGCATCGCCTTTTACATGCGGCAGCGCTCCGGGCAGGAAAATGGACTTGCGTCGACATCCACGGAGCGGATCGAAACAAATGCGGAAGTGGTCCCGGGAGGCGACAAAGCAATACTTACGCTGGCAGATGGTTCTACGATTATATTGGATAATGCAATTGATGGGAAGCTGGTTCAGCAGGGAGGAGTTACGATCACGAAATCAGCTAATGGAGGAATTATTTATTCGGCAGATCCATCTATACTTTCTTCAGCGCCTACTTATAATACCATGACCACTCCCCGCGGCGGCAACTACCGGCTCGTTCTTCCTGATGGTTCGCTGGTATGGCTGAACGCGGCGTCTTCCATTACCTTTCCTACCGCCTTCCCAGGCGCTGAACGATCGGTAAGCATAAGCGGAGAAGTATATTTCGAAGTGGCCAGAAATGAACAAAAACCTTTCCGCGTTGTATTGGACAACAATACGCAGATCGAAGTGCTGGGAACGCATTTTAATGTCAATACCTATAAAGATGAAGCCAGCGTCAATACTACCTTGTTAGAAGGATCTATCCGCATAAAGAACAACCAGGAAGAAAGGATGTTGCGACCCGGTCAGCAGGCCCAGGTGGACGGAGATGGGAAGATGACGCTGAAAAAAGAGGTAGATATCCAATCGGTGATCGCCTGGAAGGAAGATGAGTTCCACTTTGGAGAGAAAGCCGATTTCAAAACAGTGATGCGGCAGATCTCCCGATGGTATGATGTTGATGTGGAGTATAAGGGAAATATAACAGGGCACCTGGGAGGATCCATCTCCCGCAAAGCAGATATTTCCCTGGTGCTAAAGATGCTGGAAAAAGCCGGCGGCGTGAAATTTATACTTAAAGAAAAAAAGCTGATCGTGATGCCTTCAACATAATCGCATATTACCGTTAACCAAAGCAAGAACCGCCCCGGGGTCGAGACCGGAGCGGCGATTCGCTTAGGTTAGCTTTATATATACAATCTCGTGACAGACTGCTATTCTTTAACCTAAACTATTACAAAGTTATGCTTTTAATGGCTTTTCGTAAATCCGTCCATATTGGACCAGGATTACGCACCAAAACTCTGCGAGTGATGAAGTTAACCGCGGTTATCTTTCTGGCAACTCTTATGCAGGTAAGCGCAAAGGGATATTCCCAGATCAACCTTTCGAAAAACAAAATCTCTCTCAACCAGGTTTTTCGGGAAATTAAAAAACAAAGCGGATACAATTTCCTGTATAGGGTTGAACTCCTTGAAAATGTAGGACCTGTATCTGTTGTCCTCAGAAACGCTTCTTTACCGAAAGCAATGGAAGAATGCCTGAGAGGAACAGGACTCTCTTATGAAATAATGGATAAGACCATTATTATCAGGAAATGGGTTGCGCCCTCAGAAGAGATGGCGGTCAGTCCGCCCCCTCCCATTAACGTGCGGGGCAGGATCACCGATGAAGAAGGCAACCCCGTAGTGGCTTCCATCGTTGTTAAAGGAACAAATATGGGAACCACCACCAATTCTGACGGTTATTTTGAACTGAGAAACGTGAACGATCAGGCTACCCTGATCATCAGCGGGGTGAGCATTGAGACCAGGGAAATAAATATAGAAGGCAATAAAGAACTGAACATTACGACCATCACCCGCGTCAGCTCCCAGGCCGAAGTGGTGGTTACCGCCCTCGGCGTGGGTAAAAGCAGCAAGAGCATCACCTATGCTACGCAGAATGTGTCGGCAGAAGAGGTTACCCGGGTGAAAGATGTCAGCTTCGTCAATGCCCTGGCGGGTAAAGTAGCCGGCGCCATTATCACCAAGGGAAACTTTGGGCCTGGCAGCTCTACCAAGATCCTGATGCGCGGGGATAAATCCTTTATCGGCAATAGCGAACCCTTATATGTTTTTGATGGAGCGCCCATGTATGGCGGATCTGCCCTGCTGGCCAACCTCAACCCTGAAGATATCGAATCGTTACAGATCATGAAGGGCGCGTCTGCC
The DNA here is from genome assembly GCA_016786785.1 of Chitinophagaceae bacterium. GTDB lineage: Bacteria > Bacteroidota > Bacteroidia > Chitinophagales > Chitinophagaceae > Flavitalea. Next base: position 9,567 of record JAEUVR010000366.1, read on the forward strand.
GCAGCGCTCTATGGCAGCCAGGCGGCCAATGGCGTGGTGCTGGTGACGACTAAAAAAGGAAAGGTAGGCGGACCAAGAGTGAACCTGTCGTCACAGTTTACCATTGAGCATGCCGTGGACCTTCCCGAACTGCAAACCAACTATGGACAAAACAATCCGGCGTTGAACGATAGCTGGGGCGCCAAGATCACTAACGGAAGCGACGGCCACCTCAAAAAATTTTTTAAGCCGGCGACCACTTTGGTGAATGCGGTCTCGCTTTCTAACGGGAATGAATTAGCGCAGATATACCTGTCGTATGCAAATACCGACGCTAAAGGAATCCTGCCCAACAACAATATGACGCGTAACAACTTTATGATAAGAGGAACGACGCAATTATTCGACAAGAGATTAACCCTGGACGCCTCCGTAAACTATACTGACCAGAAAGTGTATAACCAGAACTCGGCAGGCGGTTATAGCGCTTTACCCGGCATCTTCTCCTTCCCCGTGGGAGATGATTTCTCCAAATACGATAAGGATCATTTTGAGGTATGGGATCCGGTGCGCCAGATGAACGTACAAAACTGGCCCTATATCCGGAATGAAACATTCCCCAACCAAAACCCTTACTGGGTGCAGTATAGGAACCTGAACGATTTTTTCCGCGATCATACCATCACTTCCTTCTCTGCGAAATACCGTATCTCCAACTGGCTGAATATCCAGGGAAGAGGAATGTACGACAGGATCGATGATCATTCGGAGGGGCGGCAATATGCGTCTACCCAGGCTACCGTGGCCGGCCCCAATGGCGGTTATTCATTGTCGAGAGCAGAAACAAGATATTTCTATTCCGATGTTCTGTTAACAGGGAATAAGAACCTGAGCGATAATTTTTCCCTGTCGGCTACATTAGGGGCGAGCAATACGCGCACAAAAACCGATAACGTAAGCGTGTCCAGCACTGTTCCCACCTCGCTGACCTATCCGAATTATTTTTCGATCTATGCATTGAACGGCTTATTCAATAAATCGGAGAGTTTAAGAAATACCCTAAGCCAGGCGGTCTTTGGCAATGTCACTTTCGGATTCAAAGAGCGTCTGTTCCTTGACGTTACCGCCCGGAAAGAATGGAGCTCTACCGTATCGCAATCGTTCTTTTATCCTTCCATAGGTCTTTCTTATATCGCGCTGAACAATCCCGGATCCCCGGGCGTGTCCTTCCTGAAATTCAGGGGTTCCTATGCTGAAGTGGGCAATAGCCTTCCTTTCGGTATACAGGATTGGATGCCGCCTTATTCGCTCGACAACAGCGGCAACATCAATGCAAGGGGCTCTTTGCCTTTTTTTGATGGGGTAGATACCATTAACCTGAAACCGGAACGCACCAAATCATTTGAGTTTGGCGGCGAAGCAAGATTTCTGGAAGACAGGCTGAGCGTAAACCTTACCTATTATAATGCTACAACCTTCGACCAGGTATTCCAGATACAGGCTCCTGCAGGAGCCGGCGCTACCAACTTCTGGATCAATGGAGGCACTATCCGGAACATGGGATTTGAAGGCATCATTAGTTATAAATCTTCATTTGGCAGGGTTTCCTGGACGCCTTCCGTCAGCTTTTCCAGCAATAAGAACCAGATACGGGAACTGAGCGACCTGTTACAAGCCGACTATTTTGCGCTGGGCGGCTCGTACAGGGAGGTATCGCTTTTCCTGACCCGTCCTAAGGACGGCCATTACGGGTCCTACGGCGATATGTTCGGAAAGGTCTATGAGAGAGATGCAAGCGGCAAACTGATCGTAAACGCAAACGGGTTGCCGAAAGTATCCGCCAACTTTGACAACTATGTGGGAAATGCCAACCCTACCTTCCTCGCGGGATTCAATAACAACTTTACATATAAAAGCGTTGCGGCTTCCTTCCTGATCGATGGCAGGTTCGGCGGAAAAGTGTTTAACAGGACCGAGCAATGGCTGGATTATAAGGGATTGTCGAAAAGAACCGGCGAAGCAAGAGATAACGGGGGCGTAATGGTAGAAGGCAAACTTGTGGATGCCAAGGATTATTATATGAACCAGACAGGGGCCGGGGCCGGCGGAGCGGTTGCAGGAAACCTGTATGATGTTACCAATGTCCGTTTAAGAGAACTGGCCCTGGGTTATAATATTCCCCGGTTCAAAGGCATAGACATTAATTTGTCCCTTGTAGGAAGAAACCTGCTTTTCTTCTACAAAAAAGCGCCCTTTGATCCGGAGATCGCCGCAACCGCTTCCCAGACGACAGAAGGCATTGCCTCTTTTACCATGCCTTCCGTGCGTTCTTTTGGCATCAGTCTCAATGCAACGTTCTAACCCATTCTAAAACATTAAAGCCAGGAAAATGAAATATTTAAAATATATAGGTATAAGCCAAAAGCTTATACTGAGCGCGACCTTAACCTCCCTTGTGCTGGCCTCCTGCACAAAAAACATGGAAGGCCTGAATGAAGACAAAAAACTGATCACTGATAAAATGCTCGAACAAGATGCCAACGAGGGCGGATATACGCTACCGGGCATGCAACTGGGCATCGTGGATGTGCTCACTACCTGGAGGATTGAAATGCAGCAAAACCTGAACGCAGATAATTATGGGGGATACATGAGCCTGCCTTCGCCGTTCTACGATAATAAGAATAACGGCACTTATTTTATGGTGCAGAGCTGGAATGACCAGATATGGCTGGTGCCTTCCAGCAAGGTGCTGGATCAGTGGCTGATGATGAAGAAAAAAGGATTTGATACCAAGTATCCCGATCTGTATGCGATGGCCCTGATCTTTAAAGTATTTGCAGGCCACCGGCTGGTGGATGTATTCGGCCCGCTGCCTTATTCCTTATATGGAACGGCCAGCGAAGTGAAATTTGATTCGGAAGAAGAAGCGTATAACCTGTTTTTTGAGGAATTGAGAAAAGCGGTTGCCGATCTGACTGCGGCAGAAACCGCCGATCCCAATGCCGATAAGATCCGGTATGCCCGGTTCGATAAATCAAGGTACGGCGGCAACTATGCCACCTGGATAAAAGTAGCCAATACCCTTCGCCTGCGGCTGGCGATCCGCATTTCCAGGGTGAATCCGGCCAAGGCTAAAACTGAGGCCGAAGCTGCCATTAACGATGGCGGGTTGTTGGAAGGCGCACTACCTTCTTTCGAAATGTCTACGGGAACCGTGCATCCCCTGTTGACCATTACCCGCGACTGGAATGAAACGCGCCTTAACGCGGCGGTAGAAACCATTTTAAAAGGATATGGCGATCCGCGGCTGCCTAAATATGCCCTGCCTGCCGGGGACCCCGCGCTGGGCGGAGAGATCAAAGGGCTTCGCTCCGGCGCTGCCTTTGGTCCTGTGGGTTATAACGGATTCTCGCAGGTGAATTTTGTCGACAACAATTACGTAAAAGTAATGGACGTGGCGGAAAGCTATTTTTTAAGAGCGGAAGGCGCATTGAGAGGATGGAATATGGGCGGTACTGCCCAGGAGTTTTACGAAGCGGGCATAAGGGCTTCCTTTAATGCGAATAAGGTAGGCGGGGTCGACGACTATATCAATGACAATACCTCTGTTCCTATTGCCTATGTCGACCCGTATAATGCGGCTAATAATGCGCCCGCCATTACCAATATAAAGATCAAATGGGATGAGGGGGCTTCCTTCAACGAGAAGCTGGAACGTATCATCACCCAGAAATGGATAGCTATGTATCCCGATGGACAGGAAGCCTGGTCTGAGTTCAGGAGGACCGGTTATCCCAAACTTTGGCCGGTAACCGTAAACCTCAGCGGGGGCGATGTGCCTGTAGGGGAATTTATTAAACGGATCAACTATCCCCCGGCCATTACCAATGCCAGCCAGGCGGCTACTGCAGCGGCAGTGGCCAGCTACCTGGATGGCAAGGATAAATTGTTTACCCCGCTCTGGTGGGATATAGATTGACGTGGAATTGATTAAAGTATATGGGTGAGCGTCCTGTATGGAACCGACAGGCGACAAGGCATGAAGATCTGATAATGTTTAATGAATATGGGGCAAGCGTTCTGTACAGAACAGGCGGATAAGCTAGGATTTGATAATATTTAAATGAGATAGTAGTACGCAACAGAAGGATATAGCGTCTATTTTTGATAGTTTGCGCCAGACCTTTATCCATAAATGCATAATTTAAAAGAACCTTTATAATGTATTATTCTTTTTGTTCAGTAGCGTTCCGTTCGTATATCTTTCTTGTTCTGCTATTTATATTGGTTGCCTGCGGCAATAAAAAAGGATCGGGCGGCGTAAAAGCGGCAGACGCCCTGGCTACCTTCCAGGTAGCCGATGGATTCAAGATGGAAATGATCGCATCGGAACCGCTCATCTCCGACCCGGTGGATATGGAAATTGATGAATATGGTCGCATGTATGTTTCAGAGATGCATGGATATCCGCTGGATAAAAGCGGCAGCGGGAACATCGTATTGCTGGCGGACACGGACGGCGATGGCATCATGGACAAACGCACCGTGTTTAAAGACGGACTGATGCTCCCTACCAGCATCATGCGCTGGAAGAAAGGAATAATAGTGACGGATTCTCCCCATATACTTTACCTGGAAGATACGGACGGCGACGGCGTGGCAAACCTGGTAGATACCCTGGTTACCGGGTTTGCCTTAACCAACCCGCAGCATAACCTGAACAGCCCGGTATACGGACTGGACAACTGGATCTATGTTGCGCATGAGGGCGCCGTGAAGACGCGCGACTATGTTGAAGAGTTCGGCGATGAGGGAACCGAAATATATTTTCCTGCCAGGCCCGATACCGTTCGCCTGCCGCAAAACGCTAATGGAAAGTCCATCCGCTTCAGGCCGGATCGCCTGCAACTGGAAATGATGGCTAACCGTTGCCAGTTCGGGCATACATTTGACGAGTGGGGACATTGGTTCGGATGCAGTAACTCTAACCAGGGTTATCATGAAGTGATCGCCAACCGTTATTTTGAACGCAATCCCAACCTGCTGATCTCAAACGCGATCCAGGATATGTCGGATCACCTGAATGCGGCGGAAGTGTTCCCTACCACTACTAATCCCGACCGGCAGCTGATGACGAATGTGGGAGTGATGACTTCTGCATGCGGACTGACGGCTTACATGGGCGCCGCCTTTCCGCCGCCTTTTGATCAGAAGATCACGTTTATTGCAGAGCCTGTCAGCAACCTGGTACATGTCGACGCGCTCAGGGATAGCGGCGTGAGTTATGTGGCAAGCCGCATCTTCCCCAATAAGGAATTCCTGACCTCCACAGATGCCTGGTCGCGCCCGGTGAACCTCTATGTAGGTCCCGATGGCGCCCTTTATGTGCTGGATTACTATCGCCGCGTGATCGAGTCGCCGGAATGGATGTCCGACCAGGCGATCGCCGCAGGCGGACTCTACGATGGCTCGGATATGGGTCGCATCTTCCGCATCACTGCGACAGACGCCAAGGCGGCGGAATGGATGAAAGGACTTACCCTCGGCGATGCCGGCAGCGATGAGCTGGTAAGCCAGCTTGCTAACGCCAATGCCTGGTGGAGGATGAATGCGCAGCGTTTATTGGTAGATCGCGCCGACCCCGCCGCCATACCCGCGCTGGTGAAAATGACGGAGAGCCCTTCGGCTATGGGTCGCCTGCATGCGCTCTGGACATTGGAAGGAATGGGCGCCTTACAGCCCCGGCAGATCACTGCAGCATTAAAAGACACGGTAGCGGGCATCAGGGAAAATGCTGTCAGGTTGGCCGAGCTGCATCTGTCTTCCGCGCCTCAACTGGTTTCCGACTTACTGGTTTTGCAGAACGACCCGGATGCTAAAGTGCGGCTTCAGCTTTTGTTGACATTAGGCTATATCCATACGCCGGCTTCAGCGCAGGTCAGGAGCAAATTGCTGTTCGACAATATCCAGGACAAATGGATGCAGATAGCGGCCCTCTCTGCTGATGCCTCCCAAACAGCTTCCTTGTTACAGGTAGCGCTGGGAAAATTCCGCGAAGAGATCCCCGCTTATGCTTCTCTTGTACAGCGTTTAACCGCCATGGTTGGAGCCAATGCCAGCGCTGATGATATCCATCAGCTTATCCGGAAAGCTACTACAGCTCAAACGGCGAAACAACTGGCCTGGCAGGCGCCTATATTGGATGGGTTAGCGCAGGGGTTGAGGAACAGGAAAACGCCGGTCCCGGTTTCTGAAGCAGACCAGAGGATCTTGATCAAAACATTTTTTGAGAGTCCTTCCAGGCCATTAAGCCAGGCTGCTTATCAATTGCTGAAAACAAACGGCATTTCCGGGGAAGCCATGAGACAAGAAGCTATCGCCAGAGCGGCGGCCATTATCGGCGATACCGCGCTCGCTGATAACAAAAGGGCGGATGCCATCGATTTTCTTTCGCTTGGCGATCCCTCCATCCATGTCAACTTATTGGAAAGCTTACTGGTTCCGCAGGAACAGGCGCCTGTTCAACTTGCCGCCTTACGCGCCCTGGGTTTAATACCGGGCAATGGAGTATGCGAATACCTTATTAAACAATGGCCGGCGCTCACAACGGAAATAAGAAGCGCCGCGATCGGTGTCTTTATGAGCAACCAGGAACGGATCGGTATATTAATAAGCGCCCTTGAAAAAGAACAGATACTTCCCAGTAGCGTAGGCTTTGACAGAAGCGTAAGCATCATGCAGGTAAAAGATGAAGGGCTTCGCAATCGCGCGCGGGCCATATTTACCAAGAGCGAAACGCAGGCAAAAGAAGTGAACAAGCAATACCGGGCTTCGCTTGATCTGACGGGAGATCCGTTGAAAGGCAAGGAAGTCTATATGGCCAACTGCGCTATCTGCCACCAGGTGAGGGGAAAGCTGGGCGTGACCATTGGCCCCGACCTTGGCACTATTCACAACTGGAAAAAGGAAGACATCATGGCCAATATCCTGGATCCGAACCTTTCCATCTTTCCCGGGTTTGATCTCTGGGAATTAGAACTGAACAACGGAGAGACCTTACAAGGCATCATCGCTACGGAAACGCCTACGGCGATCACCCTGCGGAATAACGGAAAACTCGACAGGACGGTTAACCGGCAGGATGTGAAGTCGTTGAAGTCGCTGAATATTTCGGCAATGCCTTCGGGACTGGAAAAAAATATCAGCAAGCAGGAGATGGCAGACCTGCTCTCTTTTTTGCGACAGAATTAAAAGCGAGCCGGCCTTGCTGGCGACGAAGCACATTCAATAGGCAAGAAATGCGCTTCCTGGCCGCCGGCGCTCTTGCTATACGACGAAGCACATTCGATAGGTAAGAAATCCATTCCCCGGCTGCTGGCGGTCTTGCTATACGGCAAGCGCAGCATAACGCTGCCAGCGCGCTGCCTGGTGGAATAGCAGACCGGTAGTCTATGCTATGCATTATGCACAGAAGACAGCGGATGACTGCTGATCATTCAATGAATAACGAGACAATACCGGATCTTTTGGCCGGGATATTTTTTACGCATGATTTATAATAAATAATTTTTTAGATATGAGCTTACAAAATAAAGAACAGGTAAATATTTTTTCTAACAAAAACATAGCCTGCAGATCAGCGCTAGTAATATTCTTATTAACTACTTTATTGACTTCAGGAGCTGCATCCGCGCAGAAAAATAAGGTCCCGGGGAAGACAATAGAAGTGGGCGTGGCCCGGATAGAGATCACCCCTGAAGGCCCCATCTTATTAGCGGGCTATGGCGATCGTAAATCGGAATCAGAGGGCGTTCTACAGCCGATATACGCCAAGGCGCTGGCTTTTGGCGGCAATTCTAAAGACCTGTCGGTATTAGTAACGGTCGACCTGATCGGTATTCAATGGTATATGACCAAACAAATAGCAGAGAACCTTTCTAAGAAAATAGGCATACCCCCTTCGCAGTTTGTGATCTGCGCTTCGCATATGCATACGGGTCCGGAGATCGGCAACCTCATCAATCATTTTGGCCGGCAACTGCCTCCGGAAGAGATCGGGCGTATTGATCTTTACCTCGAACAACTGGCGGCCAAGATAGAGAAAGTGGCGCTGGAAGCGATCAATAACCGAAAGCCCTCTCTTGTTTCATGGGGAGAAGGGACGGCGTCCTTTGCCATGAACCGCCGCAGGGTGGTGGATGGTAAATCGGTAAACATGGCGCCTGTTCCCAAAGGGCCCGTTGATCACGCATTGCCGATGATGCGTATAACAGATGCCTCGGGCAACCTGAAAGCGATCATGGTTTCTTATGCCTGCCATGGCACCACGCTGGGCGGCGATATTAACAAGGTGCATGGCGACTGGATCGGGGAAGCGCAGCGGCTGATAGAAGAAAAACACCCGGGCGTTACTGCTATGGTTGCGCTGGGTTGCGGCGCAGACGCTAACCCTGAACCGAGATTAAAACTGGAATATACCACGCAACATGGCAAGCAGGTGGCGGATGAAGTGGATCGCCTGCTGGCGACTGCGCTTAAGCCGATAACGGCGGCGCCTGTTGGCAAACTGAAAATGATAGAGCTGCCTTATCACCATGTGCCTACCGTACAGGAGTTTGTAGAGCAGACAAAAGAAAGGGGATCAAAAGGATATTTTGCTAAGCTGGCCTTGGATAAAATTGCGCGCGGCGAGGAAATTCCCGCCAGTCTGACCTACCCGGTGATGACCTGGACCTTTGGAAAGGACCTGGCCATGATATTTCTTGCCGGGGAAGTGGTGGTGGATTATTCCTTAAGGTTGAAAAAAGAATTAGGGACGGAAAAATTATGGGTGAACGCGTATTCCAATGACGTGCCTTGTTATATCGCTTCCAAAAGGGTAATCGGGGAAGGAGGTTATGAGGTTGAGTATTCAATGTATTCCTACAACAGGCCTTCCAGGTTTTCTGAAAGTGTTGAAGACCTGATCATTTCCACCGTGTATGAGTTGTTGCCGGCGGGGTATAAAGGGAAATTAAAAAACATGGGCGCTGCGAAAACCTATTGATCTATTCAATTTAAACTGTATTGGATATGATGTTTCAGAAGAAGATATTTCAGAAAAGTATTTTGTCCGGATTTTCGGTACAAGGGGTTGCCTTACTCCATAGCTATCTTATTAAATATTTTGAGAGATTTTTCTCTTTGATGGCATGGCTTGTCTCACTCCGTTGCGCTTTTGTTAAGCGGTTTGGGAGATCCTCTTTGTTGGTGACAAGGCTTACCTTCCCGCATCGCTATCTTATTAAATATTGCAGGAGCGCTTTCTTTTTGATGGCGTTGCTCGTCTCTCTTACTCGCTATTTTGATAAGTGTTTTGGGAGATCCTCTTTTTTGATGGTAAGGCTTGCCTTTCTTCGCCCTTACTTTATTAAGCATAGGTTTGAGAAGTCTGTTTTTCTGACGGTATGTTTTGTTTTTCCCGCGCTGCTGATGAACGAAGCTTCTTTTGCGCAAAGCGCCAAAGCCCGGACGGCGGTCGCTACCGGAACCAGAGCGGGTATATTAAGGGCTGCGGTGACGAAGGTGGATATTACGCCGGAAACGCCGAAGATGCTTCTCGGTTATGCCGCCCGTCAATCTACCGGAATTCATGATCGTATCTATCATCGTATCGTAGCGCTGGATGACGGGGTCACGCAGTTTTTTCTCGTGTCTACGGATATCTGCGTGATATCGCCATCAGAATATGATCACGTGGCCGGGATGCTGCAAAAACAGTTAGGGATCAATCCATTAAATTTCTGGTGGACGCTCACGCATACTCACTCGGCGCCGGAGGTAGGCGTTCCGGGATTGCCGGAAGCATTTATGGGCGACCGTTACAAACATGAGGTAGATACCGCCTATACGCGGCAGGTGGAGCAGTCGCTGATCCAGGGTATTATTGAGGCCCGTAATCAATTGGCGCCGGCAAGGATGGGTATCGGATGGGGATTTTCCCAGGCTAATATCAATCGCCGCGCCTGGGATATTGATGGGAAAGCTTCGGGAGGAATGAATCCTGACGGGCCTGTAGATCGCCGGATCGGGTTGATACGCCTGGATAAGGAAGATGGCTCTCCGCTTGCTTTGATCGCTAACTATGCGATTCATGGAACGGTCCTGGGACCGGACAACCTGCAGATCAGCGCGGATGTTCAGGGCGTCGTATCGGAATATGTGCAGGAAAAGATTGGCGTTCCCATGCTTTTCATCAATGGGGCGGCAGGGAATATGGCTCCTATCTATAGCGTGTATCCCAATCCCCGCGCCGGCCATTTGGGACAGTTCAGGGTGTTGCTGGGCGATAAGATACTGGACGCTTACAAAAAGATCGCCGCTGAAACAGATACCGTAAAATTGTTTACCGGGGCCTTAACCATTGAAACGCCAAGAAAATCAAAGCTCGTCAACTGGCCTAAGGATCTTGCCAATTATACCCGCGCCATGCCATCGGGCGTGAATATGGTAAAGCTGCCTGTTCGGTTTTTAAAGATCAACGAGGACCTGGCGGTATGGAGCGCTCCGCTGGAATTGTTCTGCGAGATCTCCAATAATATTCGCACGCGCTCCCCTTTCCCCTATACTTTTTATTTCGGTTATACGAATGGGTGGCTCGGATACCTCGCCACGGAAAAAGAATGGGCGCATGGAGGGTATGAAGTGGAGACCGTTTCTCCGTACACGATAACTGTAGAGAAGGACTTTACGGAGCCCATTGTCGGCTACCTGCATGGTGAAATGAAAAGCGCTAAGCCCATAACGCCAGCCGCGCCGGAAAAAACGAAAAAGAAAATGAGAAAGGGAGCGTAAGGCGCCCGGAGAAAGGAATTTAAAAATCAAGCTTCATGCAAATGTAAAGGCATGAATAAGATGCGCACAGCAAATAAAGGAATGTAAAACCGTCATGCAATTGGTTTCATTATAATGAGCAGCGATGCGCCCGGCGAAATAAAGGATGTAAAAACTCCTTCGATGAGCGCGACGAACAGATTCGGCCTGGAAGAGCTTATAGCAGTTTTAATTCGATTAAATTAATTGGCTTATGAAAAATATACCGGTATTGGATTGGATCAGGAGCTGGCGGAATGCTTTCTTTTCTTTCCCGATCAAAAGAAAACTGTTGCGGGAAACGCTGGTTTTGGCGATACCCATGCTCCTGTTTGTCGGTGGAGCAAAAGCAGAGTTCAGGGCTTCGGTAGTAACCATAGATATTACGCCCGACAGCCCTAAGATGTTGCTCGGATATTCTGCCAGGCAATCCACGGGTATACATGACCGTATTTTTCACCGCATCGTAGCATTGGACGACGGTATAACGCAGTTCTTCCTGGTATCTACGGATATCTGCGTGATATCCCCGTCGGAATATGATCATGTGGCCGGCATGCTGCAAAAACAGTTGGGGATCGATCCGCTGCATTTCTGGTGGACGCTTACGCATACGCATTCGGCGCCCGAGGTAGGGGTTCCGGGATTACCGGAAGTGTTTATGGGCGACCGCTATAAACATGAAGTGGATACTGCTTATACCAGGCTCGTAGAACAAAAGCTGATAGAGGGCATCATAGAAGCCCGACGTATGCTTGCGCCCGCTCGCCTTGGCGTGGGCTGGGGATTTTCCCAGGCAAATATCAACCGCCGGGCCATAGACGCCGATGGCAAAGCTTCATTGGGATTGAACCCCGATGGCGAAACCGATCGCAGGATAGGATTGATCCGGATCGACAAGTCCGATGGAAGCCCGATGGCCCTGATTGCCAATTATGCGATTCATGGAACGGTGTATGGTCCAGCCAATCTTCAGATCAGCGCCGACGTTCAGGGCGCTGTCGCTAATTATGTGCAGCAACAAACCGGGGCGCCGATGCTTTTTATTAATGGCGCCGCGGGAAACCTGGCTCCTATCTATAGCGTATCCCAGAGCCCTTATCTATCCAAAGAAAAAGAGCTTGGCCAGTTTCGCGTATTGCTGGGCGATAAGATCCTCGACGCCAATAAAAAGCTAACGCTGACTACAAACGAGATTAAATTATTTACCGGCGCCACGACCGTAGAAACGCCGAGAAGGGAAAATATGCGCTGGCCTGCTTACCTGGGCGATTATACGCGCACGACCAAGGCGGGGAAGAACCTGGTCAGGATACCCGTAAGGTTTTTAAAGATCAATGAGGAGATAGCAATATGGAGCCTGCCAGTGGAATTGTTCTGCGAGATCTCCAATGATATCCGGGATCGTTCGCCATTTCCCTATACTTTTTATTATGGGTATACCAATGGCTGGTTGGGTTATCTCCCTACGGCAAAAGCATGGGAGCATGGGGGGTATGAAGTAGAAACGGTTTCTCCGTATACGCCGGCCGTGGAAAAAGATCTTAAGGAAGCTGTTATAGGGTATTTGCAGGGAGAGATGAGAAGCGTGAGGAAACAATGACCTGGCATTTTACCTCGATATGCTGGATCCGGATATGAGAGATGAAAGCGGGAACAAACAATGACCGGGTATGATTTTGGCAGTTCTTAGTGGATGACAGGACAGATGAGAAGCATAGGAAAATGAGAACAGCGTTAGCGCAAAAGCGCAGTTTTAAATAAATTCTTCTTATATACTTATTTTTAAAATAAAAGTCTAACAATGAAACTGACTCAGAAATTCACTGTTGCCGCATCAGGAATCATATTATGTTTTACGCTGATCGCTTGCAATGATCCGTCAACTAAAATAGCTGAGCAGCAGCCGGTAATTATAACAGAGAAAACAGCAGATCCATTGCCCGCCCCTGGCGTAAATCAGCCCGCCCTGGTTAGTCCTGCTGCCGACGGCGCCTTACTGCTTACCGCGGAGAACGGATCGGCCATTGGCCCTGCAATCAAATACATGCCTGAATGGAGAGCATTTGGATGGTTTACGGCTGCCGACAGGGTGGAATGGGATGTGGCGGTAGCAGCAGCGGGTAATTATGCCGCAACACTGGAATGGTCTGTTTCAGATGAGGAGGCCGGCAAGGAGTTTTTGCTGGAGGCAAAGGACCGGCAATTAACCGGGATAGTGGCGCCCAGCGGTTCCTGGGAAACCTACAAAACTGTCGCTATCGGCAATATCCAACTGGATGCAGGCAATCAAAAAATAGTATTCAAGGCAAACAAGCAGTTTGATAAGGGAGCTATCCTTGATTTACGCCAGGTAACGCTCAGACCTGTGAAATAATGACCGGGCCTTGTTTCAGTCGGAATAGCTGAACAGCGTCTGCTGTTTTGCTAAAGCTGCCTGAGGGGTAGGCCTTGTTTCAGTCGGAACGGCTAACTCCTGATCCGGATAAATTCTATTGCCTGCTGATAATATTGACCCCAAACATTATATTTGATCATCGGGATCAGCTATAATGACCAAGGAAACAATATTTATACCTGCTTCAACTGCCAATGCTTCCATTGATAATGAGAAAGAATTATTGGCGTTATTATCTGAGGGCGACCATGCAGCTTTTAAGGCGATCATGTCGGCCTACTATCCTCGTTTATTCCCTTTTATTTTAAATATTACCAAGCATTATGCGGCCTCTGAAGAAATGCTGCAGGATGTGTTTATGACGGTTTGGGAGAAGCGGCAGGAAATGCCCAAAGTAATTGCTTTGAAGCCCTGGTTATTCCGTGTCGCCGCAAACCTGGCATTGAACTGGCTGCGAAGAGCGGCGGTGGAAGGGCGTATTGTTCAACAACTCGGCATTACCCAGGCGCCTTATAGCACCCTCACGCAGGACCAGTTATCTTACAGGGAAGCGACTGAAGCCATTCAACGCGCGGCCGAGCAGCTTCCTCCCCAACAAAAACTGATATTTACCCTAACCCACCAGGAGGGCATGGATTTACGCCAGGTTGCCGAACGGTTGAATATTTCCCCGCATACCGTTCGCAGCCACCTCGGCAAAGCCATTCAAACGCTCAGATCGGCGCTCCGGGCCTCGAGGGTTTTGGCATATGCGCTCGCTATAATCATTAGCGGAGGCAAGAACTTGTAACCTGTTACCCTTGCAATTGGTAGCCCGCAAGGGTCGTATGAAAACCAGCTTTTGTCCGACCCCGGCCTTGCAAGCAATCCGAAGCGTTATCTCTCTACCTGGCGTGTAACTTATTATCCCTGAAGAGATGGGCTTATTATAAAAAGAAGATCCGCGTTTGGCATGCCTGTAACCTCGGCTGTCCTTACAAAGGAGAATGTAAAAAAGCCGTATCAAAAATATTTACTGTTTTTTTTAAAGCGACTAATCAAAAAAGCGCGCTTGTTTGTCTTAGGAAGGCGGAGCTTATCCGATTAAAGTTTTTTCAATGGCTATATCCGAATTCGACCGTTTTAATTACCTGTTGCAGCAATATATCTCCGGCAGCGCGACTGCCGCCGAGCTGAATGAGTTTTCCGATATGCTCCGGCAACATGATCAGGATGAAGACCTGATCCTCGCGCTGGAAAATTCATTGGAACATACCGTTCCGGCAACCGATCCTGATGAATTGCATATTGATCATCTGCTTCGTCAGATCGCGGGTCCTGCCAAGCAACCTGGTGAAGTTCTTACCGCGACTGCCCGCAAGGTATATTTTCTACGGACCGGATGGTTCCGTTATGCCGCTGCTATTTTATTGGTAATAGCGGCCGGCGCTTTTTTCTATTATTACAATGATCTGCAAAAAGAGAAGGCGCTTGCGTCAAATATTCATGAGACTGGTCTAACGGAAAATATCCTGCCAGGGGGGAACAAAGCAATGCTTACCCTGGCGGACGGATCCACCATTATTCTCGACAGTATAGCGAATGGACAGCTGGCAAATCAGGATGGGGTCAAGATCATTAAGAGGGCAGACGGACAACTGGAGTATGAAACATTAGATAATATAAAGGGCGTTAATGCGACGGTTGCCTATAATACAATGCGTACGCCAAGAGGAGGGCAATACCAATTGTCCTTACCGGATGGAACAAAAGTGTGGTTGAACGCGGCTTCGGCGATTACTTACCCGACGGTTTTCCAGGGTAATGAGCGAAGCATAAAAGTGGAAGGAGAAGCCTATCTCGAAGTAGCACGCGATCCGTCCAAGCCGTTTCGGGTATCGGTAAATAATGCGCTTATTGAAGTGCTCGGAACGCATTTTAATATCAATGCTTATGCCGACGAGCCTGTGTTGAGTACGACTTTGCTGGAAGGGGCCGTTAATATT
This sequence comes from Chitinophagaceae bacterium, assembly GCA_016786785.1. Taxonomy (GTDB): domain Bacteria; phylum Bacteroidota; class Bacteroidia; order Chitinophagales; family Chitinophagaceae; genus Flavitalea. The sequence goes on from JAEUVR010000366.1 coordinate 24,783, forward strand.
ATTGCGGAAGGCCGTACATTAAAACTGGCGCCTGGACAACAATGCCAGCTCGCCGCGACGGGTAATATGACCCTGGTAAAAGATGCCAATACAGACCAGGCAGTGGCCTGGAAAAATGGAGGATTCAGCTTTTATCATACCAAACTGGAGACGATGATGAGGCAGCTGGCCCGCTGGTATGATATCGAGATCGTTTATCCCAAAGGCATCCCGGATATTAAATTCGGAGGAGATATACAGAGAAGCCTTCCTCTACCGGATATGCTGGCGTCTCTAACCGATATGCAGGTGAAGTTCAGGATAGAGGAGGGGCGTAAATTAATTGTTTTACCATAACCTAAATACGTAACCATTAATCTTGTTCAAATGTAAGATCAGGGTTTCCCTGAAATGAAAACCGGAAGCGGGTTCAGGCGCTTCCGGAAGATAGTTTCGGGAAAACTCAAAAATGTTGTTAGACGCTTTTATTCATCAACCCAAAACAGACTACAAAAGTATGCAATTCCCTGCTACCTTCCGTAGAGGCATCTGCTTATACGGAAATCAACCAAAACTCCAGCCTTCGGCAATGCAGAGGCTGTGTAAAAAAACGCTGCGCGTTATGAAGTTAACCGCCTTTTTTATTTTCGCATTTTGTATGTATACCAGCGCCAGGGGGCTTTCCCAAACGGTGACCTTTTCGGGCAACCAGGTATCCCTCGAAAAGGTATTTACTGCCATTAAAAAGCAGACCGGGTATTACGTGATCTGGAATTATAACCTGCTGGAAGACGCCAAGCCGGTTACTGTTTCTGCCAGAAATCAACCCATCGAAAAATTTATACAGGATGTTCTGAAAGATCAGCCGCTTCAATATGTTTTCCGCGATAAAACGATCGTTATCGGTAAGAAATCGTCGGAAGAAGGGAATCCTTCTTCCCTCATCATCGCGGCGTTGATTGATATAAGAGGAAAGGTGGTCAACGAAAACGGAGAGCCCCTGGCCCAGGTTTCCGTGGTAGTCCAGGGAACAAACCGGGGTACGGTCACTAATGAAAAGGGAGAGTTTGCCATTGCCGTTAATTCCAGGAATGCGATCCTGCTTTTTTCTTACCTGGGATATGTGACGCAGTCCATCACAGTAGGCGATCGGCAGGCGCTTAATATTACTCTACTGGCCGACAATAAGGAGCTATCCGATGTTGTGGTTACCGCTTTTGGTATTGAAAAAAGCAAAAAAGCGCTCGGTTATTCCACGCAGGTAGTAAACGGCGGCGAGTTGACCGTAGCCCGTGAAACCAATGTGGCCAATGCGTTGAAAGGAAGAGTGGCAGGGTTGCATGTTAATCCCAGTAGCGGAGGCCCGGGAGGCTCGAGCTTTGTGATGATACGGGGAAATAGTTCATTAACCGGCAACGGCCAGCCCCTGTATGTCGTGGACGGCGTGCCTATTGACAACCAGACCCTGGATGCGGCAACGATAAGCTCGGGCCGCGACTATGGCGACGGCATTGGAAATATCAACCCGGACGATATTGAAAATGTTACTGTCCTGAAAGGACCTGCGGCGGCTTCCTTATATGGCGCGAGGGGTTCCAACGGCGTAATATTGATCACAACCAAAAAAGGTAAAAAAGGAAAAGGCGTAGGGGTGGATTTTAATTCCAACTCCACTTTTGAGAAGCCTAACGTTATCCCCACCCAGCAAAACGTATGGGGCGGCGGTTATGACGATGATTATAACTCCATGGGAACGACAACCGTCAACGGTCAGCAGTACCTCGAATGGCCGAGTTGGCTGGTGGATAATTACGGCGGCAAAATGGATGGCCGGCTGATCTCCATCCAACGTTTCAGAGAGCTGGGCTTAGTTCCTTATACTCCTCAACCCGCTGATAATATCAAAGATTTTTTCCAGACCGGCTCTACGCTTACCAATACGGTCGGACTATCGGGCGGCAATGAAGCGGCTACCTACCGGCTTTCCTTATCCGATCTTCACAACCAGGGGATCATACCAAAAACCAAACTGGAAAGACAAACGGTTAACCTCCGCATATCGGCCAATGCCACCGCGAATTTATCTGTAGACGCCAAGGTCAACTATATAAGGCAGGAGGGAACGAATCGCCCGCAGAACAACTCTTATTCCCAGAACCCGATGACGGCATTAATGCTGATGCCCCGGTTCATATCGCTGGATGCCTTAAAGAATTATAAAAAAGAAGATGGATCGATGGCCAGGGTCAACGGCGCCCTGAATCCTTACTGGATCATTAATGAGCTAACGGGTAATGACACCCGCGACAGGCTTATCGGTTTTATCTCTGCCAAATACAAGTTTACACACTGGCTGAGTCTGCAGGCAAGAACAGGAACGGACGTTTATGTTGATACAAGATATAACCAGATAGGACAGGCTACCAGCGGCGAAAACGGGCGCGTGGAAAATACGCAGTTCCGCGTAAAGGAAGAAAACAGCGATCTCTTGCTTACGGCAAACGGAAACCTGGATAATGATTTTACCGGCACATTGTCGTTAGGCGTCAATCACCTGAACAGGAGACAGAAAGTTATTGGCAATACCGGAACCAACATGAATGTGCCGGGCTTATATTATATCGGAAACATGCAGAATATTACGCCCAGGGAATATGCCATCAATAAAAAAATGAACTCGGCTTATTTTAGCGGTCAGCTGGGATATAAAAACTTCCTGTTCGTGGATGTTACGGGAAGAAATGACTGGTCGTCTACCTTAGGCGCGAACAACCTGGCTTTCTTTTACCCTTCTGTGGCGACAAGCTTTGTCTTTACCGATGCGATTGCCATGGACAAGAGCGTTCTTGGCTTTGGAAAATTACGGGTTTCTTATGCTGAAGCTGGCAATGATGCCGAACCATACCGTACCCTGGCCGGTTACACGGTAACCAGCAGCGTCAACTATAACGGGCAGCCCTTTGCGTATATCCGCACCGATATCCCGTTAACGACGCTTAAGAATGAGCTTACGCGTTCGTATGAGTTTGGCACAGAGCTTCGTTTCTTCAACAATCGGTTGGGTCTCGAT
>JAEUVR010000382.1 GCA_016786785.1 Chitinophagaceae bacterium
AGCATCAAGGGCGAACACACGGTAAGGGATAGCGAAGGGAATACCTACCAGGTCGACAATAGCCAGGATAAATATTTTATTGATAAAACCAATAATACCTATATCGGAACGGATGCGACAAAAACGCTTGACGATCTCCGCGAGATCATGCGCGTGAATGTCGATAATTTTGAGAACGTGCAGATCATCCGGTAAGCGGTTCAGCGTTTAGCTTACGAGTTCCAATGTGGCGTATTCGCTTCATCCTTTTCCTTTTCCGGTTTTCATCGATATGTAAAATGCTTGCCGGCATTCGCCAAATTGGTATTATACGCATCTGATAATTTGATGAATGCGTCTTTATGCGCTGACTTTTTTTCTTTTCATCTCTCTCTTCGTTCACGATTGTCATAGAGCGGAGAATTGACTGTTTTCTCCTCTATAATAAGTCGTATTGATTGGCATTAATCGCCTGGTTAAGGCAATGGCCATTTTATGGCAACGTTCTCACGATTTAATTTGAGTCTTTGCGACGCTGTGCAATTAGTTGTTGCTATATTTAGATTGATTCTTTTGTTCATTTGATGTTTATTTGATATCTATAAGCAAATTGAAGAAACAGCAGGGGTTAGATCGCGGGTATCCAGGTCTGAGCTTAAAGAGATGGCATCAGGAATGGTCCATTGGATATTGATGCCTGCCTGATCAATAAGGCGAATAATAATGGCCGTCTATGTTTTATTGTAAAATAATAAAATGCAGTTTTAATAAGCGTTTGTATGATCGCGTATGATGTGCAAGAGTTAACCGATCAGCAATTCCTTTGTGCTGAGGGTCCCGTTTGGGATAGTAAAAGAGATTTGTTTTATTGGACTGAGTGTGAAGGAGATGGCATCTATTGTTATAAACGGCAAGAGAATAAGTCGACCTTGCATTGTCAGGGAATAACCGCCGCTTCGCTTGTTTTACATGAGAATGGCGGTTTGGTTACGTGTGGGAGAGACGGCTTTTCTTTCCTGCCAATGGAAGGAAAATCATATACTTTCAATAGCGTCGCGGATGGTATTCCCGTTAATAACCTGAATGATATTATTGCCGATCCTCAAGGTTGTGTCTTTAGCGGACAGCAATCATTTTCAGAGGAGAAAGAATATGAAACGGGATATCTTTTCAGACTAGATAAGCATGGGCATTCGAGAATTATGGCCGAGGGTCTTCATTTATCGAATGGAATGGGTTTCAGCCCTGATTGTTCCAAATTTTATCTTGTCGACACGGTGCTTGGAATCATATATCATTTTGATTACGATATAAGTTCCGGCGACATTCGGAATAAGAAGGTTTTAGTTCGGTTAGACAAAACGCATGGAGCGCCAGACGGAATGACGGTAGATAATGAGGGATTTTTATGGGTCGCCATGTTTTTTGGAAGTAAGATTATCCGGTTAGATCCCGACGGCGTTGTGGAGAGAGAAATCAAATTGCCTTGTACGCAACCCACATCGCTGAGGTTTGGCGGAAAAAACATGAATGAGCTGTTCATTACTTCCGGAAATGCTGAATGGCGCACAAGGCATTTTTCTACGCCTCCGGGATACAGGATCAGAGGCGGTAACATTTATTGGATTGAAACAGATTTCCAAGGGAGGCCTGAATTTCCGGCATTGATTTAATGGAATATTATTCCCGTCTTTAAGCTCTCGGTATGATGCAAAAGAAATCGCTGTTAATGATTTACCTGGTATTTTTTTCCTGGGGCGTAATTTTTTGCATGAATGATATCTTACTGCCCTATTTGAAAAAATCATTCACGTTATCGTATTTACAGGCGTCAATGATCCAGTTTACTTTTTTTGGCGTGTATTTGATCGTTTCCATTCCTGCCGGAAAGGTAGTTTCGCGTTACGGATATAAAAAAGGAATAGTGACCGGCCTGCTGATTGCCGCGATAGGATGCCTGTTGTTTTATCCCGCTTCCCAGTTTAAGGTATATGGAGTATTTTTATTTGCTTTGTTTGTGCTTTCTTCAGGGATCGCCTTTCTCCAGGTTTCCGCGAATCCCTTTGTTGCCATTCTTGGCAACCCATCGCATGCGGCAAGCAGGCTGAACCTGGCCCAGGCGATCAACAAGCTGGGGTATGCCGTTGCGCCTGTGATAGGCTCCTATTTTCTTTTCAGGCAAATTGAAGCCGACTCTCCCGCCTACTCTTCCTTAGTCCGGACTCCTTACCTGGTCTTTGCAAGCGTATTGCTGCTGTTGGCGGCGCTTATTTATCGGCTTCCCTTTCCTTCTACTCCTGTTTCTGACGAGTCGTTTTTCAAATCGTTGCGCATACTTAGAAGGCATAAGCATTTGCTATTCGGCGCCGTTGGTATTTTTACTTATGTGGGCGCGGAAATTGCAACGAATGCTTTTTTTATAAGTTTTCTTGCGGATCCATCGGTTGCCGGAATACCTTTTTCAGAAGCTGCGAGCTATCTCGCCCATTATTGGACGCTTGCGACCATCACAGGATTTTTAGGGTTTATTGCGCTGAGGTTTATCGAAGCGTCGAAGCTTTTATTCTGGTGCGGAATGATTTCCATGTTGCTGTTATTGATTTGTATAACCAGCTCGGGAGTTATAGTAGTCGTTAGCCTGATAGCGTTAGGCGCGTTCATTTCAATTATGTTTCCTACCATCTTTGCCATTGCCATTGAGGGATTGGGCGGGCTTACGGGCCAGGGCTCGGCTATATTGTTAACGGCAGTCGTAGGCGGCGCTTTGGTTCCCCCGGTACAGGGTTGGCTGGCAGATAGGATAAATATCCAAACCTCATTTATTGTTCCTCTCGCTTGTTACCTGTACATAACCTGTTATGGATTTTGGAAGGCAAAACAAAAAATAAGATCAATATCATAGACGATTAATGATTGTGTCGGCATTGCCGGTTATTTAACGCTCCTTAAAAATCTTGTCTTATGTTAACGCATGCGGAATTATTAGAGCTTAAACGTTGGAATACGCCAACGATTTATAATGGATGGGAGCAGATTACCCGTCGGAATGCGGGAAAAGAAGGATTTAATATAGAGGAAACGCATGACTTCATGCCCATGCTTGGAGCTATGGTTGGCTATGCTGTTACCCTGGTTATAGCGCCCGGAGATCCTTCTCATCTTAAGGATAATATTTCAGCCTGGAGCGAATACAGAAAATATGCGGCTTCAGCGCCCGGCCCGAATATTGTAGTGGTCCAGGATCTGGATAAACCTGATACTTATGGATCTTTTTGGGGCGAGGTAAATGCCAATCTACACCGGGCATTGGGATGCGTGGGCGCTATTACCGACGGCGGTATCCGTGACGTTGATGAAATGACAGCCGCCGGCTTTAAGGTCCTTGCCCGGCGCTTATGCGTCGGTCACGCATTTGTTATCCCTGTAAAATGGAACTGTGAAGTAGAAGTGTTTGGTTGTAAGATTCAGCCCGGGCAATTGATCCATGCAGATAAACACGGCTTTCTGGCGATCAATGAGGAAGAAGAGAAGGAGTTGCTTAATGCCGCCAGATTCATGGATACAAATGAATGCCAGACATTGATCGAAGCCGCCAAAACGGTTTCGGGAAAGACGCTCGACGAAATTCTTGAGGCTATGGATAATGCCGCCAGAAACTTTGGCGATCAGGCAAAAAAAAGATTTGGCAAGTCCGGCGAATGGATCTTTGATAAGATCTGATCAGGAATTTACGGATGGTCTATTGTATTGACAGCGCGCATCAGCGACGATCAGCCGTCTGCTGACGCGCGTTGGCATAGATCTGCAGAACAACAAGTCTCTGTTTTTTTCCTTGTATTTATGGAGATAGATATTACAGGATTTCTTTAGACCCTGTCATCAAACTTTTCCCGCTAAAGGCGGTTGAGATAATGGCAACGTTATCACAGTTTGCAAGCGAAGAGGAGATAAGATGTTATTATATTCGTATTGATACTTGCAAGACGTTAATATTATTTTAGGTAAGCAATCGTCTATATGAGTCGGTTTACATTCTTATTTAAAGCATGAATAGGATTGGATTAAAACGATCAATCTAATTGGCCATTAACCAAACTTAAATTATTGTTTATGAAACGACTTTTCAAACGGGTTTCATTCCTGTTATGTCTTCTTTTTCTCGCTAACCATCTCTATTCACAGCAACGAACTGTTACGGGCGCTGTTTTTTCAAAACAGGATAACCTGCCGCTCTCGGGCGTAAGCATAGCTGTGAAAGGAACATCCATTGGAACGCTCACCGACGACGAAGGAAAATTTACCATTACGGCGCCGGTCAGTAGCTCCCAGTTGGAAATTAAGCATGTGGGATATTTAAGTCAAACCGTTCCAATAGGTTCTGGTTCGGCATTACAAGTGAGCCTCGATATAGATAGAGCCCAATTGGGGGAAGTAGTGGTGGTTGGTTATGGAACGGCCGAACGTAAAACGCTTAGCACATCGGTGGGCAGTATCAAGGCAAGTCAAATGGAATCCCTGCCTATTACCAATATTGCAGATGCTTTTAACGGGCGTCTTGCGGGCGTTGCCGCGATAAATGGCAAGGGAAATCCCGGAACCGCGCCTATTCTCAGGATCAGGGGATTTGGTTCCATAAATGCCGGAAGCGAGCCTCTATATGTGATAGATGGAATGATCTCCAATGTCGCTCAGTTTGGCGCCCTGGACCCAACCTCCGTTGAGGCCGTGGATGTTTTAAAAGATGCGGCCGCCGGCGCTATATACGGCTCCCGCGCAGGCAATGGCGTGATAGTAGTTACTACGAAGAAGGGGAAATCAGGACAGGCCAGGTTTTCTTATAACGCCACCGCCGGCATACAGGAGGTTTCTAAGAAAGTCGAATTGCTTGATGGCAAGGGATATATTGCATTTGCCAAGGAGGGTTATCAAAACGAAAACAAACCGATCCCCGAATACCTGAACGCCAGCTACCCGAATACGGATTGGCAGGATGAAATTTTCAGAACGGCGCCATTTCAGAACCACCAGCTATCCGTATCCGGAGGAACGGATAAGATCAAATATTATTTGTCAGGTAATATTCTTGACAACCAGGGCATAATTATTACCACCTCTTATAAA
>JAEUVR010000392.1 GCA_016786785.1 Chitinophagaceae bacterium
TCGGCGATACTGTTGATATATTCCCGGGTGATGAAGAAATCGTCTTCATCATCGTCGATGATAAGTATTCTGGCGGAAGGAAGATCTTTGGACATAGCGTCATATTTAAATTTCAGGTAAGAGGATGATGAACTCAGCCCCTTTCCCAGGTTCGCTGTTTGCAAAAATAATTCCCTTGTGATTTTCGACGATCTTCTTACAGATAGCCAGCCCGATACCGGCGCCAGGGTATTCTGATTTTCCATGCAATCGTTGAAATATCTGGAATATTTTTGAGGCGAACTCCTGTTCAAACCCAATCCCATTATCTTTTATGGAAATCTGGCGCCATAGTTTGTGGTTGTGCAGCCGGTAATTTTTGCATTCTTCTTTTGAAAGTATTTTAGAGGTAAAGACTATTTCAGGAGGAATTCCTGATTTTCTGAATTTAATGGCGTTGGAAAGCATGTTGGTCAGCAGTTGCCGCATCTGGGAAGGAATGGCCCTGATCAGGGGCATATTTTCTGCGTGGACGATAGCGTTTGTCTCTTCAATTTTTAATTCAAACTCAGCTTTTGCTTCAGCCAGGATATCGGCCAGGTTAACGGTTTCAAAGGGTTGGCTGTGACGGCTGGTCCTGGAAAATTCCAGCAGGTTTTCAATCAGGTTCCGCATGTTCTCAGCGGCGACCAGCATGCGCGTTAAATAGAACTGGATATCCTTATCCGCCTGGGCGCCTATTTTTTCTTGTAATCTTTCGCCGAATGAAGTGATCTTCCGGAGCGGTTCCTGGAGATCGTGCGAAGCGACGTACGCGAACTCTTCCAATTCTTTGTTCGACTTATCCAGCTCCCTGAGCTTTTCTTCCAGGCTTTGTTCGTAATCGCGTATTTGCGTAATGTTTTTGGTAACGCCGGATATCTTTAAGGCCTTACCGTCTTCCCCCGCCAATACCTTGCCCCTGGTGAGGACGGTCAGCTCTTCATTCCGGTTATTGTTTAAGGCATAGGTAAGCTCGAAATGGCCTAAGCGTGCAATGGCTTCGGCCATCGTTTTGCCGAAGCCCTCCCGGTCCGCCTCAATAATATGGCTGACATAGAAGTCGGCATTCAGTCTTTCTTCAATATCCGGGCGCCGGTAGCCCATTAAATTGTACATGCCCTGCGACCACCCTATTTTACCTGTTGAAATATCCTGATTCCAGGTTCCGAAATTGAGCATGTGCTCGCTTTCGTTTAGTAGTTCTCTTAGCGTACTCAACTCATCTTCACGGTAAGATGCTGATCGATCATGCGCACTATTTGACATCGGCTAATGATTATTGAATTCCTGGTATTGTTTCATTTTATTGTAGAGGGTTTTGCGGTCGATATTCAACAGTTTTGCGGCTTTGCTTTTGTTAAAGTTGGCTTGTTTTAACGCTTCAATGATCATTTCATATTCGGCGTCTATGCTTGCCGCTTTCAGGGTTGTTTCATCAATGGATAGTTTTACCGGGGTATGCGACGAAAGGGCGGAAGCGTGGCGGGGGCGAATGGTATTGGGCATTTCCGGCTCCGGCTCAAAAGACAATTTGGCAAAGTTTACAATTTCAAAGGGCAGGGATCTGTCTTCTATCAGTTCTCCGTCGGTCAGCAGCGTAGCCCGTTTCACTACATTCTTGAGCTCGCGCAGGTTTCCATACCATATGTAATTCTGAAAAATATCTTCCACTTCAGGAGAGAACCCGCGTACGTTCTTGTTCAGCTCTTCATTCGTCAGGCGAAGAAAATGCCGGGCAAAGACCATGATATCCGTTTTCCTTTCCCTGAGCGGGGGAATGGTCATGCTGAATTCGTTAAAGCGGTGGAACAGGTCTTCCCTGAATTTTCCCCTTTTAGAAGCTTCCCATAAGGGTTCATTGCTGGCAATAATAATGCGTACATCGAGCTCAATATCCTTTATTCCTCCTACGCGCCGCATCCTTCTTTCCTGCACGACCCTTAGCAGGGAGATCTGGATATCATAAGAAAGGTTTGCGATCTCGTCTAAAAAGATAGTGCCTCCGTTGGCCAGCTCAAAGCTGCCTGTTTTTTGGTTCAGCGCGCCTGTAAATGCGCCTTTTTCATGGCCGAACAATTCGCTGCCTGCCAGTTCTTTTGACAGCGCTCCGCAGTCGATCGCTATAAAAGGCTTATGACTGCGTTTGCTCCGCTTGTGTATTTCCTGGGCAATGGCTTCCTTACCGCTTCCGCTTTCTCCATAAATGATCACGCTGTAATTGGTAGGCCCAACCAGCTCTATCTGTTGGATGATCTGTTGAAAGGCGCGGCTGTCGCCGAATATGTATTGTTCGGCAGGGGAAGCCGTAATTCGTTTCTCCTTTTTTTCTTCCCCTGTATTTGGAACTTCGGTATGGCGGTTGTTCTCGGAAACGGGCGTTTCAGACTGCGCAAGCGCCTTGCGGATGGTCAGGATGATTTCGTCAGGGAACAGCGGTTTGGTAACATAGTCGTATGCGCCCAGCTTCATGACCTCAACCGCCGTTTTAATATCGCTATAGCCGGTGATGATGATCACGGGTAGCCGGGGATATTTTTCCTTGATCTTTATCAGCATTTCTTTTCCATCGGAATTGTCCAGCCTGAAATCGCATAATACCAGGTCAAACATCTCATTGTCCAGCAGTTCTGTGGCTTTTTTTGCGGTATTGGCTTCAGCAACATGAAAATTATGCTTAGACAGGAACCTGTTTAATAACAAACACATGTCCCTGTCGTCGTCAATAACTAATATTTTCTGCATGAAGTGATTTTTTCATAATTTAATCATTTTTTCTCTAAATAATTATGCCCATAATGCCCTCATTTGGGCGACGGGAATTTGAAGGAGCTCGCGGTATTTTGCAACCGTTCTCCTGGCAATACTAAACCCTTTTTGAGATAAAATAGCTACCAATTGTTGATCGGTGAAGGGTTTTTGCTTGTCTTCCGCTTCAATCACTTCTTCGATGGCTGTTTGAATGACCCGGTTGCTGATGGTTTCTCCATGCTGGTTGATAATGCCTTCGGTAAAAACATCTTTCAACAGCAGGGTCCCGAACGGGGTGGAAATATATTTATTGCAGGTAATACGCGATACTGTTGAGATATCAACGCCCACCTGTTCCGCCACATTTTTAAGAATCATGGGTTTGATCAGTTTAATATCTCCTTCCAGGAAATATTCATACTGAAAATTCACTATGGCCCTGACTACTTTTAGCATGGTGCTTTCCCGTTGTTTGATTGCCGAGACGAACCATTGTGCGGCATTGAGTTTGTTCCTGAGGTATTGGCGGGTAGCTTTATCGGTATGCCGGTTTTTTTCGCTGGTTCTTACGTTCTCCATCCAGGACTGACTGATGTGCAGGGAGGCGGAACGTTCGCGGTATAAGGACACTTCCAGCTTATTGCCGTTCAGGCCGACAATGAAGTCGGGCATGATCTGCTGGCTGGTTTGAAAAAAGCCGGCGTTTTCTGTGATAGGTCTCATCTTCAACGATCCCAGGAGTTGAAAAATGATCTTTAATTCATCTTCCTCTATTTCCAGGCAATGCATGATCTTATCCATATTACGGCTTCCGAGATCGGTATAATGTTCTTTAAGGATGCGAATAGCCATTTTTACGTCAGGCCTTTTGCCATTCATTCTTTGCAACTGGAGTAATAAGCATTCCCTGGTGTTCCTGGATCCTATCCCTGCCGGATCAAGCTCCTGGAGTTTCAGAAGGATATTTTCCAGCTCCTCTGTTTCCACCCATCGTTTATAACGAAAAGAAAGATCGTCGGCAATAGACGATAGTTCGCGGTCCAGCATGCCGGCGTCATTTAACGAGTCGATGAGATAATCCGATAGCGCGGCGTCCTTTTCATTATACAATAGTTTAAACTGTTGTTTCAGGGCGTCCCTGAAGCTTGTTGTCTCAGGAATGGGGCGTTCGGGGATCCTTTCGCTGTTAAAATAGTTTTCGTACTCCAGCTTATAGTCGGGCATATCGTCATAACCGTATTCGTCCCAGTCTTTAAAGTCTTCAACAACCTCTTTATTGTATTTGTCCGCTTCCGGTTCTTCTTCTGCGGAAGACTCTTCGAGTAAAGGGTTTTCTTCCAGTTCCTGCTGAATGCGATGCTCCAACTCAATAGTATTAAGATGAAAAAGATTCAGCAACTGGATCTGCTGCGGCAATATTTTTATCTGCTGTTTCTGTGAAAGGTGTTGATGAAGCATAAAAATAGATTTGTACAGAAAGTAAGCAAGGACGGCTCCAAAAAACCTTAACCGGATCGTTTATTTCCTTAAAAAGGCTGTAACCCTTTATTTCATTAGCCCAAACAAATCTTTCTACAACAAAAAGACAATCAAGGAATAGTATAGCATAATTGCGCTGTGTATATTTTTCCCCAAAACGGGGATTTTGGAAGACGAACGGGGAGGGACGTGAAACAGCGCACGATCCAATGCCTCTTGTGGACCTATCCGTGGCCCTCGGTTGCGGGCTCGGTGAAATAACGCTAATTCAGCGCATCCTATTCGATCGGCATATGCCGATCGCCATTAAATACCGTGAAACAACGCTGATCAATGTCTCTCCCTCCTCTTGACGGCCCTGAGGGGCTGTCTCTGTTTATTTAGCCAGGTTATGTAACTAGTGTAATGCAGATAAGCTGTTAATGGTTGTTTCCGCCTGCTTCCGCGCGTATGGCTGTTGGCATTATCGTGTGGCGCGGATAAGCGTTTTGCGCGGTAGGAGAGGTTTGCAGGCGCAGGATGTTGTCATGATAGTGTGGCGCAAATAAGCGAAAAACCGGGACAAAGCCGGGCTTGTCCTTGATAGGTTTACCCTGGCAGGAATTATAATTTATCGGTTGTCTTACCGGAAGAGCCGGCAGTATCAAGGTTTTCCGCGAACGAATTGAACGACTGTTCTTCAACGGGTTCTTCAGGCTCTTCTGCAATCGGTTCGGATTCGCGATGGCTTTTTTTCCGGAGCAGGCGCGCGATGGTTTTGACCAAAGATTTGCCCTTGTCCGCGATCAGGTGGGAAGAATAGTTTTTTACCAATAAGGGTATGCCCGCTTTAAGGAGCCAACCGGCCTTTCCCAACAGGAGTTTTCTCAGCAGGAGGTCGCTGGCCATTCCGAGGCCAATATTGATAAGCGGATTGCTGGTATCGCCCCTGGTCATTTTTCCCACCAGGTTAAAAGTATTTCTGACGGGTTCCAGTTCTGTTTTTAGCGCGCCCCAGTTGTCTTCAATATGTTGCCGTTGTAATCGCAATTGTTCTTTCAGGCGTTCCTTTTCCTTCAGCAGATCATCATATGTTTTGATGGAATTATTCATACAGCTTTTTTATAATAGCATTTTTGATCCCCGGAAACACGATCCTCTTTCTCAGGAGAAAAAGAATAACCAGGATCAGCAGGAAGATCAGGGCTACGATCAGGTAGCCCAGGGAGCGGCTATCCAGGAGTTCTCCCAGCCATACGGCCAGGGCGAGCCCGGAGAACAATAATATAAACAGGCCCAGGAACAGGATCAGTATCCCCGAAAGAGCGGCGGACGCTACGTTTGTAGCCTTCTCTGTAATATTGAGCACAGAAAGTTTATAGTAGGTTTCGACGTATTCCTTGACGCTTTCGGTTAATGCTTCCGCCTTGTTTTTGAGTTCTTCCATAATGCGCTAAATTAAGCAAAAAAAGAAGGACGCGCCAATATCGCCGCGCGAATAAGGCATGTATATACGCGCAACGAAGGAGGTCTGTCGTCAGCGGACGAACTTCCGGTTATTGGTGCGTCCTTAAATATCAGGATAGGCTTTCTTTCACCTTGTTGTATTTCTCTTCGGCGTTGGCCTGCATTTCTTTAACGTTTTTGTTTGCTTTATGCGTCAGTTTTTTTAATTCTGATTTGCTTTCGGCAAACATATCGGCTACCTGGCAGGCCCAGTCGTTCGCCGCCTCTTTTACCTTTTTCCTGATATCCTTTCCTTTTTGCGGGGCAAGCAGCATTCCCACAGCGGCGCCAGCGGCTGCGGCCCCTATTAACCCTAACAAGACTTTTGATGATCTGTTCATATTGATGATTTTAAGATGAATAATTATGGCGATACACGGCGTTCCGTAAAGAGCAGAACGCTTATTGATTAGTAACAGATTAAATATTTATGCCGGTATAAAGAGGATTCAGGAGCGGGAATTATTTTGCTATATATGCCGTTCTTGTGTATTAAATTCTACAAAACCAGCGTTTATAAACTGGTAAGAAATTTTCTATATTTATAACCTAATTATGCTCGAAAGGAAGAAAGCGTTAATCATTGATGATGAAGTGGACCTATGTCTGCTTCTGAAAAATTATCTCAGTCGCAGGAATTACGATGTTTATTATTCGCATACCCTTAAAGAGGGGTTGAACCGGTTTAGCGAAGTGATGCCGGACATTCTTTTTTTGGATAATAACCTGCCTGACGGCTTCGGATGGGATGAGGCGGTCAGCCTTGTTGAACAATTTCCCGATCTCCAGGTTCATCTTATCAGCGCTTATGGGCCAAGCAGGCCCGAAAAGCTTGGCGCAGGGTTTAAGGTCTGGGAAAAACCCCTGACTTTAAAAGAGCTTGATCATTATATTCAGTAGCCGCGGAGATATTGAGGCTGCAGCATGCTCTCTCTTCGATCGTTGCATAAATTTCCTGCTTGTACTTGGGGAATACACTGAGATGACCGGGGGCCTCCTCTTCAATTCCAGCAGTATTCTTTCTTCAATTGCCGTTGGGCTCTACTCTTTCTGTCTATGCGATTTTACAGGGTTATAGCGCATCTGTTTTGGCTTGCTCCAGCTCCTGACTGGTATGGGCTTGCTTTCTCTCCGGACCTTTCCCATGGACCGCTATGCCTGGCTGCTGCGCTATCTTGTTCTTCCTTACTCTTCCCCGGACGCTTCCTCGGCGCTCTTCCCTGCGTCTGTCCGGGAGGGTTTTACAGAGACCTTTTCGGGCCGGTAGCGGCTTTGCCTTAGCGGACCAGGGAAATTAGCCGGCAATCCATTAGTATGTTATCTTTATTAAAGCGTCGGTTGCCGACTGCATTACCAATCAGAAACACATCGTCATGAGGACCCTTCTGCTATTTTTGTTATTGCCGGTATTTTCTTTTGCCCAGGATATAGACTCTGCCTGGTTTGCCCAGCATTATGTTAAGAAAGAAGCCTATATCCCTATGCGCGATGGGGTAAAACTATTTACCAGTATCTACATGCCAAAGGACAAAACGAAAGCCGCGCCTATCCTCTTGTCGAGGACGCCTTATTCCTGCAGGCCTTATGGAGATGCGTTTGCCGATCAATACTGGAATTCCTATCAGCGCCAGTATGTCAAAGAAGGGTATATAATGGTGAAGCAGGATGTGCGGGGAAGATGGATGAGCGAAGGAGAATATGTGAATATGCGACCCTTCATCCCGCAAAAAAACGCCGCATCTATTGATGAGTCGACCGATGCGTATGACACGATCGACTGGCTGGTAAAAAACATTGAGCACAATAATGGCAGCGTAGGCGTTTTTGGCATTTCTTATCCGGGGTTTTATTCCATTATGGCTGCGGCAAGCAACCATCCGGCGTTGAAAGCCGTAAGTCCGCAGGCGCCAGCAACCAATTGGTTTATCGGGGATGATTTTCATCACAACGGCGCTTTCTTCGTGATGGACGCTTTTGCATTTTATTCGCTAAGAGGCAAGCCCAGGCTGGGCCCTATGCAGGAGTCGGTCGTTCCGTTTAACTATTATACCGCCGATAATTATAAATTTTACCTTGAAGCGGGCACATTGCAGAACCTTTCAAAATATCTCGGAGATAGCATCGCTTTCTGGAATGACCTGATGAGCCATCCCAACTACGACGCCTGGTGGAAGGCCAGGGATGCGCGTGTTGCTACGAAAAACCTGGAGCCCGCCATGCTATGGGTGGGGGGAGTGTTTGATGCAGAAGATAAATGGGGGGCATGGAATGCTTATCTGGCGGCGGAAAAAAACAATCCGGCAAAGGCGTTCAATAAGATCGTTATGGGCCCCTGGTATCATGGCCAGTGGTCGAGCGCAGACGGCTTCCGGCTGGGAAACATCTATTTTGAAAGCAATACCGCCGAATGGTACCAGCAAAATGTGGAGATCCCTTTTTTTAATTATTACCTGAAAGGAGAGGGCGATGTTTCGACGATTGCGGAAGCGGTAATTTTTCTTACCGGCGCCAATGAATGGAGAAAATTTGATCGCTGGCCTCCCGCAGGCAAGGAAGATAAATTATTGTATTTGCAGAACGACGGAAAATTAAGCTGGTCAAAGCCTTCGAATGACAAAGGGACTTCCCGTTATATCAGCGATCCCTCCAAGCCGGTCCCTTATACGGAGGATATTCATTCTAAGAGGACCAGGAACTACATGAACGACGATCAGCGGTTCGCAGCGCGGAGGCCTGACGTATTGGTTTTCCAAACCGAAACATTAACCGAAGACGTTACGGTGACGGGTCCTATTGCGGCCGACCTGCTGGCTAGCATCTCCACTACCGACGCGGATTTTGTGGTAAAATTAATTGATGTTTTCCCTGATGATTTTTCTTATGATGGCGCCATTCGGGAAAAAATAACTTATCCTATGGGCGGCTACCAGATGCTGGTGCATGGGGAAATAATAAGGGGAAAATTCAGGAACAGCCTGGAGAAGCCCTCGCCTTTTACGCCCGGCAAAATAGAGAAAGTGGCTTATACCCTGGGAGATATTGCCCATACTTTTAAGAAAGGTCACCGGATCATGGTGCAGATCCAAAGCAGTTGGTTCCCGCTGGCAGACCGGAACCCGCAGAAATTTACAAATATCTACCAGGCAAAAGAAACCGATTTTCAACCGTCGACCATCAATATTTACCACAATAAAAACAACAGCAGCCTGATCAGGCTGCCGGTGTTAAAATAAGGATCGAAGTATTGTTTGTGAATTTCGGAAATTAGTTACTTTTGCAGGCCTAAACGCATTAGCGTTCCGACTCCCTAGCTCAGTTGGTTAGAGCTACTGACTCTTAATCAGTAGGTCCTGGGTTCGAGCCCCAGGGGGGTCACTGGAAATCAGGCAGTTATGAAGGTTGTTCATAGCTGCCTTTTTATTTGCGCCGGAATTTGCAAGATAGGCTGAATAGCTACGGCTGAAATGTAATTTCATAAATGTGAATGTTAGTATCTGATTCATTTATGGTTAACGATTTGGTGATTTTTGCGGGGTGGGTTCGTCAGCCCGCCATATAGTCAATGCACTGTTGGCAGCAGTATTTTTAAAACTGTTCAAATTTTTCAATTGATATTAAGTATGGATTGCATAATAATGTGCCGTCCTCAAACTCAATATGAGATTCTGTAGCCCTATTTATTACGTTTATACTTTCTGAACCACGTCTTAAACCAGAACCTAAAATACTCTTTCCCCGGGAGCTGTGCGAAGTGAAGGGCTTTGTGACTTTAAACTTTTTATAAAAAAAGAAAAAAATGTGTAGTCGAATGACTATTCTTATATTTGTAGTCAAATGACTACATAATGAATTTAAGACGAGATGTATTCCAAGCCATAGCAGACCCGACAAGAAGAGCCATTCTCATGTTGGTAGCTTCGCAATCTATGACGGCAGGCGCAATTGCATCAAACTTTGATACGGCAAGACCAACTGTTTCAAAACATTTGCAAATTTTGACCGAGTGCGAATTGCTTAAACAAGAGCAAAACGGCAGAGAGATATATTATCATATCCATGCAAAAAAAATGAAGGAAGTGGCGGATTTTATTGAGCCATTCCGCAAAATGTGGAGCGACAGGTTTGATAAATTGGAAGCCGTAATGAAAAACTATAAAAACAAATAGGCAATGGAACAAAAAACCAAAGTAAATGCCGAAGACGATAAGCAGGAAATCGTAATCACAAGAGAGTTTGATTTGCCTTTGGAATTACTGTTTAAAGCATACCAGGATCCCGAACTTTTTGAGCAATGGATGGGAACGAAAGTGTTGAAAATGGAAAATCGAAAACATGGCTCTTACGCCTTTGAAACCTCGCATAACGGAACTGTAGTTTTTCGGGCAAATGGAACGATACACGAATTTGTTCCAAATCAAAAAATTACAAGAACATTTGAAATGGAAAACACGCCGTTTCCCGTTCAGCTTGAATATTTAGAGTTTGAAAAATTAACAGATAACACAAGTAAACTTACTATGCATATTGTGTTTAAATCTGTTGAATTCAGAAACCAATTAATGCAAATGCCATTTGCGAAAGGTCTTAATATGGCGCACGATAAACTACAAGAGATCGTAAACAAACTAAAATAGAGAAGTATGGTAAAGAGGAACAGGATTATCTACTGGGTTACAACGATATTTCCATCTGTCGGAATGAAGGCAGACGGGCACAACAGACCTGCCGACAGAAAAATCAGCTTTGAGAAAAATTAAATTAATTCTAATGAACGAGCGGGCAGAAAAGTTTTTTAGGAACGCAAAAAAATGGAAAGGCGAATTTTATTTATTGCGTGAAATCGTTTGTGAAAATAAATCGCTTGAAGAAGATTACAAGTGGATGCATCCTTGTTACGCCTTTCAGGGTAAAAATATCGTACTCATTCACGGTTTTAAGGAATATTGCGCTTTGATGTTTCATAAAGGAGCTTTGCTAAAGGATCCGAATGGTATTATGATACAGCAGACCGAAAATGTTCAGTCGGCGAGACAAATCAGGTTTACCAATGTTGCACAAATCACAAAGCAGAGATCCGTTATTAAAGATTACATCAAAGAAGCGATTGAAAATGAAAAATCAGGAAAGAAGATAGCCATGAAGAAGGTAGCGGATTATCCCTTCCCTGAAGAATTTCAAAGGGCGTTGGACGAAGATAAAGCCTTGAATAAGGCGTTTTATGCCCTAACACCGGGGCGGCAGAAAGGGTATTTATTTTACTTCAACCAAGCCAAGCAATCCAAAACACGGCAGGCAAGAATTGAAAAACACTATCAGCATATTTTGGATGGTAAAGGGATTGACGATTAAATAAACATTGAAAGAGGGCCGGCAGATAATGAAAAGGTTCAAAGTTTGTACCACAGGTTTGATATAAAAAAGCCGTTTCTCGTATAGAAAAACGGCTTTTCCCTAAAGTAGAGAAGGAGTATCTGCGCTCGTTGTTTTGGGTTCCCCGGGTCGGTATCATTTGGTTCGCCGCCATTTTAAAATGGTATGCTTCATAGAAGCTATCAGAATCTGAATCCGACGCCTACCTTAAATCCTCTGTTATAAGTCTCGGTCATGTTATTTTTATCAAGGCGGGTGAGCCCGTGATCGTATCCGGTATTGATAGAAATACCGTTGTCGAAAGTATATGTGGCGCCGCCGGCGATCCCGAAATCGACTTTGTTGAACTGCCTGGTAATATCAATATTATCTTTGTACAGCGAAATGCCCAATAGTCCTGCGTCAACCCTGAGGTCGTTCTTTATAAGATAGGAAATCTGGGGACCGGCATAGAGCTGCAGACCTTTTACTAATTCTGCTTTGATTACCACCGGTACGTCTATATAATGCGATCTCACGGTAGCGCCTGCGCCGGCGGAAAGAAAACCAAGGTTTTTTCCGGCAAGTTCGCCGCGCATTTCATATCCTTTCTGCGTATAGTAAACTCCCGGTTGAACGGAGAATACGCCTCCCAAAGGTATTTCAACAAATCCTCCTGCGTATATGCCGTTAACCGGGCTTGTTGCAACAATGCCATTAGAAAGCTCCAAAAGATCATTAAGGTTTGTCATTGCGTCGCCTTTCCATCTTGCATTGCTTAAACCGGCGCTAAAGCCTGTTTGTATCTGCGAGAAACCTGCGGTTCCCGCAACGAATAAAATGACAAGTGTAAAAATTTTTTTCATAACCATATTGAACCGGGGCTTTAATTATCCAGTTCATATGTTGGACTGTCATTTTGAAAAAAGTAAAATGCGGCAACGAGAAAGCTTTGTTAAAGGCGTTGATCTGGTATGGCTCCCTTACCAGGCCTGCTTACGTTTTGGAATATGCCTGCCAACCTAATTTTATTGACTTTAGAATATGCTCAGGCATTTCTCTCCTTGTGCGTTTATCGGAAGAGCGAATTCTTGAACCGTTCGTAAGCGATGAGTAATGTGTGATAGGTATGGATATTTCCAGGGCCCTGTTACGCCCAACATTACAAACTGGTTGCATGCTAGGCGCAGGTTCGCGCGTTGGTCCCAGAAACGCGCTATCGCTATCAGGGTTTCCAGACCATAATGCGCCAGTCTTTGTTGAAAGCAATTTGCTGCAGCGATCTAAAGAATATCATGTTCTTCAGCGCCGCAGACATGCTCTAAGTATACTACTACCCTTGCCTGTTATAGACAACGCTCGTCGTCACCGGAGCTGATACTTTATCTGCATCGAAGGCTTTCTTAACCCGCTCCTGCACGCCGAAATAGACATCCCAATAGTCGGGCTGCTTGGTATAGGGGCAAAGCGCCAGGGTCGTGACCCCGTTTGCCAGGCTGGCTACGTTTACGCTTGGCGCAGGACTTTCCAATACCTTGGGATGACTGAGCATTGCTTTTATGGCAACATTGCGGGCATGGTCGATGTCGGCTCCCGCATCGATGGCAACTTTCAAATCAACGCGCAGGTTGCCGTGAGCGCTATAATTGGCGATCACGCCGGTGGATAGCGCGCCATTGGGAAGGAATACCGTTTTATTTTCCTCGGTTAGCACAGTAGTACAGAATATACCGATCTCAGTCACCACGCCGACGATCCCCTGCGCTTCGATCATATCGCTTACCTTAAATGGCTTGAAGATCATGATCATGACGCCCCCGGCCAGATTGCCAAGCGAACCATTCAGCGCAGCGCCGATCGCAAGGCCTGCGCCTGCCAACAACGCCGCAAAGCTGGTGATATCGACGCCTATCATGCCTGCAATTGCGAGGAACAGCAGTATGGTTAGCGTGGCTTTG
>JAEUVR010000454.1 GCA_016786785.1 Chitinophagaceae bacterium
AGTATCATCACGTACTTTTTTGCCCAGCGGTCTGCCAGCCATCCCATCAGCAGGCGTCCGAATATACTGGACAACAGCACCAACGAAATGATATTCGCCGCATGTTCCTGCGTATATTTCAGGTCAAGGCTGAAGAATAGCTTAAGGTTTTGACTGGTTGCGCTTACTGCGCCGATAGAACACATACTGCCGATGAGCAGCAGGTAAAACGGCCTGCTCTTTAAAATTACGTTCAGCGGTACTTTCGGTTCTTCCTTTTTTTTCTCTAAGGTCGCGCCTTCGGGATTTTCTTTTACAAACCAGGCCATGGGAAAGGCTATGAGGATCATTAGCGCGCCAAGCATGATCAGCGCCGTATGCCAGCCAAATTCCATATTGAGTTTTTTGGCGATCTGCGGAACAAGCATTCCGCCTACGCCTATTCCCAGGTAGGCAATGCCCATGGCTTTGCCCCGCGACTTGTCAAACCATCTCGATGTAAGCACCTGGTTTGGCAGGGGGCCGCCGCATATATAGCCCAATGAGCTGAATATATAAAATACATAGAACTGCCACATGGAGCCGGTCATGGATCCTAACCCGATCAGGGCGATGCCGCCAAACAGGATGCCTGCAAGCATCAGGCGCCGGGGGCCAAAGCGATCGATGAACCAACCGGCCAGGAAGCCCAGGAACCCGACGGTTACCTTGCCTACGGCCATGCCCGAAGTAACCGTGGTCCTCGTCCAGCCAAACTCTTTTACCCAGAAATCATAAAAAAAGGGGAGGCCGTAAAACATGATGCCCACAAGGGAAAACAGGCTGAGAAACCCTGTTGCCGCTACCTTGATCTGTCCCGAACTTAGTTGAGTTTTTTCAAGCGCTTTTGACATATAACTGTAGTGATAACCCTTCAATATCGGGCTTCACTATTAATGAATAATTATGAAGCTCGCGGTTAGTTTATCCGGTAATGAAAGTAAAAATTTGTTTTAAGGCCTCCAAATTAACAAATTTCTTTAAGAAAACAACTGGCGGGATAAAAAGCTGTAAGGATTAATAGAGAATTCCTTTTCCACTTCATCGGGAGTCTCGCCAAGCGTGAGGTTCAGGAAGTTCTCTCCTTCTATGATCTGCCATAGATAGAGCGGCTTATTGTTGCCGGCGGCGTCAAATATCTCAGGAAGCAGAACCGGCAGGTATCCGTTCCAGCACGCTTCTTCCAGTTGTTCTCTTTGCGTTAACGTATGAGCATTGCCATTAGGATCTTTTGCGGCGTACTGACCGCTTAGATAATTTGAAGCCATGTTCAATAAGATCTCCTGCTGGACGGTTGTCGTTTTCATAACTGAAGTTTTAGGCGATGGAACTCAACTGTCTTTACCTATTAGACGGGAAAAAACGGTCGGAGTAAGATTGCGCGCTAAAAAGTTATGTTAAAGTAAACCCGGATTTATGTTCAAGCCTTATACGAATTCGGGATGCGGAACATCTATGAGGCAGCGTTTGCCTGGCGATCTATAACCTAAATTTATCCGAATTCGGGCCCCGCAATGGCGAACTGTTTTTCAGGAATGCCGGGGAAGCGGTTCAGGCCGTGGAACATGCGGATAAACGGGCGCTGCTCAACGAAGCCTGTTTCGGTTACCCATGACAGCCATTCGGAATGATGATGTAATACGTCGAGGATGACCGGCTGGCCTATACAGTTGCTCAGCGCGGCGGAGGCAAGTTCCTGCGCAATCTTTGTGTTCTCCGCGACTATCGGCCCGATCTGCATAAAATTGAAACCCTTTCTTCCAAGACAGTACCCCTGTATGCCCCCGAGACCTTCCATAACAAAGGCATACTGAGGCGCTCCTTCAAACAACCATTTTAATAACGGCTTCCGGTTTGCGCCAAAAAATTCCCGGTCGAACTGCGCGATGGTTTCCAGGTCTTTGTCCTGCATGGGCCTCGCCGTTGAAGCAGTTAACTTTTCCTGGTCAATGATCGCCGACATCCGGCTAAGCGGGTATTCGTCTTTAAAGCCCAGCTTCAGGTACACCTGTCTTCCATCCGGGGTGGCGTCCAGCTTGACCGTTTCTTCCGAAGCCAGGATATGGAGGGCTTCTTCCAGCAATCCTTTGCCAATGCCCATCCTCCGGTAATCAGGGTCCACCAACACCATGCCTATCCAGCTAAAAGCGCGATCATAACTGATGGTAGTTACCGTGCCGACGATCTTTTCTTCGGCCAGGGCTACGCGGCAATCCCTGGGGCCGAGCGATAAAAATATCTCCCAATCTCTTTGTAATTGGTTCCACCTGGCGCTACGGCAAAGTGAAAGTCCCGCTACAATATCTTCAGGCTTCATTATCCGGTAGGCGATAGTCATAACTGTGGTTGTTGTATTAGGCTTAAATAATGTATTGTTTAGACCTGCAATAATACGAATACAAACGTCAGTATGATAGGCCTGACATCGAAAAGAAAAGAAACTGCGTGATCCGGGATCCAAGCGCGTCGGCGATGACAGGTTTAAGAACGGAAGATCGTCCGAGTATAATACAAGGACCAAAGCATTGGCTGCATGACGTCAAAAATGAAACTCCGCGATCTGAAACCGGGTGCGCTGTAATATCAGCGGGCCGTAAGGGTCAGTCCAGCAGTAACGGGTACGCGCATCTGAAAACGGACAGGGCCGCAATATCAGCGGGCCGCCTCCGTTTCGTCGAGTATCTGCTGATAGATATTCCTGGCGGCAAGATACCGCTGCCGAACCGTTTCAGGCTCTTTGGTGAAATAGCGGCTCCAGCTTTCCCCGGGCGCTATATTTTTAAGGATATTATCTATCCATGCAATAAAATAGCGGGCGTCGTCGGCGCTGGCTCTGACCGGCTTTTTGTTTACGGTAATGAATACGGGAGCGGTATGGGTCTGGCGTCCGTTTTCATTCATGCGCCGGGCGCATATCCATCCGCTTTGGTCAAATGCCTGGGTAGCGGTTAAGGTAAGCGGCGCGCCGGGCGAAGCATTCCCCTCCTGAACGGCAATTATTTTTCCGTTACTCATCAGTTCAATGCGGCCGGTCAGGGGTTCGGTCGAGGTCCATACCGCCTCAATGGATACAGTGGAATTGTTTTTTATTTTAAGGTCGTCGCCGGGCTCATATTTCCCGTTTACTTTTAACGCCATAAATTCATTGTGCGCATTACGGGACACGACTGTTTTTCCTTTTTTTATTCCTTCTATCCATTTGCGATAGGTTAGCTTATTTTTTACTTTCACATAGGTAAGCAGGGTTCCCAGCGGCTCATAATCATTGCAGGGATAGTCTGTTCCTGCCGCCAGGCCGATCCTGAACCCGCAGTTCAGTAATTTATAATAAGCGTTTATCGCCGCTTCGCTGTTGTAGGTCCCATTATTAGGAGAATGACCGCCATATACGTCTTCCGCAACAAAATCGATCGTTCCCATGGCCGCTTCCACAGGATAGTCGATCGGAATGCAACAGTTTAATTCGTTTTGTATTTCATCGTTGAGGTATTGCATATGACAGATCCCTGATACCGCTTTTTGTTTTCTGGCCCAGTCCAAAATATGGTAAGGGGATTCATCCCATATCTGGCGCGCATTTTTTAAACCCAGCAAAACCAGGTGGCCCCCCAATGCCTGGTGGCTGAAATTGGAATAGGTGGCGTCCCAGTGCCATTCCGCATCCCAATGGATGATGCGTCCCGGCTCAGAAAGCGGGGAATCTTTCCCATTCACTTTTTTAAGATCGGTCTCGCTGTCTTTTACTTCTCCGTTGCCCATATCCGCTAAAAGGGAAATCACCGAGAGATTGTTTTTGCGCATCATAAAAGCAAGGGTGTCATAGGGCAGTACGATCGTTCCATCCCCGCAATTGCGGTGAACATGAATATCCCCGGTATACCAGCCCCGGGGCTCGGGAAGAGAGGCGTCCGCCAATCGCGCTTTGTTATTTTTAACCGTGGGTATGGGCCCTGAGATTGCGGTATCCCGGCGTATGGCAGTCGAGAGCGCCTGGCTGGTATAAGCGTTTGTATGATAACCGGCGTTTGTGTTTGAATGCCGCTCTGCATAAGCTCCTGAATGCCGGCCTGCGAGCGCGTTTGAATAAACGGTTGAAGCTTGCGGGGCATAGGCGCCCAAACGGGCAATATCGTTTTGGGCGGGGCAATACGCGCCGGTAAATACCAGGTATAGCGTAAATGGAAGGATTTTCTTCATGGCAATAGGAATGAATGTTAAGCGGGATCTTTTTCAAATGTATTCCACCGGCGCCCCTGTTTAATACACTAAATTGCTTAATTGTTACCTTATTTTGCGCTTATTTTAATAAATTTTCATTTTTTCGGACAAATCACATTAGTATTGTAGCGCGGCAGCATTTTATTTATGCAGAAAAAACAGCATTATGAAAGCGCGTTATAAACCTATCTCAACGGTTGAATCGAACCTGTTTAAAGCTACCATGCAGGAAAACAATAAGGAGTTCGATTATCCCTGGCATTACCATCCCGAATTCGAACTTACGTATATCCTTTCCAGTCATGGCGTTCGCTATGTAGGCAACAGTATCGAAAATTTTTTTAACAACGACCTGGTGTTGTTGGGATCTAATCTTCCTCATTGCTGGATCAATTCGGCCGACCAGCATCAGCCTGCAAGCGCCATTGTGATATACCTTAAGGAAGACGCGCTGGATAAGACCTGGATGCAGAGTTGCGAATTTGAATCTATACGCAAGCTGCTGGTTTTGTCGCAGAAGGGTATAAAATTTGATCATGCGGTAGCATTGAGGATAAAGGATAGGCTTTTTGATATGCTCAACCAGCCCCCGCTCAAGAAGCTAGTGTTTTTGCTGGAGATATTACAGGATCTTGCCGAAACCAATCAGTATCATTTTCTATGCGAACAGGGTTTTTCTTACGACCTCAACTATACGCATAACGAACGGCTGAATATCGTTTACAAATACATACAGCATTCCTATCACAAAAAAATATCCTTATCGGATATCGCGGCAGAAGTGAACATGAGCGAAGAGTATTTTTCCCGGTTCTTTAGTAAGATCATGAAAAAATCTTTTTTTGAATTTCTGAATGAATATAAGATCAACCGCGCTTGCAAGCTGCTGATAGAAACGGATAAGCAGGTGAGCGAAGTGTGTTATGCCTCGGGCTTTGAAAGCATTCCTTTTTTTTACCGCCAGTTTAAAAAATTCAAAAACTGCCAGCCTAAGACCTACCGGTTAAATTACCAGAAGATATCTTCCTGAGCCGTATATTTTTTCTTTGACCGAACCAGCGCTGGTCCAATATAAACAATCAGATAGGTTTCGGTTCCGCTAATCTTTCAGGTTCAAATATGCTTTAACGGCTTTATAATCATTCCAGTCCACGTCAACCGCTTCAAGGGTATTTGCGCCGCCGGGAATGAGAATATACCGGTACTGGAAATATTTTTTTCCATCGGAGGGATCCTGTAATGTGCTGATGTCTTCGTTGGAATCCAACAAAATGCCTCCGGTGGCAAAGGTTGGGTTAATGATGATGCCGCCATTAAAGAAAGGCAGGGGAACGACGATGGGCGCATCCGAGTTGTTCAGGTTCAGGTAGACCTTTATCTCTCCGGAATTGACGATATCTGCCGTGAGCTTATCGGCAATGATCACCGCGCTCCATCCGGTTGTATCATCGTCATCATTAACATTGGGCTCGTAGACCACGTCCAGCCAGTTGGAATAGATGACGTTTGCGGTCCCGGCGTCTCCCTTAGGTCCTGCCGGCCCCGGCGCTCCCTGCTGACCTGCAGCTCCGGCCGGCCCCTGCGGTCCTTCCGGACCTTCTTTGGAGCAAGATACCGCGGCAATAGATAAGGATAGTAAAAGCCCGAAGTAAAATTTTAATGACATGCGTCTCATATGCTAGATTTTGTATTAGGGAATAGTTTACCTGGAAATAGATCGAATCAATTATATTTGGCTCTAATGAAGCTTTCGTAAATGTAATGAAACCTGGCCTATTAATAGGTCTATTCACGAATGATTTTCATTTATTGCAATTCTCCCGTAAAATAAAATGCAGGCGTATCCAGGCTGGTAAACTGCCCCAGTACAGGCAGCGATCCCGTATAATAATCCATCAGGAAACGATCATTTGCCAGGTAGTTGAGTAACGGCGTAAAATAACCGTTCAATTGCCCCGCTATGGAGTTGTTATTGATCCGCGTGAATTTAGCGACGCCGGAATTATCAAGCGTATAGGAATAAACATATTGGGCAGGGAAACGCGTATTTGAACTGGGCTGGAACACGCTTGCTACCAGCGCCATTGTTTTACTGGCGTCGTCAAAAATAAAGCGCATAGCCTCCAGGTTCAATACATAAGGGCTGTTCAGTAAATTATTCTTCACCGTATTGTAGACGCTGGCATATAATACGGATTGACCGGGTAAGGGATCGGCAGGAACGTTAATGGTAGTGATGGACTTTCCTAACACCTTATACATGGGGAAGATGGGAACGGATGAGTTGGCAATATCAACCCGTTGTACGCCTGCCTGGATATAATAGATCTGCAGCGCGTCATCCCAGTACATATCCTGGAAAGTATATCCGCCTGCCGTTATGGGATTTTTAAAATGCAGTCCGTAAGCGGTATGGCTGAAAGGAGCGGAAATGGATACCAGTTCGC
>JAEUVR010000129.1 GCA_016786785.1 Chitinophagaceae bacterium
TTATCCAACACCTGCATTTCGGGTCCGGTGAGATAGGTCTGACCATACTTAGGCTCTTCCTTTACATAAAAGATGATGCCGCTGTTGCCGGCGGGGCCGATCTTCCATTCCAGTTGCAGGTGGAAATTGGTAAACTCGTCATTGGTAACAATATCTCCTCTCCCGACAGGCTTTCCGTCTTTTTTATTAGACGAGTCTAACCAGATTGCGCCATCGTCTATCTTCCAGGAAGAAGCGTCGGATTTCTGGTTATAGCTATGCCATCCGTCTAAAGATTTCCCATCAAACAATAACTGCCAGCCTTCGCTTTGCTCTGCGGCGCTTAAGGTATTGTTTGCGGGAGCGGTCTGATCCATAACGGTTGCATTTGCGTTGGAGTCGACGGTCGGTTTGCTCTCAGGATCTGCCGAACCGCATGCGGCCAGCAATCCGAAAATAACGGCTATTAGTATGCGCATATTATTATTTTCTAAGCGACAGAATATAAGCGATCATTATCTTGGCGTCTGCTTCGGGAAGGTCGGGGTGCGGGGTCATGGGAATTGCGCCCCAGTTGCCCTGGCCGCCTTTTTTCACCTTGTCTACCAGCGCGGCAATATTAGCGTCCGTAGCTTCATATTTTTGAGCCACTTCGGTATAAGCGGGCCCGATGCTTTTTTTATCAATAGCGTGGCAGGTAGTACAGTCGTTTGACCCGATCAGTTCCAGCGCCTTTTCTTCATCGGCCGAAGAAGCCGCAGGGGCCGCCGGAGCAGGAGCTGTAGCCGTTTCTGCTTTGGGCTCCTCAGCTTTTTTATCTCCTTCTGCTCCTGAATTACAGGCGAGAACCACAGAACTGATCGCTAAAACGATAAAAAACTTTTTCATGTTAGTTGGTTGTTTAATGTATGTGGATTAATTAGCTTTTATCCTTCCGAATGGGTATGCAAGTTAAGGCCAATATCGTTAACTTGTAGCAATTGTTGTTTCCATGAGCCGTTGTATTGCCTTGTTTCTTTCTATCTCCCCCTTTTTCTGCATCTTACAAATACCCGAAAAGAATAATCTAATGCTTCCTCATATTCCCAGTATAGAACGGTTAAATGCATCGTCCGCTCCCGTATTGGCAAAATCATCAAATGCTTTTTCGGTTACCCGGATGATATGATCTTTAATGAAGGGAGCGCCTTCGCGGGCTCCGTCTTCGGGATGTTTTATTGCGCATTCCCATTCCATTACCGCCCATCCTGCAAAATCATAAGCGGTCAGCTTGCTGAAAACCGATTTAAAATCCACCTGCCCGTCGCCGAGCGAACGAAAGCGTCCTGCCCTTTCCACCCAGTTCTGGTATCCGCCGTAAACGCCTTGTTTGCCGGTGGGGTTGAATTCCGCATCTTTTACATGGAACATTTTGATCCTTTCATGGTAGTGGTCTATATAGGCCAGGTAATCCATGCTTTGGAGCACAAAATGGCTGGGATCGTACAGGAGGCATGCCCTGGGGTGGTTGTTGACGTTAGCTAGAAAACGCTCATAAGAAACGCCGTCATGAAGATCTTCGCCAGGGTGAATTTCATAGCAGAGGTCCACGCCATGATCGTCAAAGCTATCCAGGATGGGCAGCCAGCGTTTGGCCAGTTCGGCAAAACCGGCTTCTACCAGTCCCGCCGGTCTTTGCGGCCAGGGATAAACGGTATGCCATAGCAGGGCTCCGCTGAATGTTCCATGCGCGGTCAGTCCCAGGTTCTGCGAGGCTTTCGCCGCATATTTTAATTGCTGCACGGCCCAGGCCGTTCTTTCTTTTGGATTATTGCGGTATTCGGGAGGCGCAAACCCGTCGAACAACTGGTCGTAAGCGGGATTTACGGCAACCAGCTGACCCTGGAGATGGGTAGACAGTTCAGTGATCGTTAACCCGGCTTCTCCCACAAGGCCTTTTAATTCCTCTGCGTAGGTTTTGCTTTCAGCCGCCTTCTGAAGATCTATACAGCGGCTATCCCAGGTAGGGATCTGGATGCCGATAAATCCCAGTCCTTTTGCCCATTTACAGATCGAGCGTAAATCATTGAATGGCGGTTGATCGCCCATGAACTGCGCCAAGAATATTCCGGGCCCTTTAATGGTTCTCATGCTATATCGTTTAAGAAGTTTGTATTTGCCTTATCGCTGAAACAAGGAGGTTGCTATCATACAATATGATCTATCCATTTTTCGGAAGACATTGAAGATGCCACTACATTGTCGATAAAAGCCATACCGCGTATGCCGTCTTCAACGGAGGGGAAGTCCAGGTTTTCAGGAGAGGCTTGCTTGCCATCCAGCCGCGCCGAGATGGTAAGCGCAAAATTCCGGTAGATATTGCCAAAAGCTTCGAGATAACCCTCGGGATGTCCTCCGGGGGTACGGCAGTTAGCGGTGGCGAAGCTGGATAGGATCCCGCTGTAATTGACGCCTGCGCGCAGCAACTGGGCCGGCTGATCGAGCCATTTGACCAGCAGGGTATTGGGTTCCTGTTGCGCCCATTCCAATCCGCCTTTTTCTCCATATACGCGGATCTTCAGCGCATTCTCCTCGCCGGCGGCTACCTGCGAAGCGGTCAGTACGCCGGAAGCGCCATTGTCGAATTTTAACAACACGCTGCCGTCATCGTCCAGTTGGCGTCCTTCCACTACGATATTGAGGTCGGCGCAGATCTTAGAGATCTTTAATCCGGAAATATATTCTGCCAGGTGTGCTGCATGGGTGCCGATATCGCCCATGCTGCCGCTCTTGCCGCTACGTTTGGGGTCGGTTCTCCAGGCGGCCTGCGCGTTTCCTTCCCTCTCGCTTAGCCTGCTCAGCCAGCCCTGCGGGTATTCTACATATATCTTCCTGATCTTGCCGAGCGCGCCTTCTTTAATCATTTGCCTGGCCTGCTTTACCATGGGATAACCCGAATAAGTATGGGTAAGGCAAAGGGTCAGCCCTGTTTCCTCCACTTTTTTCTTCAGCTGTTTGGCTTCGTCCAGGGTAAGGGTCATCGGCTTCTCAATCACTACATGGAACCCGTTTTCCAGGGCAAGCATCGCCGGCGCAAAATGAGCGAAATTGGGCGTAACGATCGTCACAAAATCTATTCTTTTATCAGGGCCAAGGCGGCTTTCCTTAGCGATCATTTCCTCGTAATTAAGATAGGTTCTGTCTTCCGGTAAAAATAAGGAACGGGCCGACTCCTTAGCCACTTCCGGGTTGATGCTTAACGCTCCGCAGGATAGTTCAATAAGGCCATCCATATTAGCCGCTATTCTGTGGACGGCGCCGATAAAGGCATCTTTGCCTCCGCCTACCATCCCCATTCGTAATTTTCTGTCCATAAAAAACTGATTAGAAATAATTAAGAAGAATACCGTTTAAACAATAAAAAAATTACATTTATGACTGCATTATTTATAAGATGGTGAAATTAAGCCATAGCCGCCTATGAAAAAAGATTTCATTTAATCGCGTTAATTTAATTATATAACGCGTTAATAAGGTAACATAATAATAGTAGCTAACGATCGCGGTATGGATAAAATACAATCTCGCCGTAACATGCTGAAGAATATGGTAGCGGGAACTACGGCCCTTTCTTCAGCGGGATTTATTTCTCCGTTTTATCCTGCCGGTAAAAAGTTAATTTCAGCTTTGAAAAAAAATATCAACCATTCGGTTTGTCGCTGGTGTTACGGATCGATCCCATTGGAAGAATTTTGTGTAGCGGTCAAGCATATGGGCATTCCCGCTATTGATCTCGTAGGCCCTAAGGATTGGCCGCTGTTAAAAAAATACGGACTGGACTCGTCCATGTGCAATGGCGCGGAAATCAGCCTGGAAGACGGGTGGAACGATAGACAATTTCATGCCCGGCTGATCGACAACTACAAGAAGATGATCCCGCTTGTCGCAGGCGCAGGGTATAAAAACCTTATCTGCTTCAGCGGCAACCGCAGGGGAATAGATGATGAGACCGGCTTGAAACATTGCGCAGAAGGCATCAGGCAGATCATGAGCCTGGCCGAGAAGAACAATGTCATGATCATTATGGAGCTGCTCAACAGCAAGATCGACCATAAGGATTACCAATGCGACAGATCTGCCTGGGGCATTGAACTGGCGAAAAGGGTGGGCTCGGAACATTTTAAGCTGTTATATGATATTTATCACATGCAGATCGACGAGGGAGATGTGATCAGGACCATTAAAGACAATCATTCCTACTTTGCCCACTACCATACCGGGGGCGTGCCGGGCAGGCATGAAATAGACGATACCCAGGAATTGTATTATCCCGCCATCATGAAAGCGATCGTGGAAACAGGCTTTAAAGGTTATGTGGCGCAGGAATTCATTCCCACTGAAGAAACAAAATCAGGACAACTGGCGGCGCTGGAAAAAGCGATAAAGATCTGCGATGTATGAGTCGCAGGCGCTATCGGCATTTAGAGATGCATGCCAGGACCTTCACCTATTTATGCTAAAAACATTTTAAACAAAACTTAATAATAATCTATTATGGCGGACAATGTTTATGATGCAATTGTGGTGGGCTCCGGAATAAGCGGAGGATGGGCGGCAAAAGAGCTTACCGAAAAAGGCCTGAAAGTGATCATGTTGGAGCGCGGGGAAAATATCGAGCATGTAAAGGATTATGTAAATGCCACCAAGGGGCCCTGGGAGTTTCCACATCGCGGCGGAAGAACGCAGCAGATGATAAAGGATTATCCCGTGCTTAAAAGAGATTACCCGCTGAATGAAGTGAACCTCAGCTACTGGACCAATGAAAAAGATTGCCCCTATGTAGAAGTGAAAAGGTTCGACTGGTACCGGGGTTATCATGTGGGCGGCCGCTCGCTGATGTGGGGCAGGCAGAGTTATCGGCTCAGCGAGATGGACTTCGAAGCGAATGCAAAAGACGGTATTGCGGTTGACTGGCCGATACGGTATAAAGACATTGCGCCCTGGTACGATCATGTGGAGAAATTTGCCGGCATCAGCGGCAATAAAGACGGGTTGCCTCAGCTTCCCGACGGGCAATTCCTTCCGCCAATGGAAATGAACTGCGTGGAGAAAGATGTGGCTGCCCGGATAAAATCGCACTATAAGGGAGAGCGAATGATGACCATCGGAAGAGTAGCCAATCTAACGGTCGCGCACAATGGCAGAACGGCCTGCCAGTACCGCAACAAGTGCTGGCTCGGCTGTCCGTTCGGCGCCTATTTCAGCACGCAGTCTTCTACCCTGCCTGCAGCCGTGGCCACCGGCAACCTTACCCTGCGTCCTTATTCTATTGTGTCGAAGATATTGTACGACAAGGATACTAAAAAAGCTACCGGCGTGGAAGTGATAGACGCGCAGACCAACAATACCATTGAATACAAGGCCAAGGTAGTATTCCTCTGCGCTTCCGCATTAAACTCAACCTGGGCGCTGTTTAACTCTGCCACGGATATCTGGCCCGGGGGACTGGGAAGCAGTAGCGGCGAGCTGGGGCATAACCTGATGGACCACCATTTCCGTTGCGGCGCGTCGGGAAGGGCCGAGGGTTATGAGGATAAATATTTTTTCGGGCGCAGGGCCAACGGTATTTATATCCCGAGGTTCAGGAATCTTCGTGGAGAAAAAAGAGACTATATCCGCGGCTTCGGCTACCAGGGCGGCGCCAGCCGACAGGGATGGAGAAGAGATGTCGCCGAGCTAAGCATCGGCGCCGATCTTAAGGAAGCGCTCACAGAGCCGGGCGACTGGACCATAGGATTGGGCGCTTTTGGCGAAACGTTGCCCTACCACGACAATAAGATCAGCCTGGATAAGAACACAAAGGATAAATGGGGATTGCCGGTGTTGGCGATCGATTGCGAGATCCGGGATAATGAAAAAAAGATGCGCGTTGATATGATGCAGGACGCAAAGGAAATGCTGGAAGCGGCGGGAATCAAGGATGTGAATACCTACGACAATGGCTATACCATGGGAATGGGCATCCACGAAATGGGCACGGCGCGGATGGGAAGAGATCCCAAGACCTCTGTGCTGAACATGCACAACCAGGTATGGGACGCCAAGAACGTATTTGTTACCGATGGCGCCTGTATGGTTTCCGCAGCCTGCCAGAACCCTTCGCTTACTTATATGGCCTTAACCGCAAGGGCGGCCGATTTTGCCGTAAGCGAATTGAAAAAGGGAAACCTGTAAACAGTCTATATCTAAGCGAATAAAACCCAAACAATAACCAGGCTGCAAGTCAATAAATAGCGGCAGCGCAAAAAATAAATATCATGAACAGACGTCAAGCATTATCCCGGGTCAGTTTAATATTGGGCGGCGCTATCGTCGGCGCCAATGTCTTCCTTGAAGGTTGTAAACCGGCCGACAAAAAAGCAATGAACGGATTGGATTTTAGCGAGAAAGATATCGCCTACCTCGATGAGATAGCCGATACCATTATACCCGAGACCTCCACGCCCGGCGCCAAGGCCGCCAAGGTAGGGGCTTTTATGACCGTTATGGTGAAGGATTGTTATGACGACGCCGACCAGAAAATATTCCTCGACGGCATGCAAAAAATAAACGAAGCCGCTAAGAAGAAGTTCGATAAAAATTTTGTGGATGGATCTCCCGAGCAACGCCATGACCTGCTTGTAGAGATCGAGAACGAACAGAAAGAATACAATAAAAATAAAAAGAAAGAAGATCCGTCTCACTATTTCAGGATGATGAAGGAATTGACGCTTCTGGGGTATTTCACTTCCGAGATCGGCGCTACGCAGGCATTGCGTTATGTAGAGTCGCCCGGACGTTATGATGGTTGCGTACCTTATAAAAAAGGCGATAAAGCCTGGGCTATTTAGGGTTTCCCCGAAATTGTTAGTCGACCAATAAGCCTTGAAAAGCTGTCGAGTCGCCGTTAAAGACATTAAAGTCCACCTTGCTGATGATGCCGTTCACGCGGCCGGTTTCGCTGTGTTGCCAGAAATGCCAGTCGCGGTGAATACGGGGCCGCCCTTTCTGGAAATAATGCGCCACCCATAAAGGATATTGATCGAATGTTTCGCCGAGGTACCGCGTATAAAAATCAACATTGGTATAGATGATCGGCTTGACGCCATAATAACTTTCGACGGTGTTCAGCCATTCCTTTGCCCTTTCCCTTAGCTTGGAAGGAGGAACCCCATAGGCTTGTTCGATGTCGAGCACAGGGGGAAGATCGCCTGTTTCAAGGTCTACGCTTTTGATAAAATTTTCCGCCTGCGTTTTACCGCTCTTGGTGGCCAGGAAAAAATGATAGGCGCCGCGGGTAACATTCGTTTCTTTAGCTCTTTTCCAGTTGCGGCGGAAAAACCGGTCTTCATTGATATTTCCTTCTGTCGCCTTGATAAAGGCAAACCGTATGCGGATATCGTTTACATTCATTGCTTTTACGCTTTCCCAATCGATGGTATGCTGGTATTTGGAAACGTCAATGCCGTGCACCGAGTAATGCCCTGGCATTTCAATGCCAAAGGCAGCGAACGCCATCGACCGCGCTTTCCTGATCAGCAGCCATTCGCGGAACCATAAAACCAGCAGGGTGATAATAGCGAGAATAAGGGCGGCTACGATGATCTTCCAGACTTTATCGCTTCTCTTTTTTTTTGCCATTGCGCTGCAAATATACCGGTAAGATCGCGGATACGCTTTCTCAGGCGGGTCTTCTCAACTTATCCAGGAGATCGTTCATGATGCGGGCTTCCGCTTCCGAGAGGGTGGTCAGCGGGGAATCTATTTCATCCGTGTATGCATCGAGTTTATCCAGCAGCGCCAGGCCTTTATCGGAGATGGTAACATCCACCAGCCGGCGGTCGCTTTTGCTGATCGCTTTTTCCGCCAGCCCTTTTTTCATTAGCCTGTCTACTATCCGGCTGGTATCGCTCATCTTATCGAGCATGCGCTGGCGGATCTGCAAGGTAGAGAGCGCATGGCCTGCGCCGCGCAGGATACGGAGAATATTATATTGTTGGGGAGTGAGGTCTGCTTTTTCAAAGAATTTCTTGTACTGCTCCATCATCCAGTTATAGGTATAAATGAGGTTGGTGCTCATTTTGTGATGCTCATTCCTGAATTTCGTCTGGTTAATGACTTTTTCAATACTCATACGATGAGAGAAGATTATTGGTGTTGAAATGTAAAGAAATCATTCACTCCATACTTTCGCGCCTTCGCTGCAATTAGCGCATATATCAATATTCTTCCTGCCTTTTAGTATCTGTTTCCTGAATTGCCTGTAATCGTTGTTGCGCCAGATCTCCTTAAAGGGCTTTCCTTTAAGGCTTCCGAGCTGATGGGTAGCGTCCTTATCAAAACAACAGGGCGCCACTATCCCGTCCCAGGTGATCACGGTCCCCTGCCATAGCCGCCAGCAATGGTTCGACAGCTTATTCTTCAGCTGATAAACGCCCTGCTTATCTTTCCGGTACCTGCTGAACCTGTCGATCGTAGGGATAAGGTTATTGGGATCGTTTTTATAATCATAGACCTGGGCAGTCTTAAACCGCACTTCATCCACTCCTGATTCTTTGGCCAGCCTGCGCACTTCCTCCAGTTGATGTTCATTGGGTTTAACCACCAGGAATTGGAAAAATATAAAGGGGGTGCGGCTGTTTAATTTCTTCTTCCACTCCACCACGCGCCGCGCTCCTTCTATCACTTTCGAAAGGTTGCCGCCCACGCGGTATTGCTGATAAACATCCTGCGTTGTTCCGTCAATAGAAATGATAAGCCTGTCAAGTCCGCTCTCCACCGTC
>JAEUVR010000133.1 GCA_016786785.1 Chitinophagaceae bacterium
CGTCATGGGTTTGAAGGCAGGCATCGTAGGCTTACCAAATGTAGGAAAATCAACATTATTTAACGCGGTGAGCAATAGCGCCAAGGCGCAGGCCAGCAATTACCGGTTCTGTACCATAGAGCCGAACGTTGGACTGGTAGATGTTCCTGATGAAAGGATTGATAAGCTGGCCGAACTGGTATTGCCCAACCGCACCGTTCCTACGCAGATCGAGATCGTGGACATCGCCGGGTTGGTGCGCGGCGCCAGCAAGGGCGAAGGATTGGGCAATAAATTCCTGGCGAATATCCGCGAGGTAGACGCCATCATTCATGTGATCCGCTGCTTCGAAGATGAAAACATCCTCCGCGACGAGGGCGCCATCAACCCGGTAAGCGACAAGGAGATCATTGATACCGAACTACAATTAAAAGATCTCGACAGCATAGAAAAAAAGATCGGCAGGGTAGAAAAACAAATGCGCACCGATCCCAAGATGAAGGTCGAATTTGAGGTGTTGTCCCGCTGCAAGCTCCACCTGGAGCAGGGAAAAAACATCCGCGAACTGAATCTATCGAAAGAAGAAAGGCCGGCCATCGCCGATCTTTTCCTGCTTACAGAGAAGCCTGTGCTCTATGTGGCCAATGTCGACGAAGCATCCATGCATACCGGCAATAAATTTTCGGCCCTGCTGATAGAAGCGGTAAAGGGCGAAAACTCCCAGGTCATCGTCATGAACAACAATATCGAAGCGCAGATCGCCGAGATGGAGGACCCGGCAGACAGGCAACTGTTCATGGAAGAATACCAGATGAAGGAGCCCGCCTTAAACAGGCTGATCCGCTCCACCTACCAGTTGCTGAACCTCTATACCTATTTTACGGCGGGCGTACAGGAAGTCAGGGCATGGACCATCCACCAGGGATGGAAGGCGCCCCAGGCTGCCAGCGTCATCCATACGGATTTCGAAAAAGGGTTTATCAAGGCGGAAGTCATTTCCTACGACGACTTTGTCCAATACGGATCCGAGGCCGCCTGCCGCGAAAATGGCCGGTTAAGGATCGAGGGCAAGGAATACGTAGTGAAGGACGGCGATGTGATGCATTTCCGTTTTAATGTATAAGGACGTACGCCATACCCATATGCGCATTACTTCCGGCATCAAATAAATAACGACCGGTCAAAATACATTATACCCAAAGCTTACATAGTAGATCCCGCCGATCTCGGGGTTGCCGAAGGCGGTTTTATAATAGCTGTTGAATATATTGGTTCCGCCCAGTTTCACCACGGAGCGTTGCTTGGGGAATTTATAGTTCACCTGCGCATCTACGGTAGTATATCCCGGGATATCCCCCTGCCTGAAATCGCTTTCATAATAGAAGCCATCCTGGTTCCTGAGATTGACGTTAAACCCGAACCTTTTCTCGTATCCGAAGCCGGTATTTCCCAGGCCTGCGATCAGCCGGTAAGAGGGCGCGTTAAAAAAAGAAACAAATCCGGGCGCCACATCTCCTATCCTGTCTGAAGTAGCGCTGGCGGTGATCATAAAATTATTCGGCAAGAGCCAGTCGGCGCTTATTCCATATCCATGCATAGAGACGCTGCCTGCGCTGTTTACCGCTACGGAAATAGAACGGCGGCTGCTCGAATTAAATAACATGGCGGGGTTGCCCGGCTGCAGCGCCTGCAACACGATGGTGCGGCCAAGGAAATTATTGTATTTTCCAAAATAAGCGTAGGCGTCGATCAAAAGCTTTTTACCAAATAATCCTTTATAGCCTATTTCAAAAGATTTTAAAGTCTCGGGTTTGTATTCTCCAAACCGCTGTTCTTGTAAAAGCGCTATCGCATCATTGACAGGCGTTCCGGATTGTATTGCCGCGCCGGCAGCGCGCACGCTGGCAACAGAATAAACCGGGTTTTCCTTAAAACGGTAGAAATCCCGCAATTCAGGCAGGCCGCCAAGCAATACGGTTCCGCCGCCTATCACCAGGTTGATCCATTGGTTCTGTGTGGTAGGAAAACGATAAGCCGTTTGATAAGAACCCCTTATATACTGATCTTCCGCCAGCTTATACACGGCCGTAAAACGAGGCGTAAACCTTCCGGTAAAATTCTGGTTATAGTCGAATCTGCCGGCGGCGGTGAGTTTGATCTTACCGTCTAATAATGCCCTCGACAACTGCGCATAGGCGCCGATCTCGTTGATCTTAATAACGCCCGCGGTATCGGCAAACAGGGTTCCCTGCGAGTTCAGCACGTATTGTTTCCAGCTGGCGCCGGCAAGCAGGTCGGCAAACTTCAGCAGGTTGCCGAAATTGTATTGCCCTTCTACCAGGTAAAGATCGGACCTGTCTAAGAAAAGCCCGCCGCCCTTTGAGATTGGCGTGGCGCTCACCTGTTTAAACAGGGTGTTAAACTGCTCGGAGCCGGCTGCCGGCCTGCCCTGGTCGGCGAAATTACGGGCTCCCGAATGGGAAAGGCCATCAGGCGTCGGGGTAAAAGCCGATTGCGAAGCAAGCGCTTCCACATAGGGCGTTACCTTCGACAGCAGGAAGGCCTGCGCATATTGCTGATACCAGGTAGCGCTAGGCTTCCAGGCTTCATTAAACAATCGCGTGGCGATGGTCGCATTATAAGAATCGCCGGCATTTTCCTGGGTAGTATATGCTCTTACAAACCAATTGTCGTGTTTGAGTTCCAGCTTGTACTGGCCGATCTTCATATTCTTCAGCGAGTAGCGGTCGCTTCCGGTATAAACGGTATTGCCGGTTCCCCAATAGCCTACAAGGGAAGCTTCAATATGCTCTGTCAGCTTATAATACAGGCCGCCGGAAAGTTTTAGATTCACCGTATTGTTTTCCACGGTTTCCTTTTCTTCATATCCTGTGCGGGAAACATCAAAGCGGCCATAAGAACCAACCACAGAGTCCAGGTAACCCGAAGCGGCAGCCATCAGATCCGGCGGCAGTTGGGTCTGCATCTGGGCCTTTATGCCAGCTGATACCAGTCCCAATACAGGCAAGGAAGCATCCCGCAGGTTTAGCGTGGTCTCATCGCCGTAAACATTCACGCCATCATAATTAGGATCGGAAACACGGTCGCCGGGTTTTACGGAACCATACTGGTTCAGCGCCTGGTCTCCGGCCTGGTAGTTTGTCCTATCAGTGCCTATCCAGTCTTTCGCATGAATGAACTGAGCGCCTATCTTAAAAGCAAAACGGTCGCTTACCTTTTTACCCCAGCGTAAGCTCCAGTCGTGGTACCCCGAAGGTTTATCCCTTTGTTTTTTATCGACATGCATAACGCCTTCCCTGACCTGGAAACTGAAGCCCTGGTAT
The DNA here is from genome assembly GCA_016786785.1 of Chitinophagaceae bacterium. Taxonomy (GTDB): domain Bacteria; phylum Bacteroidota; class Bacteroidia; order Chitinophagales; family Chitinophagaceae; genus Flavitalea. The sequence continues at coordinate 3,324 of JAEUVR010000133.1, forward strand.
TTAAAAGGATTTTTACTGTTGATCAACAGCGTGCCATTCATTCCACCCGGGCCATATAAGGCAGAGGAAGCGCCAGGAAGCAATTCCATACTTTCCACGTCCAGTTCGGTTACGCCTATCACGGAGCCTACAGAAAAATTCAGGCCCGGCGCCTGGTTATCCATTCCATCCACCAGTTGGTTGAGGCGGGCATTGCCGCTTCCACTAAAGCCGCGGGTGGTAGGCGTGGCGAATGTCAGGCTGGAAACCGTCATGTCCACTCCTTTTATCTGGCGGAGCATATCATAATAACTGGTAGCCGGCATATTGCGGATATTTGCCGTGCTGATGCGCTCAATAGATACGGGCGATTCCAGGATGCGCTCGGCAATACGGCTGGCAGATATCACCACAGCCTCGCCAAGCGAAGAAGCAGGAACAAAACTGACCTGTACCGGATCGGCGCTATTTACCGTCAGCTCCTGCGGCTCAAAACCAACGGAAGTAAAAACCAGCGTAATGGGAAAATTCAGGTTAGCGTTGATCCTAAAATTTCCTTTTTCATCCGAAAATGTACCAATAGTCGTACCCTTAACGATCACGGACGCAGCAGGCACAATCTCGTTGGTCAGGCTGTTGCGGATACTACCCGAAATAACCGTCTGCTGGGCGGTAGCAGGCATGAAAAAAACAGAAAAAACAAAAGAGCAGAGCAAAATCGTCAATTTTGTTTTCATATGCTGAAGTTTTAATTGCGGTTCTTACAGGCAAAATACATATTGCGTCGGAAGCGCAAAAATTTATTTATGCATTTAACCTTAATAATGAATGTCTTAGCTTGCTTTAGAAATCCTCCAAACTTATTATATTCGGGCCATGAAAACCTTCCAGTTTCCAGGCCAGACAAAATTCTACAAGGGTAAAGTAAGGGATGTATATACTATTGATGGTAAATGGCTGGTGATGATCGCATCTGACCGCATTTCAGCGTTTGATGTCATTCTTCCCCGACCCATTCCTTATAAAGGACAGGTATTAAACCAGATCGCTGCTTACATGCTACAGGCGACAAAGGATATTTGTCCGAATTGGTTATTGGAATGCCCTGCCCCAACGGTTTCCATCGGGCAAAAATGCGTTCCGTTCAAAATTGAAATGGTGGTGCGCGGGAACCTGACGGGTCATGCCTGGCGCACCTACGCCTCCGGAAAAAGAACCCTGTGCGGCGCGCCCCTGCCCGAAGGAATGAAAGAGAATGATTATTTTCCCTCGCCGCTGATCACGCCTTCTACCAAGGCGGAAGCCGGACATGACGAAGATATTTCGGCAGAAGAGATCGTTGCGGCAGGATTGGCGTCTGAGGCAGACTGGCAGACCATAAAAGATTACGCCCTTGCCCTTTTTGAGAGGGGCCGCGAGCTGGCCGCGAAAAGGGGACTGATCCTTGTCGATACAAAATACGAGTTCGGAAAGATCGGCGATACAATATACCTGATGGACGAGATCCATACGCCGGATTCATCGCGGTATTTTTTCAGCGAGGGCTTTGAAGAAAGGCAGGCAAGGGACGAAAGGCAACCGCAGCTGAGTAAGGAATTCGTAAGGGAATGGCTGATCAGCAACGGCTTTATGGGCAAGGAAGGCCAATCCGTTCCCGCCATGAGCGACGAATGGCTGCAAACCATCAGCGAAAGGTATATTCAACTATACGAAAAGGTGATCGGCGAAAAATTCTACCCTCAATCCCTAACCGAAGATGAGATAGCAGACAGGGTAACGCAGTCATTACAGAAAATAAGAGGATAACGCCAACGTTGGGGAAAGTCCGAAAATCTTTTGTTCCGATTGTCCAAACCAGGAACTGTTCGATACATGGGTTAACCCTTGCGAAGCGCCTGGCATATGGGCCATTCTAACAAACTGGCAATATTTGGAGATAGATGGAATATTAATCGTTAGGATGGATTCAACTTTTAGATGATTCGCCTGGTTCCGCAAGCCGCCCCCTCCTGCTCCTGGACTTATTAAATATTTTTACTCCATTCTTAACGCCCTTGCGCAGCATCTTTCTTTCCTCTTCAGGAAGCTGATAAATATCCTGGCATTCCACGCTGCAACAACCGTTATATTTCGCAGCGCATTCCCCGCATTGGATAAACAGCAAATGGCAACCCTCATTCCGGCAGTTGGTATGGGTATCCGCCGGTTTCCCGCATTGGTGGCAGCGGGCAATGATCTCCTCGCTGATCCGCTCTCCCAACCTGTCGTCAAACACAAAGTTTTTCCCTACAAACTTATTCGGCAAGGATCTTTCTTTTGCAGTATTGGCATAATGGATGATGCCGCCTTCCAGGTGGAATACGTTTTTGAATCCCCTGTGCAGCAGGTAGGCGCTGGCCTTTTCGCAGCGGATGCCGCCGGTGCAGTACATGATGATGTTTTTATCCTTTGCATCGTCCAGCATCTCCGCAGACATCGGCAGTTGTTCCCTGAAAGTGTCGCTGGGAATTTCAATCGCATTTTTAAAATGCCCCACCTCATATTCGTAATGATTACGCATATCCACCACGATGGTAGAGGGGTCGTCAGTGAGGCGGTTAAACTGTTCCGCATTCACATAACCGCCTTTTTTGCTCATGTCAAAGGCCGGATCTGTAATGCCGTCCGCCACTATTTTCTCCCGCACTTTCACTTTCAATACCCAGAACGATTTGCCATCGTCGTCCACCGCAACATTCAACCGGATATCTTTTAAGGGGGGGATGGTATTAAAGTATTCCTTCAAAGCAGGAAACCTGCTCTCCGGAACGCTTATCTGCGCATTTATGCCTTCATGCGCGACATATATCCTTCCAAAGACATTTAAGGAAAATAACTGCTTATAGTATTCATCCCGGAATGCCTGGGGATCTTCTATCGGAAAATACTGATAAAAAGAAACAGTGATGCGCGGTTCGGTCTCCCGGTACAACCGCTCTTTGAGCTCCTTTTGAGAAACCCTGTTGTGTAATACGCCCATAGATCTGGAAATTTTAAGGACACTTGCCTGGTGAACAAAATTTCAACGGCGCAAAGATAAGCAAATCAGATTTTCACTGTACATTCAAGAGATGAAACATATACTCCTGTTTACCCTGGCGTTGCCCTTGTTATCCGCGGCTCAAAGCAAGGGCTATGCAAGCTTATCCGGCGGCTTATCATTTAAAGATGAAACAAAAAGCGTTTTTAACCTGTCCGCTGGCTTCATGCCAGATGGCTCGACAGTGGGTTTCGGCGCAGGCGTTGGCCTGATCAATTATGGCAATCCATACATACCCATCACCGCCGAAGCTTCATTTTTCGGCAAACCAGATAAAATCTCTCCATTGGTCATGGGTAAAGCCGGCTATGGCGTGTATAGCGGACCGAACAATACTCGCGGCGGTTTTACCGCCTCTGTTCATGGCGGCATATCAGTTCCTGCTGGTAAAACAAAAGCGCTGCTGATGCTCGGGTATAGCAGCTACTCTTTTAATATGAACCTTGTCAAAACAAGAGAGAGCAGGGTATCGCTTTGTTTAGGCCTCAAAATCTAATCGTAGCATTAGGAATGCCGTCCGCCCCAAAATAAAAACGGCTTTATTTTTCAGTTTACTATTTAAAAATGTTCATTTCCTCGTTATATACCGGGCTTTGTATGTTTAAAAAATTTAAAACGCTATGAAACACGTGGTTTTGAGACAATGTCTTATTAGGCTTAAGCTGCTTTGAGCCATCCGACAACCAGACAATAAAGGGGATCTCATATTGTTCTTTAGGGGCAATGCTTAAAGGCAGGCCATGCATATACAGGTTTTTCTCTCCCAAAGATTCCCCATGATCCGATACAAAGATCATTGCGCTTTTATACTCGTTTAATTGTTTCAGATCCTCTATTACATTATGCAAAATATAATCAGTATAAACAATCGTGTTATCATACGCGTTGATCAGTTCATCATGGGAACAGTTCCCCAGTTCGACGCTGTTACAAACAGGTTTAAAATTCTCAAATTGAGGAGGGTATTTCTTACTATAAGTAGGCCCATGACTTGCGCTTGTATGCAACACTATCAATATTTTATTTTTTTTGCTGGCTAAAATCTGCTCTTTTAGACCGTTCAACAGAATTTCATCATAATCGCATTCTTCGTCCTTGCAATCCGGCTTTAGCGCATCTTTGTTCTGATAATTTTGAATATGCACCGGGGGTTCGCCCCAGTTTGTGGTTCTCCAGATAACTTCTATATTATTTCTATACAAATAATTGGGCAAAATCTCGTACAGATCGCCGGTACTGGCATGCTCCAAAATACATTTCACGCCCGCGGTGGTATACGTAGCGCAGGAAGAAGCGTCGAAATGAAACAGGTTCGGCGTTTGGGAAAGCAGCGGATTTGTGTTTCTTTCATACCCATACAGAGAGAAATTCTGTCTTCTTGCCGACTCTCCGATAACCAGGACGACAACCGATTTCTCGTTATCCAATATCGTAGCGTCGGGCAATAAGATCTCTTTTTCATTTTCCTGGGATTTATGAATATAAAAAAGCGAAAGATTCACAGAATACGACCAGGGCATTGCGAGGCCGCCCAATTGCTTTGAATTTTTATCAATCCATAGCCAATTGGTCGCATTAGCAAATACCACAATGGCGATAAATAATAAAGCAAGAGAAGACGTTATTAAAAACCTCCTCAATTTTACGTTTATTATTCTCGCCCTAACTATGTAAATGCTGGGAATAATGCCAAGCAGAATTACGTATACAATCAGTTTAAATGAAAAGAAACTGCCGGCCTCTTCATAATTGGTATTAAGCACATTGCCAATCATGCTTTCATCTATTATGACGCCGTAAGTATTGATAAAGTATACGGCAATGGCATTTAGAATAAAGAATAAAACCAATAAAAATTTTCCGACGAAGCGAGAGAGAAAAAATATCAGGTAAAAGACAAAAGCATTTACAACCAACATCAGGATTATTAAGGTAATAATCAAAATAACGCCATTCAGACTCTTATAATCAAGGTTATTAAATACATAGGCGTAAAATGGGAAATGAAAAAACAAAAGATTCAGAAAACTCACTAATAAAACAAAACGGGTTATATCTAAGTTACTCTTTAACACTTTCAACATAAACGCTAATAATTTTATACAACGAAACAATCAAGCTGATCAATGACAAATAAAATATTATTAAATGCTGGCCAATTATTTTATCAATTATTACGACGCAAAAAACCAATAACAATAAAATAAACAACGGATAGTATTTTTTACTGTTCACCCAGGCGAAAATCCTATATTTTCTGCTTATAAAAATACCCGCTAATCCCGAAATATATCCAATAATACAACCTGTAGTAACATCAATAGGATAATGCGCCCCTACGCCTACTCTTGTAGACGCAATTACCAACCCTGCAATGACTATGAAAAGAGACCATGCAATTTTATATTTTAACTTTGGAGGCATAAAGGCAAACAAGAGAACTGCAAGTATCGTAAAAACGGTAATGGAATGACCCGAGGGCAGGCTGTTGAACCCGGTCAGTTTTTTTCCTATGATAACAAAGCTATCATTATCAAGCGCCGCTGCAGGCCTCGGAACCTTAAAGATGTTTTTCAGCGAGCTGGAGAACAGCGCGGAAACCAGTAATCCCGGCAATAAGGACTCCCAGATTTTCGGAGCATACGCAATAAAAATACCCAGGAAACACATAAGGATCAGGCAATCTCCCAGTTGGGTAAGGTTAAACTGGAGGTTTGGGTATTGCGCCCAATTATGATTAATAAACAAGAAGCTATCCTTTTGAATTTGTATATATTCATTAACGCTTAAAGCATGATAATTATACAGGAATAAAACAATTGCCGTTAACAAAAAAAAAGGTAAAAAAAACAGGGAGATCTTAAGTTTTGAAAACTTAATAATAATATTCGTGTTCATCAGGTTTAAGGGTTAACTGTAAGGGCATCGCTAATTTAGACTTTTTAACGATTCTTTCATTAAAAATTAGCGATCGTCAATCTTTAGATTGATCAAGAGCGCATACGTGGTTTTACCGGAATTATTGGAATCTGGGAGACCGAACGCACAAGCTCCGGCTATCTGCCAATGTTTATGTAGTCATATAATACGCCAAATCCTCCCGGCTAAACCCGTTCCCTGAAGGATGATCAGGTAGCTGCTTTTGCCGATGACGAAAGGAGCGCCTCGTATTACGGGGAATCCCGGTATTTCCTTGCGTAACACATACAGCTTATTATGCAGACATCAAAATATGCTATATTTAATAGGCCATATGCGACTTCATCCGTCGGCAACAGTCGCAGGTAATCTAAGCGGAGCTTGGAATAAGGAACCTTTGATCAACCTGTTTAATGCCAGGCAAAACGCATAAGAAAAAACCCTTTTATGAACTGCATAAGCGACGGCTCTTCTACCTGGATAACTGAACTGGCAATGGGCTTATTCGATTATACGCCCAACAGGTTTGCGCAGGAAAAACTCAGGCTGTTTCTCAAAAAACCTTCCGCATCCATTACGGAGATCGCCAAAAAACAACATATTTTAAAAGGCTTTATCGACAACCATTCCATTACAAAATCCGCCTACGGAAAGAGCGACTTATACAGCGTTATTGATTTCCTAACCACACTAAGAAAAGAAGCGATCACGGGTAAAGAAAAATGGGCGATCAGACTAAGTATTAACAGGAAAATGCAGCTTCAGGGCGCTTTGACGCAAACTTCATTGCTGCTGAACGCTATATATGACGTCTATTTTAAGAATTTATCACTGAAGGTATTCCCGGGCGCGTATAGAACCGAGTTGCTCTGGTGCGCAGATTTTCTCAATAAAATAAACGCCATATCCATCGAAAGAAAAAGCATACAGGATGGGCATATCAAGACAAAACTTCTGATCGCCTATCATAATAGCCTGGTCGAAGAAATCAAAAAAGGAAATTTTGCTAAGTTCTGGGATACGGTATTTTGGTTTGAAGCCTATCAATCAATAGCCAGGGGAATTAAAAAAAACGGGTTCGTCTTCCCCAGGGTCACAGATACCCATGAGTTGAAGCTCAGTTCCATCTATCATCCCGGATTAAGGGATCCCATAAAAAATTCTCTCTCCCCGGAGAAGAACGTTTTGTTATTGACCGGCCCGAATATGTCGGGGACATCAACTTTCTTAAAAGCGATATCCATATGCATATTCTTCAGCGGCCTGGGACTTGCCATTCCTGCATCGGAAGCTACTATCCCTTGTTTTGATACCTTCTTTAATTCCTTCACAAAGGAAGATGATTTGGAGAAAGGATACAGTCATTTTATGAATGAGATCATAACGCTTAAAGCTGTTGTAGAAGATGCGCTGCAAAATAAAAAATGTTTTGCCGTTTTTGACGAGCTATTCAGGGGAACCAATGTAGACGACGCCAATCAGGTTACCCGGAAAACGCTGGAAGGTATTGTTCGCTTTAAGCATTCCTTCTTTATTGTTTCCACTCACTTGCATGCATTGGAAGATATCGACCTGATCAAAGAAGATAAAATTGATACTTATTATTTCGATAGCGGCATCTCCGAAAACATGCCCATATTTTCTTATAAGATCAAAAAGGGATGGTCTGACTTAAAGCTGGGAGAAGTCCTATTTCGAAACAGCGGCCTGGACGCTCTTTTACGCCCATAAAGACTGATTTCATTCCAATCGAACGAATACGCCTGCCGCATACGGTAAATACCTATCCCAGCGTTGTCGAATTAGAACGCCATTGCCAGTATGGGCAAAATTGAACGCCGCCTGATGCCCTCCCAACGCCATTGAATTAGAACCCCAGGGTCTATTTTAGACTGCGGAGCCAGTAGATATCTTTATGGCATCCACAAATATCCTTTTATACAATGAAAAACCTGTTTCTTGCCGCATTGCTGGCTGCTGCTTTCGGCGCTACGGCCCAAAGCGTAGGCGTCAATACCAGCGCGCCGGCCGCTACCCTACAGGTAGTAGGAGCGCCTACCGCTACCAACGTTGCAGATGGCGTGATGGTTCCTTCCCTGACCGGCAACCAGCTAAAAGCCAAAGACGCAGCATATGACGCCGCACAAACCGGCGCGATGGTATATATAACTGCGGCGGCATCTCCCACAACCGTAAAAACAGCCAACGTTACTGCCGCCGGATTTTATTATTTTGACGGCGCCGTGTGGCAGAGAACCGGCAGGTCTATCCAGCCCGGTCAGCTTTTAAATACTGTTTTCGTAGATGATCCTCCCTTGCTATTGCCAGGCAACTTTAGTTCAGGGACGTTTACGGACCTGATCAGTTATAGCTATACGCCGGTATACAATAATTCAAAAATTATGGTACAGTACCATAATAACAGCTATACTATAGGCGGAAGCGTAGGAGGTCTTCAATCTGATGGCGATGGATTTCAATCGCAACTATTAATGCCATATTCCCCAACTATAAATACGCAACGCGCCACAGTCCAAAATAATGCCGGCACATCATTCAGAACAGGCGCTCTCTTTCCCATAGCAGGAGTTGCAAACAATAATGGCACAACGCCCATAGCTATAAAGGTTCAGGTTAGAAAAGGATGGGGCGACGATTATATCAATTTTGAAGGCACCAATGGCACGCTTATTATCCAGGAAATAGCTAATTAAAACTGCAGGATGAAAAAAGCTTTACTGCTCGCCGCAACCCTGGCAGCTGTTATATATACAAAAGCGCAAAATGAGCTGTATAATAATGGCGCAGGCTTATATATTGCTTCAGGCGGCGTCCTGTCTGTTAACGGCAGTTTTACCAACACGGGAACCGGCGCCAGCCTGCAAAACAACGGCACATTGCGGATAACGGGGAATATCGTCAACGACCAAACGATGAGCGCCTATACAGGTCTGTTGGTATTTAACGGGAATGCCATACAAACCCTGTATGGCGCCGCAGGTATGCTCACCAGGGACCTGGAAATAAATAACCCGGCAGGGGTTATCCTGAACGCAGCGCTAAAGGTCGATCATTCGGCCGCCTTTACCAATGGCATCATTACCGCCGCAGCTACAACCGCGCCCTTATGGTTCAGGACATCGGCCACGCATACCGGCGCTGCCAATGCTGCGCACGTAAACGGCTATGTGGTTAAAGAAGGCGCGGGCAATTTTGACTATCCGGTCGGCGACGGCGCCAGATACCAGCGGGTAAGGGTAAATGCCAGCTCAAATACCGGCGGCATACGGGTAAGATATATTCCCGGAGATGCCGGCGACGCTCCTTTTAGCGCTACCGGCGCATCGTCCGTTCCGCTGCTTTATCATAACGCCAGGGAATACTGGGATATCAGCCCGCTAAGCGCGGCCGCAGGTACGGTAACCATCTATTGGGATGATTACAACAATTCAGGTATTACCAGCAGGAATCATCTAACAGTCGCTCACAAACGCGGCGGCAACTGGCTCAACGAAGGCGCGGCAAGCGTTAGCGGCACGGCAACCGCGGGTAGCGTTACCAGCGCTTCAATAAATGCCTGGAGCCCCTTTACGTTGGGCAGCATCAACAGTCTATCAACGCTGCCCGTTAGCTGGCTTCAGCTGAGCGGCAGTCTCAATGCCGCTCAGCAGGCTTTGATCAGCTGGCAGGTAAATGAATCGAATGTGGCTGACTACCAGGTCGAGAAAAGCGCCGATGGCCGGCAGTTTACAACCGTCGGCCAGTTGAACAGCAAGGGGGATGGCAGCAATAGCTATAGCTTTACGGAAGCCGATCGGCTTACCGCTAATGCATACTATCGTATCAGGCAGACGGACATGGATGGACGCCATGCCTATTCGCCGATCATCAGGTTGCAGGGGTCAGAAGCGATAAACGATAGGATAACGGTATACCCGATGCCGTTTACCACAGGCTTTACAGTAACGAGCGACAAAGCGCAGAAAGCCTATCTTATCAATACCCGGGGGCAAACGATGCAACAGATGCAGCTCAGCGCGGGCGCCAACTTTATCAGCGCTGCCAGGCTGTTAAGCGGGGTTTATTATCTTATCGCTGAAAACGGCCACACGCTGCAACTGGTGAAGCAATAAGAATACCCGGGAGAATGATAACAGGGGAAAAAACCTTCAACTTCAATTACTAAACCTTGTCTTTGTAATCTCCTAAATCCTTCTCAGCAGACTTCCGGAAAGGGCGCCGAGCCCGCCCACCAGCGAGCCGATGAACGATGTGAGCAGGATCAGTAAAAAAGAAGAACCGCCCAGGGGAAGTATACGGGCAATTTTAGCGGAAAGCAGGCCCTGGTTTTGCGAATCGATGATCCAGGATAATACTCCCCATAATAAAAATATTCCCAGAGCGCCCGTTAAAAAAGCCTTTGCCGGCGGCTGATAGATCATGACCGCCGCCAGGAAGGCCGCTACGCCGACGCTCCACCAGGGAAGATATAGTCCGCATACAAAGCCCGACAACGCGGTTAATAATATGGTTACTGTAAACTTCATGTATAAAATGATTGCTATAAATTTTTATAAACCCGGCCCTCAGCGTCAGGATCATCTTAACGCTTACCATTCATTCCATAATAACAATAGAAGGTTCTCTCCGCAACGGCTATACCTCTTTCCCGAACTTCATCACAAACCTGATCCTTTTATCATTCTGTTCCTGCGCTTCCATAAACCATAAGCTGTAATATTTTCCTGCCGTCCAGTCTCCAATAAAATTATCATAATACCTGCTTCCCGGGTTGCCGCTTTGCCCGCCGGGATAGACGCCGAAAGCTTCCGTCTTATCGGTTAACTGCACGATCATGCGCCAGCTCGGCCCCTGGTATTGTTTGGCGGCATTAATGATATTGACCCCGCCGCCTACATTGATATGAAACCGGCTTAACGGCTCGAGCCTCAGCAAATGCCGTATGCCCGTGTCCTTGTATTTTCCCCAGGCAAGCCTTCCTTCCCCTTCTTTTGGAGCGAGGTAGGCAACAGCTTTTCTAAACGCCTGCGTTACCCGATCCTCCAGGCTTTCCCGCTCCGGGGTGTTGATATTGTCGATAAAAGAAAAAGCAGAATCTTTTTTAAGCGCATCAATGAGCGTATACGATTCGGGCTTTATTACCGGGGCCGGCGCCCGGGCCAGCTCATCATTCCAGATAAACTGCTCAAGCAGTTCAAACCAGGTTGTAAAGATCGTCGGACCCTTCTCCCCGGGATCATTGAACCAGTTCCATTGTTTTACGATATCCAGGTATTTACGGTCTTCCGCGCCCAGCTCGCTTTCCTTCAGATGCTTTAAGAGAAAGGGCAATGCCGTTTCCGCAAAAACATTATAGTTATTGGTCTGCAGGCGCTGCATATCTGCGATAGTGATATCTTCCATACCCGATAAAAACCGGTTGATGATCAAACCGCGATAAACATCATAGGAGCCTCCCAAATAATAAGGATAGGTCGTATCAGCCGGCTTCTGGTTGGCGCTGCTGACAAAGCCATGCGCAGGATTCAGCAGGTGCGGGTTTTCCTGCTGGGGAACAGATTCCCGCCAGGTATAACTACTGTCCGTTCCCGGCATGATAAAATCGCCCTGGCGCTTCCACTTGGCTGGGAATTCGCCTTGCTGCCAGATGGCTATATCGCCGTTTTTACCGGCAAATACAAAGTTCTGCCCGGGACATTTGAAATCCCTGATAGCCGCAAGGTAATCATGGTAATTTGCCGACCTGTTCAGCAGGTAAAATGTTTTAAGTTCATTGGATCCTTCATGCGCTTTCCATTGGACAGCCAGCGATTCCGCATGAGATAAGCGTCCGCCGCCCGAATAATGCCGATCATACATCACCGGACCAAATACGGTATAAGCCACGGTTTCCCGGAAACTATCTCCGCCCCTGATGAGATAGTCTTCTGTTTGAAGCGTCGCCTTTTTCCATTCGCCGTTAAAAAAATACTCCGTTTGGGAAGCGTCTTTAAACCGGATACGATAATAATCGCGCACATCCCTGGCGGCATTGGTTACGCCCCAGGCGATGCTGTCGTTAAAGCCGATGATGATGGCAGGCGCGCCGGGAAAGCTGACGCCATAGGTATTAATGCTTTTGGTAGTGATCTGCATCTCATACCATAAGGAGGGCAGGTTCAGACCCAGATGAGGATCGTTGCAAAGGATGGGGCGGCCGCTGCGGGTCTTTGTTCCTGCGGCAACCCAGTTATTGCTGCCATTGTCCTTATCCGTTTTTACCGGATGGATGCGGGCGCTGTCCTTCCATTGAAAATACAGGGAATCTGCCGAAGCAGGCGCTACCGGTTTAACGGCCGGCGCATCGAATACCGTTCCCCTGGGGATCACCGGGTAAAGGGAGTCCTGTATTAATGGATATAGTTTATTGAAATCTTCCTCCGAAAAAAAAGATTTGGCATTGGTATATTCAATATCGTTTTCATTGCCGGTAAGATCAAAGCTCATGTATTTCAGGAACAAAGCCGTTTTCAGGTTGGTCCATTTTTCGGGATAGTAATGCAGCAGGCGGTACTCAAGCGGCAGCGTTGAAACGGTGAGCTGCGCGATATAGCTGTTCACCCCCTGCGTATAGGCATTGAGTATAGACCGGATAACCGGGTCTCTTTCCATTGTTTCAAGCGATCTTTTGGCGCCATAGACCATGCCCAGGCGGCGCATGTTGCGGTCATTATTCAGGTAAGCGCTGTCCGTTCCCGCGCCGAGGATCTCCGAGAGCCTGCCTGCGGCGACATGCGTTTGAAATTCCATCTGCCATAACCTGAACTTCGCATGGAGGTATCCCTGTACAAAAAAAGCATCCTCTTCTTCTTCGGCAAAAAGATGGGGAACCAGGCGCTCGTCAAAATAAACGGTCGCCTTATTTTTTATTCCGGGTAGATTAATATCGGCATTAAAATCCTTGTCCGCCGGCTCGGCATTCTGCCAGAAGCCATGCTGGGGACTGACAAAGGACCCGAGCGGAGGAATATTGCCGATGGGATTATCAAGGCCAATGATCAGCGCGACGGTCAGCAGTAGAGAAATAACAAAATAAATGATCCGCATGATTGGAACAGGATATTTAATATTGTTTAAAAGTAAATAAATTAGGCAATATTCGGCATTAATCCCGGCTAACGATCATGCCTACCGCCCGCTCGACTTCCGCTATCGTATTAAAAGCATGCAATACCACCCGAAGCCGCTCCTTGCCCTGCGGAACCGTCGGCGATAATATCGGCCTCAGGTCAAAACCGTTTTCCTGCAGGCGCGAAGCCGCAGCTTTCACCTGCCGGTTGCCGGGAATGATCGCCGCCTGTATCGGCGTTTCGCTTTCTGAAATGACCAGGTTTCCCGCGGCGGCGCGGAATGCCCCGATCAGCGATTGCAGGTTGTTGCGTTCTTCCTGCATCCCCGGGAAAAGCGAATACGCCGCTTGTATCGCCAATACCGCCGACGCCGGCATCGCGGTGGTATAGATGAACGGCCTGCTGAAATTAATAAGATAATCGCGTAATAAGCTACTGCAGGCTATAGCCGCTCCATGACAACCCAGCGCTTTGCCAAATGTGTATATCCGCGCAAAACAATCGTCCTGCAATTGCAGCATTTGGACAAGCCCCTCTCCGCTCCCGCCGATAACGCCGGTAGCGTGCGCTTCATCAACGATCAGGCGCGCCCCATACCGGCGGCATAAGGCAACTATTTCCCGGAGCGGCGCGCTATCGCCATCCATAGAAAATATCGATTCGGTTGCCACAAATATATTTCCTGAAGCCTGGCTGAGTTTTTTTTCCAGGTCGGCCAGGTCATTGTGCGCAAAAGAAAAGGAGCGCGCCAGGCTTAACCGTATGCCGTCGCGGAGAGAAGCATGGCTCAGCTGGTCGTATAATACCGTATCGCCGCGCTGGGGAACGCTTCCTAACAGACCGGTATTGGCGTCATAACCCGAATTAAAGATGAGCGCCGAAGGCGAAGCATGAAAACGGGCAATTTGTTTTTCTGTTTCCTCGATCAAACGATAGTTCCCCGATATCAGCCGGGAGCCTGTTGAACCGTATAATTTTTCCTGCGCAGCAGAATGGTCAATAATGCTTTCGATCCGTTTGTTCCTGACGATGCCGAGGTAATCGTTTGAGCAGAGATCAACGCCGGCGCCGGCGATCCTCAACTGCCGGAATGCATCTTCTTCCTGGCGTCGCTGTAACCTGCTATTCAGAAAATCTTCATTCATATCTTTGGTCGGGGCGATCGTAACGTTATACAAAGAGGGCGTCCCATTCATATCTTTGGCCTCCCGAAGGTCTTGATATTTTGATAAATACAAACAACTATGCAACAAGCGGAAAAAAATATTTTAGGTCTCCAGTTGCCGACAGATCCGAGATGGGTCGACCTGGCGGCGATCTCGCTGGAAGAAATCCTTACCGATCATGCGTATTGCGAACAGAAAGCCGCTACCAGCTGTATTTCGCTGATACAGCGGTATCCCGGCAAAGACCGGCTGGTGCGCGAACTCTCTCCTATCGTTACGGAAGAATGGGGCCATTTCCGGCTGGTATTGGCCGAGTTGGATAAAAGAAAGCTGCGCCTGGGCAAGCAACGAAAAGATGAATATGTAAACCAACTGATGGAGTTTCAGAAAAAAGGCGGCAGCGAGGAAGAGCGGCTGTTAGACCGCCTGCTTATTTTTGCCCTTATTGAAGCGAGAAGCTGCGAACGGTTTAAAAGACTTAGCGAGGGACTGGAAGACGAATACCTCCGGAACTTTTACCGCCGTTTTATGGAAAGCGAAGCAGGTCATTATCATTTATTCATCGAACTGGCCGAAGCATATACGGATAAACAGGAAGTGCGCAGGCGATGGAAGGAATGGCTGGATTATGAGGCAGGTATCATGGCCCGGCTCGAGGTCAGGGGCGACCGGATGCATTGAGAAAACAGCCCCGATCGTCTGCCAAAACTAAAATGCCGTGAAGCGTTCCAGGTCAGGATGCATTTGATATAACAGGTCTGACCTTCCGCCAAAGCTACAATACTTTGGATGCATCCTTGGTTAGAGGCATTTGACAAAACAATCCTGAGCTTCCGTCAAAACCACGATACCTTGCAAACGCTCCCTAATCAGGATGCAGCATTGACAAAATAAACCAGCTCCTCTTTAAGATCGAGAAAGGGATATTTCTCCATCAACGCGCGGGTTTTCTCCGCATGTAGCCGCAGGAATCTTTTATGCGCTTCGGTAGAAGCCTGGAAGGGCTTGTGCCTGCGGGCCGCGGTTATCTTCTGTACCTCGCGGCTCAACGCCCTCGACTCGTCGTTCACATAGCATTCCATGAACTTTTCGATAACGAATTGCGTAGCCTGGTAATTGGGATGGGCCATATCTATATCATAAAAACGATAATCCCTTAGCACATCTACCACCAGTTCGTAGGCGGGAAAATAATACAGCCTCTCGTATTTGCGCACAAGATGATGCGTAACTTCCAGCAAGCGCGCCTTGCTGCGGTTGTTTTCAATAACGCCGTCCCGGAGATGCCGCACAGGGCTCACGGTGAAGACTACGCGCAAATCGGGATTGAACCGGAATACCTGGCGAAGGCAACTATCAAGCGCGGTATTGATCTCTTCGATGGTCATCAAATGTTTCTCGAAAAAGGAGGCCGGCGCCCGGTGGCAGTTTGCAACAGGGGTATTTCCAGGCATCAGCCGGTAAGAAAAAGCCGTGCCCAGGGTAATGATCAGCCATTGGGATTCTTTTAAAAACGCATGCGCCTGCCGCTGCGAGCTGTTGATCTGCTCCAGCGCTTTTTCCCTGCTCATATCCGAAAAACGGCTATGGTGCTGCCAGCTTTGCCATAACTCATTTAAATAGACAAGCTCTTCTCCGGCATATTGTTTTTGGTCTATATAAGAAAGCAGGCTGGAAGCTACGCTGGAAGGGTCGAAAATGATCCCATTGGGATTTTGGAAGATGCGAAACTTCATCTCTTCCAGGCTGCCGCCGATATGTTCGGTAAAGCAGGAGCCCGTCATCATCACCTTATCCCGGTAATCAATTTTTACCGGCGGGGAGGCAATATCTATATCCAGGAACATTTTCATGCGATCAATCTTCATTGCCCCGCTGATCGGCAGGGGCCTACATAGAAAAAATCTGGCTCGCTAAGGCTGAAGCTTCCGACAGCGCCTCTTTATCGATGCGCTCCAGTAAATTCAGTTCTTCGAAATAAGGGATCAGCAGCTCCGTGTTCATATTGCCCACCAGCTCGTCATTTGCCATTGGACAACCGCCTATGCCCTTCATCGCGCCATCGAAACGCAGGCATTTAGCGGATAAAGCCGCATCGATCTTTTCTTTCCAGTTATGGCGATGCGAATGAAGATGCACGCCTATCTCCGTATTCGGAAGCACCACTACCAGGCTTCGGGTGATATCGTATACCTGCCGGGGCGTTGCCAGCCCTACGGTATCGGCCAGCGAAATAATGTCTACCCCCATCCGGATCATCTTCTCTATCCATTTGAATACGATCTCTTCGGAATAGGGATCGCCGTAAGGATTGCCGAAGGCCATGGAAATATAGATCACTAATTTTTTCCCTGTTCTTTCGCAGATATTTTGAATTTCCTGCACCCGGTGCATAGACTCTTCAATAGTAGAGTTGGTGTTCCGCTTCTGAAAAGTTTCCGAGATCGAAAAAGGGAATCCCAGGTAATCTATCTGCGTATGCGCCGACGCTTCCTCGGCGCCGCGGGTATTGGCCACGATCGCCAACAGCCGGGTATTGACGCCCGTTAGATCCAGTCCATCCAGCACTTCTTCCGTTTCAGCCATCTGGGGAACGGCTTTCGCCGATACAAAACTTCCAAAATCCAGGGTATGAAAGCCTACGCGCAGCAGCACGTTAAGATATCGGATGATCGTTTCCGTGGGGATATCGGTTTTCCAGCCCTGCAGGGCGTCGCGGGGGCATTCTACTAATTGAACGGTTGACCTTCGGCTCATAGGGGTAAAAGTAGTATTATTATTTTCTATTGTCGCCTTTGCTTTAAAGCCTCGTATAAAATAATGCCGGCGGCGACAGAGACATTAAAGGAATCAAATTCGCCGGACATAGGAATAAAAAAACGTTCATCGGCAGCCTTGCTGATATAGGGTTGTACGCCTCTTCCTTCGCTGCCCATTACCAGGCAGCAGGGTGTCGTAAAATCGAGCGCTCCCATCTCCTTGCCCTCTTTTATTTCCGACACATAGGCTTTGATGCCATTAAGGCGCAGTTCTTCTATGGCTTTAAGCAGGCTGCTTACGCGGCATACCTGTATTTTCTCCAGGGCGCCCGCGGACGCTTTCAGGGCTTCCTCATTCAATGCGCCTACTCCCTTATCCGGCACGATCAATACCTGCGCGCCGCAACACAAGGCCGTTCTTGCCATGCCGCCTATGTTTCGAATATCGGTAACGCCGTCCAGCATCAGGAACAGGGGCGTTTCCCCCTTACCGAAAACATGATCGATCGCCTGCTGCAAGTCGACATATTGCAATAACGCGGCAAAAGCGATACAGCCCTGGCTGTTGGAACGCGTTAAGGAGAAAAGCTTTTCGGGGGGAACCGTTTGAATGGGGATATGGCGTTCTTTAGCAAGCTGGCGTATCCTGCCGATATTCTCTCCGCTGGCATTTGCCTGTAATAATATTTTATCTATTGACCTTCCGGATTCGATCGCTTCAATGACCGGCTGCCTCCCGATGATCAGGGAGGTTTTGGCAACCCGGCGCTTATCAGAAGATCCTTCCATCGGATAACATCAGTTTTACTTTTAAAATAGCGGCCACCGAAAGAGCGTCGGTGATCCAGCCTTCCTCCGCCATCCTGTACACTTGTTCAAAAGGAAGTTTTTGAACGATCAGCTGTTCTGTTTCTTCGGGAGATGCGGCATGCTGTTCCAGTTCCCTGGCCAGGTAAATAATAGCTTTTTCGTCGGTAACGGAATTGCTCACATGCATCTCCATTATTTTCAACCAGGAATGGGCCGTAAGCCCTGTCTCTTCGGCCAGCTCTCTGCGGGCGCCCGAAAGCGGGTCCATTCCTTCGGGGCAGCCGCCTTCCGGGATCTCCCAGCTATAACGGTCGATAGGAAACCTGTATTGGCCAACCAGCCAGGTATTCATTTCCGCATCAAGCGGCACAACGCCAATGGCAAGGTTTTTAAAATGCACCTTGCCATATATGCCATTGCCGCCTGAAGGATTGATCACGTCAAATTCCGTAACGCCTATCCATGGGTTATCATATGCCTGCCGCTGCGATAATATCTGCCAGGGATTATCCTTCCTGTTCATGTAAAAGGTAAAAAGAATTAAAGCCCGAAAGCCTTTTTTATCTTATCCACATAATCCAGTTTTTCCCAGGTGAAAAGCTCTACTTTCTTTTTGATGGTTTTACCATCAGGGGAAGTAAAGGTTTTTTCAACCGTTTCATTTTTCCGTCCCATATGGCCATACGCGGCTGTTTCGCTATAAATAGGATTGCGCAGTTGTAAACGTTTTTCAATAAAATAAGGACGCAGGTCAAAGATCGCTTCTATCTTTTTGGCAATTTCCGCATCCGAAAGCCCGACTTTGGAAGTCCCGTACGTAGTGATGTTGACGCCCATCGGCTTTGCGACGCCGATAGCATAAGAGACCTGCACCAGCGCCTCGCCGGCAACGCCTGCCGCTACGAGGTTCTTGGCAATATGCCGGGTAGCGTAAGCTGCGGAACGGTCGACCTTTGAAGGGTCTTTGCCGCTGAATGCGCCGCCGCCATGCGCGCCCTTGCCTCCATAAGTGTCCACGATTATCTTTCTGCCGGTCAGCCCCGTATCGCCGTGCGGGCCGCCGATGACAAATTTGCCGGTGGGATTAATATGGTATTTAATGCCGTCGTTAAACAGCTTGCGGTATTTTTTATATTTCGATATTACCCTCGGGATAAGAATGTTCCTGACATCCTCGGAGATCTTCTTCTGCATCTTCGCTTCGGTATCGAAGTCGTCGTGCTGGGTAGAGATCACAATAGCGTCTATACGCGTGGGTTTATTGTTGTCGTCGTATTCGAGGGTTACCTGGCTTTTGGCGTCGGGGCGCAGGTATTTGATCTGCTTGTTTTCCCTGCGCAATGCGGCCAGTTCGATCAATAGTTTATGGGCAAGATCCAGGGCAAGCGGCATATAATCGTCCGTTTCGTTGGTGGCATAGCCGAACATCATTCCCTGGTCGCCGGCGCCCTGTTCTTCTTTTTTCTTCCTGTCCACGCCCTGGTTGATGTCGGATGACTGCTCATGTATCGCCGATAACACGCCGCAGGAGCTGGCTTCAAACATGTATTCGCTTTTGGTGTACCCGATCTTGCGGATAACGCCGCGGGCGATCTCCTGCACGTCGAGATAAGCTTTTGACTTCACCTCTCCCGCAAGCACCACCTGTCCCGTAGTGACAAGCGTTTCGCAGGCCACTTTCGACTGAGGATCAAAAGCAAGAAAGTTATCGATGAGCGCGTCGGATATCTGGTCGGCTACTTTATCGGGATGGCCTTCTGAAACGCTTTCAGAAGTGAATAGATAAGGCATAGGTTTTTTCGTTATTGAATATTAAAGAATAAATGAGTTAATAACGAGCGCAAAGATAGGTTTCAGGATTAGATTTTTGAATAAATAATCCTTAGCCGCATCTTATTCGGAGCAGTGGAGCCCCCGCCGTAAAGAACAACTCTTCCGGAAGCAATCGGCGTATTCAGCGATACGACAGTTCTTCCTGCCGGCGTATTTGAATTAGCCGGCATAAAATAAGGACGTATCAGAAAGGGCGCATGTATTCTCAATGTAGGATTGGGAAATTTCTGGGTTACTATGCTCTGCACATACCGCGATATATTAAATACGTATTGATCCTTTTTCAAAACGCCTCCCAGGGTTGCCAGCTCGTAACCGGGGTATTGGCTCAACTGGACAAAATCGTTGCGAATCGTAAAAGTAGAGTCGCCCGTTTCATTCACCGCATCCAGAAACAAAGCGTCGGGCGCGGTATAAGGATAATCGCCGGCAGAGGGATATCTTTCGGCAATCAGCTCGGCGCGGTGGATCACGCGGTTGTCCATCCCGGACAGACCTGGTATTTTAATGGTGGCATAAGAACCCGGAGTACTTTGTATATACAGCTTCTCCTTGTTTTCCTGGGGATCATTCGGCATATCGGCATATCCATGCGCCGGCGTTCTGCGGATCAGGTTGGCCTGGGGGTCGGTGGTATTGGCGAAAAACGGCGCCACGGTATCTGTTTTGCCGTCGCTGGTTACCCGGCAATACAGGGTGATCCTGGAACTGGTATTATCGTTAAGATTGAAATAAGCCAGCGCTGTTTTAGAGGAAGAACCGCCTTCGCTGGCGATAACCTGCACTCCCTTGAACAGGGCCCTGAAGTTTGCATCATTTTTATACGCTCCCGAAGTATCCGCTTCCACGAACCTGCGTCCAAAAGCCGTATCGAGCTTAATACGCAGTTCGCTGCTGACGCTAATGGTGTCTTTTGCATTAACATAATACGTCGAATCATTAAGGGTAAGAAACTGACGGGTTGCCTTACCCAGCGGATCGGGAAGAACGGCAAAATCGGGCGCATCGAGCTTATACAGCGTGTCCTCGAATATCGTAAGCGGATCTATCTCTCTTACTTCAAACTCCTGGATAGCGGTCGAATCGCCGTAGAGCTTGGTAAACTTCAGCGAAAGCACCACCGAATCGATCTTGACGTCCGCAACGCTCCTGAAAGGATGCGTTCCGTACGCGCCCGGGGTAAAGCTGGCATACAGGGCGGCAATGGTTTTGCCAAATTCCGGATCATCTTCAATGATCCCGACGGCATGGTCTTCATCGTAAGGCATCGTGGTGGTATCGACAAACAATTTGTTATCGGTAAACACATCCAGGATGGTATCAAATGTATGAATGTTATCGATGGGCGGTATAAGGCCATTCCCCAGGTCGGTAGTATCTAATTTGGTACAGGAGGTATAAACCAGGAAAACGCTAAGCGGAATGATGATCGAAACAAAAAATTTCCTCTTCACTGAGAGTAGGTTATAAAGTGTATGACTTGAATCTATTTGGCAATGTCGTTATATAACTGCAAATAGTCTGTTAAATCGGAAGCGGCATTATAGTTCAGTACTTTCTTGCCCCGCACCTTGCCGAATTCCTCCACCAGCTTCTTATTCACTTCCTCCGCGCCAAAGGTTATCGCATCGGCATAAGCCGCGCCGCCGCGCATCATCGCAAGGTTATTGCTTTCTTTGAACGGCTCCAGTTCCTTTTCCTTTAAGCTTCCATTGATGTTAATAACATTGAGAAAATCAGGGCCCAGCGACTCTTTAAAGCTGGCGCTGCCGATAGAAAAAACCACTTTGCTATGCGCAAATACCGGTTCCTTTTTATAGTAGGTCTTAAGATACAGGGGAATCAATGCGGTCATCCACCCGCTGCAATGGATAATATCCGGAGGCCACCCGAATTTTTTTACGGTTTCCAGGGCGCCCTTGCAGAAAAAAGCGGTGCGCAGGGCGTTATCCTCAAACCATTCGTCGTTATCATCATGAAAAATATGCTTTCTTTTGAAAAGATCCTCATTATCAAGAAAATAGACCTGTAATCGTGCATTGGGAAGAGAGGCTACCTTTATCTGGAGAGGATAATCGTCATTATCAATAGAAACATTAATGCCCGACAACCTTACCACCTCGTGCAAACGGTGACGCCTTTCATTTATACTGCCAAACCGGGGCATGATGCACCTCACTTCAAATCCAGCCTCATTAGATTTTATCGCCAACCTGTTAACAATTTCCGAAAATTCAGTAAGTTCTAAATAAGGGGACATTTCGTTGGCAATAAATAAAATTCTTTTCTTTGTCAGCATTATGATAAAAAGTTGGTTAGAAATAACCATTAAAATTAGTTTGCAAAGGTAAGGTATTTATTCAGAAAAATAAGTCCATAGCAGATCCTGGCCTCTAAACGCATAAAATGATCATTATAAAACACCCCTCCGACCTGCAGAATTTTGTACGCTCGGAAAAATCGAAAGGACAGGTTATTGGCTTTGCGCCAACCATGGGCGCCCTCCATGAAGGACATCTTCAATTGGTAAAAACGGCCGCCGAACGTTCGTCGGCTGCCATATGCAGCATCTTCGTAAATCCGACCCAGTTCAACGATCCTGAAGATTTCAGGAAATACCCGCAACGCCTGGAAAACGATATCTACCTGCTCAATAAAACATCGGCCGATATCCTGTTCATTCCTTCAGTAAATGATATTTATCCTTCCGGAACGGGAAAACTGGAACGATTTGAGCTGGGATATTTAGATAGTATTCTTGAAGCCAGGTTCAGACCGGGCCATTTCCAGGGCGTTTGCCAGGTCATGAGCAGGCTTCTTCGCCTGGTCAACCCCGACCTGCTCTTTATGGGAAGCAAGGACTACCAGCAATGCATGGTGATCAAAAAGCTGATCGCCGATCTCGGTCTGCCTATTTCGCTGATCGCCTGCCCTACGGTAAGAGAAGCCGATGGGTTGGCCATGAGCAGCCGCAACCTTCGCCTTTCGGCGGAAGAAAGAAAAATTGCGCCCGAGATCTATAAAACCCTGCAGTATATCCGGGATGAAATAAAAGCCGGAAACCTTGGCGCGCTTGCGTTAAAGGCTAAGCAAAGGCTTGAGCAAAAGCATTTCAGGGTAGATTATATAGCGTTCGCCGACCGCGACAGCCTGCAGCTGGTGGAGAAATGGGACGGAGCCCAGCCGCTTGTGGCGCTGGTTGCCGCCTTTCTGAATGAAGTGAGACTTATTGATAACTTAGCGGTCAATGCATAAAACCGGCCGGTAAAACGTTTTTTCGTATCATGAATAAAAAACTCATCGGCTTTCTGCAATACCTGTTTTTCCTGGGACTGGGCATATTTTTATTATGGCTTGCGCTCCGGAAATCCAACTGGAACGCCATCCTCAACGATCTTTCCGACGCGAATTACCTGTTCATGATCCCCGCTACGGCAATGCTGATGTTAAGTCATTTTTCCAGGGCCGTACGCTGGCGTATCCTGATCAGGCCATTGGGATATAACCCTTCCGTACTGAACGCCTTTCTTGCAGTCATGACGGGCTACCTGGCCAACCTGGCCGTTCCCCGACTGGGCGAAGTGCTAAAATGCACCTTACTTGGCCGCTACGAAAAAATACCTGCCGATAAACTTATCGGGACCATCGTCGCAGAAAGGGCCATTGACGTATGCAGCCTGTTCGTTGTGCTATTGCTGACCATCGTCTTTCAATACGAACTGATCGGCAATTTCGCCATCGGCCTGTTCAAGAACTTTTTCTCTTCGGGCGCGAAGGATCTTTCCGTTATCGGCATAACCATCGTCGCGATCCTGGTCCTTATCTTTATCATGTTCAGCATATGGCTGTTAAAAAAGTTAAGCCGCTTTCAATCGGTCGAAAAAATTAAAAAGGCGCTGCAGGGTATATGGCAGGGGCTGATCAGCATCCGGCATATCCAAAACAAAGGAGCGTTCTTTTTTCATACCGCCTTGATCTGGACGCTTTATCTTTACAGCGCTTATATGGGCTTTTTTGCGATGAAAGACATGAGCCAGTACGGCATCAAAGCCGCATTGTCCGCTTTGACATTCGGAAGCTTCGGAATGATCGTTCCTTCGCCGGGCGGCATTGGCTCTTACCAGTACGCGATCCAGCAGGTCATGATGCTCTATGGCGTATCGCCTGAAAAAGGCCTATCGTTGGGAATGCTGATCTGGTTCTCGCAAACGGCGATCTTTATCGTTTTCGGGACGATCGCTTTTTTATTATTTCCCCTTGTCAACAAACGAAGAACATGAAAAATATTTATGCCATAGAACCCAAGATCTATACGCTCGAAGCCTTGCGGCATAAGCTGGCGCAGATCAGGCTTTTGGGCAAGACCGTCAGCTTTACCAACGGCTGCTTCGATATTCTTCACCGGGGCCATATCTATTCTTTCTGCCAGGCTGCCAAAGAAGGAGATTTCCTGGTAGTGGGCCTCAATTCCGACGCTTCTACCAAAAGGTTAAAGGGAAATAGCCGGCCCGTAAACGACGAGCAATCGCGCGCATTGGTGATCGCTTCGCTTTTACTGGTCGACGCTGTAGTGATCTTTGAGGAAGACACGCCCCTGGAACTGATCAACAGCATTAAACCGGACGTATTGGTAAAAGGAGGCGATTATACCCTTGATGAAATTGTCGGCGCCAAAGAAGTGATAGCGAATGGCGGGCGGGTGATCGTTAATAAGATCATTGAAGGCGTTTCCACTACCGGCATCATTGAAAAAATGAGAAAGCAGGCTTAAATCTTGCTGAACATCCTTTCCAACTCCATTACGATAAGCTCTATCTGCTGGTCGGCCTGCCGGGGATTATAATCCTGCTTAAGGCTTGAGCCGAATATAAAGGCGACAGTCTGCCACATGCCGGCGTTCAGCCCTCCTTTATACTCCTTGATAATCTCATAACAATTATTTCCCGTTTGCCGGTTGATCAGTTTCATCAGCACCTTGCCCTGGTAGACGGACAACTCTTTCAGGGGATCGGCAAATTCTTTCTTTAATTCTTTTTCCCTCGAACGAATATATTTCCGCTGGTCGCCTTTATCCGGGATATCCGCCAGCTTCCTGTTGATATC
Source organism: Chitinophagaceae bacterium (assembly GCA_016786785.1). Taxonomy (GTDB): domain Bacteria; phylum Bacteroidota; class Bacteroidia; order Chitinophagales; family Chitinophagaceae; genus Flavitalea. Next base: position 28,102 of record JAEUVR010000133.1, read on the forward strand.
ATTGATGATATAGGCCGCTTTTCTCGCATAAGGATAAGTGACATATACGGCATTGCGCAACCTTGTCCATTCCTGCCGTTTTTTAAGGAGATGCCTGGGATAACGGGCGGTTACCCATACCCATTCCAGGTTGCTGACAGGCGTCCACTCCCCGTCGTGCACTTCCGAAAAAACAGGTATGGTATCATTAGGGCCCAACTGGGGAAGGGGAATATCCGGGAATGGGTTGTTTGCAGGATCAGTTTGAGAGAAACCATTAAGGCTGCAGCCCATAAACAGGAGCGCCGGAAACAAGCGGAATAATATGGCCCTGGTAAACCCTTTCATAAGGTTAGGCTAAGTTAATAAATATCCCTTGTTAAGCGAATCCTGCGGCGCTATTTTATCAGTTTATTACAGGTCTCCGGGCTCCTCTAACAGGTCTTCCTGTTCGTTGCCAATCCCCTGCGCGCGGCCGCTGCAGGAGCCAAAATGAATAAGGGAGTCATGATTTTTCAGGTTTCATCGTTTTCACCCGGCGTACTATGCTCATTACGAACCCGATGATCATCAGGATAACGCCCGCCCATATCAGGTTGATAAAGGGGAACTGCAATACTTTCAGCGCGATAAAAGGCGTTAGCCGGGACGATTCCTTGACGATGATCCCCACGCGCTGGTTATCCACCACCTGGGCCAGGCCGATGGCCAGGCCCTGCGAATGGATGGTGTCCATACTGTAATGCACCTGGTTGTCTTTCACGTAAAAAGCAGGGGTTGCCCGGAAATTGCGCCCGTCGGAACTGGTAATGCTCAGCTCGGCCATGATAGCGGTATCCTGGGGGGTAAACTGGTATTTATCGTTCGAGGGGTTGGGCGTAACGCGGTCCAGCACCATATAGCCGCCCGAATAAAAAGCCGTGTCGCCAGGTTTCATGGAATGCCTGTTAAACTGGGCGGTGTCCTTTTCAGGATTCATCACCTCCGCATAGCTGATATAGCTGAATATATCCTTATGCCAGTAGTGCTTGGCGTCGGGATTCTGTGAAAGTCCCTCCTGCCCCTTGGTATTCCGGATCAGATCGGGCGTCAGCACAAAATCGCCCTTGCCGTCCTTCTTCTCCATCCGCACATGAAAATAGGTGGTCTTATCAAACTTATCTACGCTGTCCTTTGTGTAAGTAGCCCAGTACTTGCCCATATCGGTGCGTATGCCCTTAAAAAGGGTCATATTCTCTGTTCCTTTTTCCTTATTGTCGGGGCCGAAATTCAAGGGGTTCAAGCGGTTCATCGAAAGCACTTCTTTTTTAGAGGAAGAGATCAGGATGCCCGCCATCATTATACCAAATCCAACATGCGCAACGGAAGCGCCCGCCGCTTTCAGCCTGCCGTTAAGGCCCGACCAGATATAGCCGGCATTGGCGACAAAAGCAAACACCGAAGCAAATATGGCCAGGTGAATAGCCGCAAGAAAGCCCGGGCCAAAAGTACGATACTCGATACCGCCGAAAACGCTGATGGCGGCGGAGATCAGCAGGGATAAGATCAGGGGAAAAGCCAGTTTTTTGGCGAAAGTCTTTTTGTTCGT
>JAEUVR010000144.1 GCA_016786785.1 Chitinophagaceae bacterium
GTTTTTCGATGGAGAAACCGTTAGATTGGCTCTATCATCCATTTATTTTTTTATCCTTTATTTTTTCAACTCTTTTCTCACTTTACTTACCTCTTCGGCGGTAATAGCGGTGGAATCATTATTAAATCTCAGTCTTATATACGTTAATATATTAGCAATCTGATCATCATTAAGCAGGCTAAGTTCAGGCATTGAGCCATTGTACGTTCTTCCTTTAACAGTAATCTCGCCTTCTTTGCCATTTAATACAATACCAATTAAAACTTTCGAATCTCCGGTCACCCACTCAGAACCAGCTAATGGCGGAAAACGGCTTCCATCGCCCTTGCCGTCTGACTGATGACAAGCCCTACAATAAAGCCAATAAAGCCTACCGTTTTGTTTACGTCTATTTTGTTCTAAAATATCTTTTGCTTCATCGGGCATTTTAATATTGGGCGCTTGCAACTTTCGCTTTTCCGCTTCCGCTAACTGCGATTTGCCAAAACCATTTTTATCTCCCTTGAACATGATGCGCCATATTTTGCCTTTTTCCGAATCAGAAACATATAATGATCCATCCGGGCCCTGCGCAAGTCCCATAGGACGATAGATGGCATCGCTTGGATTTACCAGGGGCTGCTTGCTTACAAACCCATCGGCAAAGACTTCCCATGGACCTGAAGGCGCCCCATTTTTCATTGGAACAAAAGCCACAAAATATCCTGTCTGCGGATAGGGCGCGCTACTGGTAGAACCATGAAAGGCAATAAAAGCGCCGCCCTTATAACGTTCCGGAAACTGATCTCCCTTATAGAACAACAGGTCATTCGGAGCAACATGCCCGGGAAATCCCACCAGCGGTTTTACTAATTTGCTAACATCTCCTTGTTTTTTCCCGTCTCCCCCATACTCAGGATTGAGAACATATTTTTCCTGGATCTGATCGTAATAATGATATGGCCACCCCGCATCTGCGCCCTCTTCCAATTTCAGGAATACCTCAGAAGGAAGTACAGATGATTGCCAGGAGGTAAAAAGATTGGGCCAGGCTTCCATCAGGTCGTCTCTTCCATGAGCTGCCGTAAATAAATTATTATCCGCTGTATCCCATGCTAATGCTACCACGCTCCTGAGCCCTGTTGCAAATTTTTGACCGTCTTTTTGAAACTGGTTGGGTTTGCCGGCGTCAAACTTCCAGATGCCTCCTCTTAATTCAAGTAAAGGACAGGGATAAATACCCGGTGAAAACGGCGTTCTATCGTTTATCTGGCAACAGTCAGACGGAGCCCCAAATGGCACATACATATTGCCATTATTATCGAATGCTATGGGTTTTGCATCGTGTTGGCTGATTCTTTGCGTATCGGTTAACATGAGCTCCATCTCGCTATCAGGGATCAGCTTTCCCGGGCTCAGCTTCTGTCTGAATATCCTCGTCACCGAGCTGAACCACAGGTATCCGTTATTTATCCTCATCGCGGTTCCATATTGATCCCTATCCTGATAGTCGCCAAAAGTTTTAATAATATCGGCTTTACCATCATTATCAGTATCCCGTAAAGCGGCATTCCCGCCCAATGAGTCCGGGAACCTCAATTTCACATAGATATCGCCGTTATCGTTTACGGCAAGATGCCTGGCGGCCCCCGCTAAACTATCCACAACTACTACCGCGTCAAAACCGCCCGGTAACAAAAGCCCGTCATTATCAGGGTCTCCAGGAGGCAACCCATTTCTGCATCGAGTAAAACATGAGATGATCAGGAGAAAAAATAATAACAGAAAAGGCGCATTGTTAAAATTATCCGCTCTTTCAAATGCTTCCTTACTCATAATAGCTTTGCATTTCATATCTGTTATATTGATTACTCTCAGTCCTTACTCTTTAAATTATTGATACTGAGGCGCCCGCGCCTTTATAACGATTCATTTATCAGACTATTCCCGTCAACCCGTATTGCAGGGCAATGACCGTAAATTACCAGCCTAAATTTCAAGAACCGTCCCCTACTGTATTCACGCATTTCGGCAATAGGAATGGCGCTGCCCAAGTAATCCGCAATAAGCCGATTCCAAGGTTTGGGAGCGGCGTCTATTGCTGGCATCTGACATAGCGCTGTGGGTACGAGCCTACCCTGCTCAGGCCAGTCCACCCGAAAAGGAGAGAAAACATATTTCGCAGGGAGGTACGAACCCTACCGACGAGCGAGCGAGTCCGTTTTTGTTGGAGAATTTTTAATGTAATAATAAACCGGATTTAAACATAGCTTCCCGGGAGTTCCTTTATGAGAACCAACAGGCTATATTATGCGCCCATGTGTTTTAAACATTGCCTCCTGAAAGTTCCTCCCTAAGCCGTTTTGCTACGATTTTATCCTGCCCGGATTTCAGCATAAAAACAGTAAGGTCAATACTATGCTGATCGTCCCCCCACGACATCACCTCAATGGAAGGACTTCCTTTACGCAATTTTCTTCCGAGATCGCGGCGGGTTAATTTTATTTTATTGCTATCCCATGATATCGTTATTTTAGGATTGTGGTTAGCAATCGGCGGTACTGTTACTGTGGTCGTAACGCCATTGATTTTTTCAACCTCGCTGGTAATTGTTTTTACCCGGTCTTCCCACATCTTCCATTCCTTATCATGGTCCTGATTGATGTACCTGTCCAGCGCTGCATACATGCCCAGCATTTCTTCCTTATTCACTTTCATTCCCCTGCCTATCGTAACGCTATTGGGGAAATTATTTAGCCGGGCGGCGGCAATGATATCCTTTTTGCCCATGAGTATGCCGGCGCTTTGCGGCCCGCAAATCGCTTTACCGCCCGAAAGCGCTACGAAGCTAAAACCCATATCATTGAACTTCCATAGATTAGACACGGGCGGCACATCGGCGGCAATATCAATTGACGTAGGTAAATTATGCTTTTTAGCCAGCGCCAGCCATTCCTCATGCTGAATTTTACCCTCCGGAGCATGCCAATTCAAAAAATGCATGGATGCCGTCTTTTCGTTAACTGCCCTATCCACATCTTCCGCTGTCTCTACAGGAATTATAGTAACTCCAGTGTTGGCAAGCGCATGTTCATACCCGTCGAAGTGCGCTTTTTGAAGAATCACTTCTGATTTCATACCCGATTCTTCAAGGCGGTGCGGAAGTTGCTTTACTTTTTTTTGATCAGCGCCAGTAAGTATTCCTGCCATGCCCAAGGTTAAAGCGGAGAATGCTCCCGCAGTTACCATGGCTGCTTCTGCATGAACCATTTTTGCAATTTTTTCCCCTACTTTATCCTGAACTTCTTCAAGCATGCAGAATTCCTTAGCGCTCTGTTCTATTGCTTCCATCACTTCATCATGCATTAATGAAGCTGTCATGGCGGTATAAGTGCCGGCAGCGTTAATAAATGTTCGAATCCCGAGCTCTTTAAGCAAATTCCTCTTTGCTCCCTGCGTTCGGGTAGATTCTCCCCTGGCGGCGCTGAATGGAAGCATGCTTCCAAAAACTCCCGCTCCCAGCGGAAGGAAGCCCAGCCTTTTAATAATATCTCTTCTTTTCATATTTATTTATTTATTTAGATCGTGAAAAATTTTTGACATAATATCTTTGGGACTATTAATAACACAAGGTTTTTCAGGGCGTCCTTTCTACTTCTCATAAATTTCAGCAATTTCAATTCTCAGCATCCATCACGTGTACGCGCCGCTCCGTTCTCACTCAATTGTATAATCAGTAAATGATCATTTTATTTGAATGGCTTAGCCGCCAACCTGATATTCCGGGAAATAATGATAGAAAAAAGGCGCCATTGATTATTGACTTAAATCCATTCATTGCCTGGAGTTGTAACCTTTAATGGGTTAAACTTGTTCCACTTTAAAGTTAACTATTTTCAGGTTCCGTAATGTAACTTTAATGGCTCAAAAACCCAGACCGGGGGCGTAGTTAAAAAATATTCCTTAACTTAACAAGCCGGGATGAAAGGTTCTAAAAACTCCTGAAATAAGATTATATTTATTTCAATCCTGCCGCCGAGGGTTTTGAACTATATAAAGGAGCTTAAACCCAAACCGGCTGCTATCACGACAAAATCCATCATAATACTCGCGAAACACCCGGCAACCTATAGAAAAACCTATTAGAAATGTAGCCCGATTGATAACATAGCAAATAACCTCAATGGTCTCAAATATGGGGAGTATTATATAGCGCTTAATTTAAAATATGGGCAATGAACATTTACCAATTTATTAAGTTGGACGATTATTCGGTAACGCCAAAATACCTGCAAGTAGCCAATTCAATATTGAAGGGCATTGAAGAAAAGAACATTAAAAAAGACTACATTTTGCCTTCAATAAACGACCTAAGCTATGAACTTGAAATCAGCAGAAATACTGCGGAAAAAGCGTACAAGCATTTAAAGGATATGGATATTATTCGTTCAGTGCCGGGGAAAGGATATTTCATTGCCACAACAGATATCAAACACCAACTAAAGATTTTTCTGATCTTTAATAAACTCAGCGTACATAAAAAAATAATATACGATTCTTTTGTTAGAACTTTGGGCGAGAATGCTATTATAGACTTTTATATTTACAACAATGATTTTTCGCTTTTCAAGAAACTGCTTATGGAAAGGAAAAGCGATTATTCCTATTATGTCATTATTCCTCATTTTCTTGAAGGCGGCGAGAATGCCAGCGCTATTATCAATACCATTCCGAAAGAAAAATTGGTTTTAATAAGTCACTCGCTAACAGGTATAGATGGGGCTTATGCAGCTGTATTTGAGGATTTTGAAAGCGATATATATAATGCGCTTTCTGAGGCGAGAGAAAGATTGGAAAAATACCATACTTTAAAAATCATTTTCCCTGAATACACTTACCATCCAAGCAAAATATTAAATGGGTTTTATCGTTTCTGCCAGGATTATGCATTCAAGTATGAGGTGATCAGGCAACCGCAAACAATTAATATTAAAGAAGGCACCGTTTACATTAGTTTAATGGAAGACGATCTTATTATTCTCGTGAAAAAGGTTTTAGAATCGAAAATGAAGGTAGGCGAGCAGGTCGGTATTATTTCTTACAATGAAACTCCAATAAAGCAAATCATCCTTGATGGAATTACTACTATTTCAACTGATTTCAAAATGACAGGCGAGAAAGCCGCCGAGATGATTCTGGAAAGGTCAACCGAGCGTTTGGCCGCGCCTTTCTATTTAACGCTCAGAGATTCATTGTGAGTTATTTTTTATTGCGCCATCTTTTTCGCAAACCGTAAGCCGGTCCAGTTATTTTGCCTTACAAACTTAAGCTGCAGCCGATCTTACAAACTCAGGCTGTAACCGTTCTTGTATTCTCTTTTCACAAACTGGTTGGCTTCGTCAAAATTCGTGATCTTCATATTCTTCGCATCCCAC
>JAEUVR010000219.1 GCA_016786785.1 Chitinophagaceae bacterium
CCGCGGTGATGAATGAAAACTTTATTAATATCAAGATAGACAGGGAAGAACGGCCCGATCTCGATCATATTTATATGGAAGCCGTTCAGGCAATGACCGGACGCGGGGGCTGGCCGCTGAATGTTTTTCTTACCCCCGATAAAAAACCTTTTTACGGGGGAACCTATTTCCTCCTTCCCCCGCTTATAACCGGGCTTCCTGGACAGATGTCCTGCTGAGCGTAGCGCAGGCGTTCCGGGAAAAGCGGGCTGAAATCAACAGGCAGGCGGAAGATCTTACGCGCCATATCCTTTCTTCCAACGATTTCGGACAACGGCCGGAAACGGCAAACGAAACCTTTTCCGAAGAAGAGCTGGATGGCGTGTTTGCGCAGATCATGAAAACGGCCGATCGCTCCCGGGGCGGGTTTGGAAGAGCCCCTAAATTTCCGCAGACGTTTACCATCCGCTTTTTATTGCATTATTATTCTTTTACCGGGAACCAGGAAGCGTTCGATCAGGCCTGCCTGAGCCTTGATAAAATGATATATGGCGGGATATATGACCAGCTGGGCGGTGGGTTTGCGCGGTACTCTACCGATGAATACTGGCTGGCTCCTCATTTTGAAAAAATGCTGTACGACAATGCCCTGCTGACGATCACGTTGAGCGAGGCTTGCCAGATCGTTTCAAAACCCTTGTACCGGCAAACGGTCATGCATACCCTGGATTTTGTGGAAAGGGAATTGTTGTCGCCTGAAAGCGGCTTCTATTCAGCGCTTGATGCGGATAGCGAAGGCGTGGAAGGGAAGTTTTATGTATGGGATAAAAAAGAAATCGACGCGCTGCTTGGCGAGCAGGCAGGGCTGTTCAATGAATATTACCAGGTCGAAGCCGAAGGCAACTGGGAACATGTCAATATTCTGCACAGGACGCAGAGCGAGGAAGATTTCGCCGCGGCAAAAAATATTGACCCGGCATGGCTGAAGGAGATCCTGCAAAAGGGGAGGGAAACGCTTTTCGCGCGCCGCGGGCAGAGAACGCGGCCTTTATTGGACGATAAGGTATTATTGGGTTGGAACAGCCTGATGAACATTGCTTACAGTAAGGCCTATGCGGCAACAGGCATAGAAAAATATAAAACAATTGCCCTTGCCAATATGGATTTCCTGCTGAACCGGTTTAAGGACGGGGAAGAGGGAGCGTTTTTTCATTCCTATAAGGACGGGGTTAGCAAATACCCCGCTTTTTTAGAGGATTATGCCCTTTTGATCCAGGCATTGATCCATCTCCAGGAAATAACCGGGGGTACAACCTGGCTCCAAAAGGTAAAAACTTTGGTAAAATATGTAATAACCCATTTTAGTGAACCGGAAACGGGTTACTTTTATTTTACGAATGATCAACAGCAGGATGTTATCGTAAGGAAAAAGGAGTTGTATGATAGCGCGGTCCCTTCCGGTAATTCTTTAATGGCATGGAATTTATACTATACTGGCGTCATATTTGATATTGCAGAATGGCGGCAAAGAGCCATGAAAATCGGGGGCGCAATAAAACAGGTAGTGCAAAAATATCCGGGATCATTTGGCAATTGGGCAACGTTCATGTTATCCGTATCGTATGGAATTCCGGAAATTGTATTAACAGGGAATAACAATGAGCATATACTTAAGGAAATATTGCGTATTTTCATTCCCTTCAGGATACTTCAATCCTCTCCCGCTGAAAATTCTGAATTTCCGCTACTGGCAGGAAAATCTTTTTCCCTATCTCCTAAAATCTATCTATGTAAAAACTTTACATGCCAAAGCCCTGTAACTGAAGTAGATAAGTTACAACAGATGCTGGGAAGCCTGAAGAAATATAATAGTTAGGGAAACAATATTTTATTTTCCATCATCGTTTAAAGCTTTGGTTGAGTCTGTTATTTGCAGTTTACAAATAAAATTCTAAACTTGTGATGAAGTCAGTTAAAAATTATTTTTGCCCAATACCCGATATTATGAAAACTACCAACTTGTCTGCTCTATTGATTCTGACCGCAACTGTTTTATCTACAGTTGGTTGCGGAATTATAGGGGGAAAGAAGTCATCCAAGGGTTTACCCAATGATGGCCAACTTCACGGAGTTGCTCCCGGAAGCAAATACAATTTAACCAAGCCGCCAGGAATGGTGTATGTTCCCCCCGGAACCTTCCATATGGGACCCAGCGATGAAGATGTCAACTTCGCTTTTACCGCCCGTAATAAACAAGTGTCGATCAGCGGCTTCTGGATGGATGCCACCGAGATCACCAATAATGAATACCGCCAGTTTGTAAACTGGGTGAGAGACTCTACCGCGGCTGTATTGATGCAGCTGGGTAAAGAAGCAGACGGAAGGTTTGCGATTGACTGGAAAAAAGCCTCTACCATTAAATGGAATGATAAATCGACCATTGAGAAAGTGGACCAGATGATCCTTTCTCCCGAGAACAGGATATTTGGGAAAAAAGACCTTGATCCGGCAAAGCTGATCTATAGCTCCGAGACCTTCGATCTTAAAGAAGCGTCAAAAAGAGAAAACGCCAGCAAGCCCCGCTCGCAGTTCATGATGAAAAAAGCGGTGCCCGTTTATCCCGATACGCTGGTATGGATCCGTGACTTCAGTTATTCTTATAATGAGCCTGCCACTAAAAGATATTTTGCGCATCCTGCTTTTGGCAATTACCCGGTAGTGGGAGTGAACTGGAAACAGGCTACCGCTTTCTGCGAGTGGAGAACGCACTATATGAACTCCTTCCTTGAATCGAAGAATAAGACCACTGAGTCAGATTTCCGCCTGCCTACAGAAGCGGAATGGGAATATGCTGCGCGCGGCGGCCGTTCACAATCTATGTTCCCCTGGGGTAACTATTACCTGAGAAACAGGAAGGGTTGTTTACTGGCTAACTTTAAACCGGGTCGCGGCAACTATCCGGAAGACGGCGGTTTTTATACGGTTCGCGCCGATGCATACTGGCCGAATGATTTTGGACTTTACTGTATGGCGGGCAATGTGGCAGAATGGACTTCTTCCTTATATTATGAAGGAGCCTATAACTTCCAGCATGATATGAACCCGGATATTCGTTACGGCGCAAAAGATACCGATCCGCCCAGGATGAAGCGTAAGGTAATTCGCGGCGGAAGCTGGAAAGACGTAGGATATTATTTACAGACCAGCGCCCGTAATTACGAATACCAGGATACTACCAAATCTTATATTGGTTTCCGTTGCGTGATCGATCTGCCCCCCACTCAGAAGAAAAAATCCTGATGAAAGAAAGGCCTGATCCGGTCATTGCATCGAATAAAAACCAATAAACCGGTTGACTTAATTAATTTTTTCAGAATCGTATAATTATAATATCCCTAAACAAATCCGTTCAAAAAACCTATTAAATCTAAATTTTATGGCTGGAGTTTCTAAATCCACAGAAAGAGTTGTAAATGTTATCGTATGTATGGGCGCGGCAATTGTAATCTTTGGCGCCTGGCAGAAAATTACTCACCAACCTTTAGCAGACTTTTTCTTGACCGCAGGGCTGATCACTGAAGCGGTTATCTTCGTTGTATATGCTTTTTTACCGCCTCCGGGATCAGAAATGCATGCGCTTGCCGAAGCGTTGCCAAAGCTTGCAGCAAACAATAGCAACTCCGGAAACCCCGCGCTCGCCAAGATGGATAAGATGTTACAGGATGCGGATATTAATCCAGCCAGCCTCGGAAAACTCAGCGAAGGATTTAAAAAATTAGGGACGCAGGTAGATAAGATCGCAGACGTATCCGACGTGGTGAAATCTACCAGCGACTATGCCGCTAAAACCAAGGAAGCCACCGTTGCGCTGGATTCCATGAAAAATGCCTACCAGGGCGCTACTACCACCATCGGGCATTTTAATTCGGCTGCGGAAAGCACCAAACATTTTCACGAACAGGTTCAGGTGCTGACCAAAAATTTAGGTTCTTTAAATGCTATATACGAACTGGAACTCCAGGATACCAATAATCATCTGAAAGCGATGAATAGCTTTTACGGCACCCTGGTTTCAGCTTCTGAAACCATGCAGGGCAGCGTTGGCGATGCGAAAAAAGCGCATGAGCAGATCGCTAAACTGGCCGGTAATTTAAGCAACCTGAATACCATTTATGGCAATATGCTTGGGGCTATGCAGGGAAGGCAGTAATCTTCCGTATGTCATGAAATGCATTGTTTAAAAACTGAAAAACCGAAATCCCGATGTCTTTACCTAAAGAGCCCCGGCAGAAGATGATCAATATGATGTATTTGGTGCTGACTGCATTGTTAGCGCTGAATGTATCATCAGAGATCCTGAATGCCTTTAAAACCGTTAACAGAAGCATCGATAACGCTAACAACGTATTGATCGCCAACAATAATAATATTTACCAGTCATTTGCTGAGAAGCTGTCCGATCCCAAAACAGCCGCCAAGGCCAACCAGTGGAAACCTAAGGCTGATCAGGCGCAGGAGCTGACCAAACAAGCTTATGATTATATCGAGGATCTGAAAATAAAGATCCGCGATGCGGCAGGATACAAGCCCGACAGCAAAGACAGCGTTGGCTACGAAAGCAACCTCGACGCTTCCACGCGTATCATGGATACCCAGGGAGAAGGAGAGAAGCTGAAGAACACGCTTGAAAAATTAAAACAGGATCTGCTGGCAATAGACCCCGAGATCGGTCAGGAATTTGCCAGTAAGCTTCCGATCGATCTTTCGATTCCCAAATCGCAGACAGGCAGTAAAAATAATACGTGGACAACCGCCTATTTTCACATGACGCCTGCGATAGCCGCTATTACCATCCTGAATAAATTTCAGAATGATGTAAAAAGCTCCGAAAACCAGATCGTTACTTACTGCCATAACAAAATAGGAGAAGTAGCGGTAAGGTTCGATAAGTATGGTTTTGTAGGCGGGCTGAGCTCCAGCTACCTGATGCCCGGCGAAAAACTGAAAGTATACGCCGCACTCGGCGCTACCTCTTCGGGAGCCGCGCCAACTATCCTGATCAATGGCAAACAAGTAACTGCCAACGGAGATGGTATTGCAGAAACGGAGTTCCCCGTATCCGGTTCGGGCGCCGCGAATGTGGTGATCCGCTATAAAAACCAGGATGGAGTAGATGAGGAGATCAAAAAATCTCTTGACTATACGGTGGGCATGCCTTCAGGCGTTGCCGTATCGGCCGATAAAATGAACGTATTGTATATAGGCGTTGATAATCCTTTAACTATTACCGCCGGCGTGGGCGCAGAAAAAGTGAGCGCCAGTTTTTCAGGCGGAACAATAGAAAGGGTAAACGGGCCTAAATGGGTGGCAAAACCCAAAACGCCCGGCGAGCATAATGTAAATGTAATTGTCGATGGCAAATCGACTCCCGTGAAATATCGCGTGAAATATTTGCCCGACCCGGCTGCTTTCATTGCCAATAAAAGAGGAGGCCCTATCCCTTCCGCTGATCTGAAGGTACAGGGAGGCGTGATCGCCAGGTTGCTGGAATCTGATTTTGAAGCTTCCTTCAGGGTAGTAAGTTATACGGTCGGCGCAGTAGGTGGGAAATACCCGGTTTACCAGACCGCTAATAACGAGGGCAACAGATGGTCCGGTAATGCCGCAACCATTATTGACAACGCTACTCCGGGAACCAGCATATTTTTTGACAATATCAGGGTAGTGGGACCAGACGGCAGAACAAGAGAGCTGCCCCAGATGTCGTTTAATTTGAAATAAGTAAACTTAGGGAACAATGAAAAATCGCATTATTAAATTGTCTTTGATAGCGTTGTTGATGGGAGGGATGGTAGCTTCCGCTGATGCGCAGCAAAAGAAACCGGTGAAGAAGAAGGCTCCTGCCAAAAGGACTACAACCGCCTCTAAAGCGACCAGTACCAACAGGAGCGACAATACCGCTAATGCGGCATTGGCTACGCCGAAAGACACTGTTCCGGTTGTGAAGGCGCCGGAATTGAAAATAGATTCTCCGCGTCCTTCTTTACGGAATGATAATGCTATTCAGCGTAACCTCGTAAAAGAAAGAACGCCGCTTGATTATGAACATATCCGCGAAGACGACGCCACCTATATGCAACGCGTTTGGCGCGAGATAGACGTTCATGAAAAGCTTAACCTGCCTTTTGTATATAAGGCGGAAGGCGATAATGGCAACCAGCGTTTTATTATGATCCTGCTGAACGCCATTAAATCCGGAGAAGTTACCGCTTTCAGCGCCGCTGGCGGAGACGATAGGTTCACTACCCCCTTGCCTTTCGGCGATATCGCCGAAATACTGGTGGGCAAACCTAAGATCCGCCAGGTGCCGGACTGGACTGCAGACCCCGACGGTTCCAAAGGACTGATGAGGGATACGGTTATTTCTGCTGAGTTCAACCCCGATCTGATCGAGCGGTACTGGATAAAAGAAGACGTCGTGTTTGATAAGGAGTCTTCCAGGATGTACACCCGTATACTGGGTATCGCTCCCCTGCAGACCATCGTCAATGAAGACGGATCGTTCAGAGACGTGTCGCCTATCTTCTGGGTATATTATCCCGATCTTCGCCCTATGCTGGCTAAGTTCGAAGTGTACAATGGCAAGAACTATGGCGCAAGGATGAGCTGGGAAGAATTATTTGAAAGCAGGATGTTTGCCAGCCGTGTCATTAAATCGACCGTTAATAATCCGAACGATTTTTTCATCAAGACTTATGTAAAGGATCCTATCCTTGCCTTGTTGGAAGGAGAAAACATCAAAGAGAAAATATTTAATTACGAACAGGATCTTTGGTCGTATTGATCCGTCAGGGCCCCGGCGAGTTTACGAAAGTTGACGGGGCTGCTCGGAATATAGCAGGCCTTTTACCTGAAGACGTTAAAGAGAGTTTTTAAATACTGTTTCGAGAGTATTACCGATCATGATCGGATAGATTGATCAACTTAACCCGCAAATTATTTTGCGGGTTTTTTTGTGTTCGTCGGGTAAGGTTCTCTATCTATAGCGCTCAGGCGCCGCAATCGGATTCGTTTCCGGTAGTTGCATCTTCCTGCTCTAAGCTAATATTTAAATGCGCGGAGCTGGTCGCGGCGCCTCGGTTGTTTTTTACGCTTCTATATGCCGGATCGGAACGTCGTAATTCACATTGTACAATTCGGATTGTTTTTATTTCCTGCCCAATTTCCGAACGCTTGTTAGTATGGATCCTTTGCCGATGAAAAACAGGTATTGTCCTCCTCCGGAAGAATAGCTTTCCTTGAAATAATATACATTTATGTTGTACTTGATCAAACGCAAATAAAAATGATTTTTGGAGATGGTTCCAGTCTGCCTATCTGCCTGTCCAGAATTGGGAATTCATGCTGAACCCTGCTGCTATAGGGGGTTTGGCTTGTTTTCAAAACAAAGTCAGGGCGAAGTTTAATCGGGGATGATCGTTTCTGTTTAACAACGCAGTTAATAAAGCGCCTCTCTATTTAATTGGTTAAAGGCTTTTAAAAAGGGAGTCTGCGCCCTGAAAAAATAATTTTTAAAATACCCCCATCGTGGTATTGTTTTATCGCCGCCTTTCACTATTTTTACCCTGGTTTTTCATAGGATATTGGATTTTAAAAACGGGGCTGGATTTTTATCCTGGCCCCTTTTTTTATGCCTGATCTTTTCCTTTTTTGTTCTGCTCTTTCTCTTGTTCCGTTTTGGCATTGTTCATTTGTACATCGCCGTTAGTATAATACGCTTTTACCAATTTTGCTTTTGCTGCGCCCACGACTTTGCTCAATTCCTCTTCCGGCGTTTCCTTTATTTTTTTGACCGACTTAAACGCTTTTAATAGTTCTTCCGCAGTATTTTTCCCGACGCCCCTGATCGTTTCCAGTTCATTTTTAAATGAGCCCTGACTTCTTTTTTTTCGGTGAAAGCTAATGCCGAAGCGGTGGACCTCATCCCTTATTCTTCGTATCAATTTCAGGCTTTCGCTATTATAAGGAAGGCGAATAGGCTCCTGGTCGTTCGCAAAAAAAAGTTCTTCTTCATTCTTGGCAAGCCCTACCAGCGTCATCCTGCCTTCCAACTGCAGTTCGGCTATGCTTTCCAGCGCGGCGTTTAACTGGCCCTTCCCCCCGTCTATAATAACGAGCTGGGGAAACGGCGCCGCTTCATCTTTTAACCTGCTATATCTTCGGTAAACAACCTCTTTCATCGTAGCGAAATCATCAATTCCTTTTACGGTTTTGACATTAAAATGCCGGTAATCGGCTTTGCTAGGAAGACCATGCTTAAAGCATACCATTGCGGATACAGGGTAACTCCCATGGAAGTTGGAATTGTCGAAACACTCGATCCGTATGGGTATTTCCGGCAACTGGAGATCCTCCTGCAATTGCAGCAGGGTCTTATGCCTGTCGCTATCGCTTTTTTCCTCCAACTGCAACATTGTTTTCCGGCGTAGCTCTTCCCGGAAATAGTTTACATTTTTCTCGGAAAGATCCAGCAGCTTTTTTTTGTCTCCTCCCTTAGGGACCGTTTGGATAACGCCTTCTTCGGGATAATCTACGGGGAATGGGACGATGATCTCGGAAGAATGGCTGTTAAAAATAGACCGGAGGTTGGCGATGGCAAATGCCAGCACTTCTGCATTGGCTTCATCGAGATGCGCCTCAAAACGAGAGGTATGCGTTTGCACGATGGCGCCGTTCTGCACATTGAGAAAGTTTACATAAGCGATATCGCCTTCCCGCAAAATGGAAAAAACATCGGCTTCTCTTACATGCCGGCTGACAATGACCGAATGCGCCTGGTAGTTTTCCAGGTGCTCTACCTTTTTGCGGGTAAGCTCGGCTTTTTCAAAGTCCAGGGCGGCGGCATATTCCTTCATCTCCGATTTGAAATGCTGTATAACGGCCGACAGGTTGCCTTTTAAAATATTCCGCACCTGGCTGAGATGCTCCGCGTAGTCTTCCTTTGTTTGTTTGCCTTCGCAGGGCCCCTTACAATTACCCAGGTGGTATTCCAGGCATACTTTGAATTTTCCTTTGCGTATATTATTATCTGTTAGGTTCAGCTTGCAGGTGCGCAAAGGGATCGCGGTCCTGATAAAATCCAGCAGCTCCCGCACTTTGTTTACAGAGGTAAATGGCCCGAGGTATTCCGAACCGTCGTTGAGCTTCCGGCGCGTAAGGAAGATGCGCGGGAAAGGCTCTTTTTTAATGACGATATAGGGATAGGTCTTGTCGTCCTTTAAATCAATATTAAACCGCGGCTGGAATTGTTTGATCAGGGAGTTTTCCAGCAGAAAAGCGTCCTGCTCGGAATCCACGATCGTGAACTCGATCCTTTTGATGCGCTGAACGAGCTCATGCGTTTTATAGTTGACAAAGGTCTTGGAGAAGTACGAGCCGACCCTTTTACGCAGGCTTTTAGCCTTGCCCACGTATAACAATTCATTGGCCTGATCGTAATACTTATATATTCCCGGGTTGGAGGGAATGGTATGCGCTATTTGCTGAAATTCCTGTTGTGTCATGTATTAATCCCGGTTGTCCCACGCTACTTTTATTAAGACTGCTTCCGGCGCCGCGTCCCCGGTTGAGGATAGGGTATTGATCAGGAAATGCCTTTGCGGCTTCCAGTACATTTTTTTGGTGATCGCGGTATCTCCCCTGGTAATTTGCTTTTCCATATAAATGCTTTTTACCCTGTCATATGCGTCCCCGCTTTCTGACAACACGTCTACCCGCCGCAGCGACAGATCCTCGTTCTTTGCGGCGTAGAGAAAGGTAGCGGAAAGCGTACTCTTATCAAAAAAAGAGGTTTCGGTAAACTCTTTTTCAAACCGTGTACGCTGAAGCTCTGGCGCGAGAAACTCATTGGCCAGCTCATGGAACGTTGCTGGTTTGATGTATTGAGAATCTGTTTTTTTGCCTGTTGTGACGTATTCCAGGATGCCCACGGGCAGAGAGTCCACCATACTGATCTCGCCTTTCAGAAAGTCCAATACGGGAAAATAGGCTTTGCCTGCCGCCGCTTCCTGCGCCGGCGTATCATTTGCACGGTTCTCCGGGCCTTGCTCCGAATGGCAGGCGACCAGGCTCGCCGCAAAGAAAAAAAACAGGTATTTCATCCCCTAAAATTACTTATTTCAGCGCGCGAATCTAAAAACCTTTGGTCGGGTAGGGCGATAGGGGATTTAATGAGGGTTAATAAGGGAAGGATATTGGCTCCTTTCAGGATCTTCGGTTTGATGCTCAATTGGCGTGTGTAGGCTTATATAACCTGCCCTTTCAAGGTCTCCGGTTTGATGCCGGAAGCGCTCAGTTTAATTAGGCTTACAGGTCGGTTTGACGGCAATCAGCGAAGCGTTTTGGATACGCCGATCTTAATGCCATACTCCATCAGGTATTCCTTAATGGGGTATTCATTAGCATAACTGGAAAACAGTTGGTACCGGAACTGCGGTCCTACCTGCCATCTTACGCCTGCCTTGGTATAAGAGATAAAGGCTTCCGCGCCGGTATTGACATTCCATTTTCTAACCAGGGAAGGTTCTTTGGTATAGTTCTTATAATCTGTAGTGATCAGGTAAGTATTGGCATTCAGCAGGTAGGTAGGTTGAATGGTTCCTGCAATATTCAACTGGAGATGATCATTACCCAACAGGCGAAGCTCAAGACCTACAGGCATGGAAAGCTGGAAGTATTGATTGCGGAGATCCTGTACTGAAGTGCCTCCGAAATTCCGTATGCTGGAATAATTGGTGATGGTAGAGCTAACCGCTGTTCCATAGGTATTGTTAAGAGATATGGTGGCCTGTTCCCTTGGAGAACTGAAGGCGGTGATATCATACCTGGAGTAGTTGAACTGAACGCCTGCTTTCAGCGACAGGTTTTTGCCTGGCGAATATATGGCATGGGTGCCCAATTCAAAACCTAATGCCGGCTTATGGTTTACCAGCATATTGGCGTCGCCTTCTATTTTCAGGGCCATAGGAATATTATCCACCGTCGACTTGATATGGGCGTTGCGGTTGCCAGTGAGTTTTCTATAGTTGAAGGTCGGGGAAAAAGCCAGTTGCCAGCTTATATGATTTGTTCTCTTAACCGGCATTTTAAGAGCGGCATGCTCCTGCAGCCAGTTGATATGCTGACGATCTGCGGTTTCATCATTCATTATTGAAGGCGACAGCGATACAGGCAGGGCCGGAAGCGGAGAAGCGGACTCGCGGATATCCCAGGCTTGATCTTTTACCGGCCAGCTTAATTCAATATCATAACGATCGGGATTGCTGAACGGCAGCGGACGGGTTATCCGCAACGCGCCGGTGGATTGCTGAACATCGGTATGTTGGGCAAGGAAGGGGATAGGGATCTCAATGGCCCCCGTGAACGCATCGTTGTTGTTGTACAGGTTATAATAACGGCTTATTTCTTTCGGAGACTCCGTAGTTGCGGTAATGCCTTTAGCGATATCGACGCTGAAAGGGATCAGCTCGCCAGGGTTGACCACGTTTGACGCCGGCCGGGCAATAATTTTACCGGCGGCATTGTTTTTAGGAGAAGAGGGCGCGATAAGATCGGTAATGGCAAAATAACTGATAGCGGATAATAAGACGACAAATCCTGACCAATACCATTTTTTCCTTGAATACAGCGAGCGGCTGATACCCTTCCATACTTTCTCCGAAGGGTACATCCTGTATTGATCGGCCTTCTCCCTGATCAGCTCTTCAAAATCATTATGGTAAAAGTTTTGGTCCATGGTCGTTGGTGTTTATACGGATTATAGATTTTCAAAGGGTTTGGATAGATACGGTTATTTTTCTCAATAAACAGTTTGAACATGATCATTATACTGGCGCTTAGCCAAACCATCCCGCCGCTTTTGCCCTTGATTTCTGGATAATATTCTTTTTAACAAGAATATCTTCCAGCATTTGTTTTGCCCTGGT
>JAEUVR010000237.1 GCA_016786785.1 Chitinophagaceae bacterium
TACCTATTTCGGGTTTATCTCCTTGTTTATCATCTTCTCCCTGTCGCGGTTTCAGCTATCCTTTTACCTTAACCCCCTGTTTCCCCTGCTTGCCATACTTACTACCGCCGTGTTGCTGAAACAAAAAACAAAGACGCTACGGACTTTCGCGATCATACATGGGGTATTGTGCTGCCTGCTCTTACTGGCATTATGCCTGCTTCATTTTTTCTTTTCAGGCGGCATGCCGCATATCGATACGCTGATCATACTAATGACCGGAAGCGGCATTGGTTTTTATCTTTTCACGCAAAAAGGAAAATACCTTAAAAAGATCGTTTTTGCCACCGCCTTGGTTACTCTTTCGGTTAACTATTATGTAAACCGAGATTTTTATCCTGCCCTGATGGTCTACCAATCCGAGAGCCAGGTAGCATATTATGTAAAGGAAACCGGCATCCCTGCCAAAGAGCTGGCGATCGTAGGAGATGTGCAGTCCGTCGCCGATATCATCCTTCGCCAGGTAACGCCTGTTTATCCTTTTGCTGCAGCCGGATCGGAGGAACTGAAAGGAAAATATATCTATACCGATCAGGCCGGCCGGCAGAAAATAGACTCCACCGGGAGACCCTACCAGTTGCTGAAGGTCTTCGACGATTTTCATGTCACCATGTTAACCGGAGAATTCATTAACCGGAAAACCCGCGAAGCCGCTGTCAATAAAAAATACCTGTTGAAAATGCAATAAGGCAAGTACGGATGCCCCCGACCTTACTGAAGCCATGATTTCAACCTGGCCGACACCATTTGCGGGGGAATACCGGTGATACAGGGTCGCGTGAGGCAGGTTGTTTTGCGATGATTGGCTGCGCTCACGCAGGGAGAACAGGGCAGTCCAAGGTAAAAAGATTCGGCATTACCTCCCAGGGGTCCATACAAGGCCGGCGTCTCGGGACCGAAGAGCACAAATACTTTCAGGGGCGTTACAGAAGCAAAATGCGCAGGCCCCGAATCATTGGTGAGCATAAAATCGGATAGGCTATACAGGGAGGTGAGTTCATCAAACTGGAACTCGCCCGCCGAGTTCACGCAACGCGGATGACCGGTCATATCCACTACGCGCTGCACATAAGTTCTTTCTGCGGGCGAGCCGGTAGTCACAATAAGAATATCCGGGAACTGATCAAGCAACTCGCGGGCAACAGCGGCAAAGTTCTCCTGCTGCCAGCGACGCTGCGGCAGCATATCCGAAGCATTTACGTTAAACAGCGCCACACGCTCCTTGCTCCATGAAGGATAGAGGTTTTTGATCTTCGCCCTCACCGTTTCCAGCCGGGTATCCGATAGCTCGGCTTTTTCGAGATGAAGATCGCCTTCGATCAGCGGCACGGTAGCATAAGGATTATCAAACTTTCCCATCGCGCGGTTGACCAGCGAAATAAAATTCACCGCCACATGAACATGGGGATTATAGCGAACAGGATAATTGATAATGCTTCCCCGGTAAAGACCTTCATCGTGAAAGCTGGCAAAGCCTATGCGGTATTTGGCCCTGCTAAAAAAACAGAGCAGCGCGGTAAACCTCGAAAACAATTCCAGGTCGATCACACAGGTAATCTTCTTTTTTCTGCACCAGGCAATAAACCGGATCATGCTCAACGCGAGCGCAAAAAGATTATCCGACCTCATCCTAAAAATATGATCGGGAGGAATGGTATTGAGTATCTCCAGGCTTTTCGCGTTGTCCTTAAAGATTGCGAAAAAAAGCTCGGCATTGGCTTCCCGGCGTAATTTTCGCATGGCAGGATCTACTATGACCGCGCTGCCCATCTCCGATAATTCGATGAACAGGGTGCGGCTGGTATCCGGAGCCGATCTCCTGGAAAAGCTAAAAAAATGGGCCAGTCTCGAGAGTCCGGAGAAAAGAAAACAGAGGGGTACGCCCGCCCATTTATCAATCTTCCGCATGCTATCTACGTTCATGATCTTGCCGGCGCTTATTTACCGGCTTCGCTGCAAATTTACAGGGAATTAAAGCTTTTACCAGCTGATGTTTATAAAACCATACAATAAACGAAGCAATTCATCATTTAATGTTCTCTCTTCGCCTTCACGCGCTTCAACATGCTGAATGTACTCAGAGGTTTAATTCAACTCTTTATCGTTTCGTCCAAAACCCATTGCGTCCAAAAAATATTTCATTGGTTTAATTCAATCCCTTATCGTCTCGTCTCTGCAGGAGCGGTTTGAAAGACTTATTAACTCTCGTATGTCCATTTGCCGCCTGCCATGGTGCGCTCGATGGGAATAGTGATTAATGTAGAAGGATCTTCCTTAAATGGGTCCCGGCCCAATACTACCAGGTCTGCCAGCTTGCCCGCTTCCAGCGAGCCCTTGCTGTTCTCTTCAAAAGTAGAATAGGCGCCGTTAATAGTGCCAATAGTGATCGCTTCCTCGACCGTCACCTTCTGGTTTGCGCCCCAGACATTTCCCTTGATGTCGGTGCGGGTAACGCTCGATTGCAGGGCCATCATCGGCTCAAACGGGCCCGGCGGATAATCGGATGTCTGCGTAGGACGCAGGCCGGCATCGAGAAAACTTCTTAAAGCAAACATGCTTTTTAAACGCTCTTCGCCATAGGCTTTCATTTTCTCTCCATGATAATACACATAAGTGGAGAAAGGCAGGGGAATGACCGCTAATGCCTTCATCCGCTGAATAAGATCGTTATTGATCATGGTGCAATGCTCAATCCTGAACCGCGGATCCGGCTTGGGGCTTTCTTTATAAAGCCTTTCAAATAATTTAAGCGTAGTATCGATGCCCACATCTCCATTAGCATGAACGCCTATCTGCCAGCCGGCATCATAAGCTTTTTTCGCATAAGGATACATCTGCTCTTCATCCATTACCAGGATGCCATAGTCGTCGGGCCGGCCGGTATAGGGCTGAGACAATCTTGCCGTTCTTTCAGAAATAGACCCATCGCAGGTGATCTTCATGCCGCCCAGTTTTACCCAATCATCTCCCATGCCTGTTTTAAGGCCTTCGCCAAGCGCCTTATCGAGATACATATAATCCTGCATGCAGAAGATGCGCAAACGCAGATCGCCCGACTCATGGGCATCTTTATACGCTTGCAGGTCGTCAGGCGTTCCCTGAGCGTCTGTAGCCGAGGTAATACCGGATTTTGCCATCATCTGCGAGATCAGCTTAACCCCTTCTGCTCTTTCTTTTCTTGAAAAATTATGCGCAACCAGTCTGTCAAAAATATCGCTGGCAGATTCTTTTATACAGCCCGTCAGCTTCCCTTCCGAATCTTTTTCAAACTCCCCTCCCTGCGGGTTGGGCGTAGACGCGTCTATCTTCGCAATCTTAAAAGCCAATGAATTACAGTAATTGGTATGACCGCCGCGATGACTGATCTTTACAGGATGTTCCGGCGCCGCTTCATCCAGATCCGATATGTTTATCTTTCGCCCATCCGACGTTTTGGTGTCGTCATACTTAAAGCCTTCTACCCATTCTCCTTTTGGCGTGATGGCCGCTCTCTGCCGAATGGCGTCCTTGATCTCCGCTATTGACCTCAGATCGCAGTCTACCGTCTTCAAATGCCTCAGGCCCGAACCGGCAGGATGCGTATGCGCGTCGATAAACCCAGGAAGGACTGTCTTATTGCCGAGATCGATCTTTTTAGCGCTCGCCGTTGCCATACCTAATATCTCTTCATTGGCCCCTATCGCCATTATCCTTCCCTCTTTAATGGCCAGGGCCTGCGCCCTTGGCGCCTTGGGGTTAACCGTAAAAATATCTCCATTGTATAAAATGAGATCAGGCTCCGCTTTCCCGCAGGCTAAAAACGGAATCGTCGAAGCGGCGGCCATGCCAATAAATGTCCTTCTTGAATGTTTACGGTTGTAGAAGCTGGTCATAAAAAGTTTTTATTTCTTAAAGATATATTTCTTTACGGAATTGACCGACCGATTATCTACCGCCGCTCATATCTATAAAAGCTCCTGTAACGAGGGAAGCTTTTTCTGAAGCTAACCATAGGATCGCCTCAACCACAATTTTGTCGGCCGACGCCTTATTTTATGATCGTTTATCGCCACAGTATACCCTGTCTTTGCAGCCAGGATAGCTGTTGCCGCCCCAATGCCCCGGCTGGCGCCGGCAATAAGCATTATTCCCCTGTAATAAAGTGATTTATTTACGCTTAAATGTAAAAAACGAATCCGCGCTTTCCAAAACTAACAGGAAGATTGTAAATCTTCATCTGTTCATAGCATGAAAAACAGACCAGGTAAGGATATGGATGGCCTCGTCCGAATGCTCAACCATAATCTTAATTCAGGAAGCGCTTTTCTTCGGACCGGACAGACTGGCCTTTAATTGCGCCATAAGATCCTTGGTAGAGGAATGCACGATCTCCATTTTTTTGAAAGGCGCTTTCTGCCCCTTCGATTTGGCTTTGATGATCTTAAGCAGCTTATCGGAGTAGTCATCTTTGTACTTGCTGATATTAAAAGGGCCGGAAAGTTGCCTGATGAGGTCGACGGCCATTTTAAGCTCCGCGGGTTTACTTTTAACCGTTGGTATCTTAAGCGTATTTGCAGACCGAAGCTCCTGGTAAAAGCGGATACGATTTAAGATTAATGCCTTATCATGCGCCTTTATAATGCACAGATGCTCCTTGTTATGCATTACAAACTGCCCGACCCCCGTCTTCTTTGATTTTGCCAACGCATCCCGCAATAGAATATAGGCGCGATCGCCGGATTTATCGGGCTCCAGGAAATAAGGCGCTTCGAAATAAGCGCTATCAATGTCCGCTTCATCAACAAACTGGTTGATATTAATATGTTTGGTTTTTTCCGGGCTGGCTTTTTCAAAATCTTCTGTTCCCAACACCACATACTTATCGTTCATAAGATAGCCTCTTACAATGTTTTTCCAGGGCACTTCTTTCCCGGTGCGCTCATTGACCCGCTTAAACCGGATATTGGCATGGTCCTTTTTATCTAACATGTCCAGGTCCAGCGTACTGTCCTCCACAGCGCTGTACATCTTAATGGGAATATTG
>JAEUVR010000253.1 GCA_016786785.1 Chitinophagaceae bacterium
CGTACAGGCGTTACCGTTATCTTACCGCACGGAGGCAACCTTTTTCAACAAAAAGCGCCGGCCGCTATTTATGCAGGCAACGGCTTTGGAAAGCTTGCAGGCTTTACGCAGGTAAAAGAATTGGGCAATATTGAAAGTCCCATTATACTTACCAATACGCTGAATGTCGCTACCGCCATCAATGCGGGCATTACCTATACCTTATCTCAACCCGGAAATGAGAACATTGCAAGCGTGAACATCATAGCAGGAGAAACCAATGATAGCCGCCTCAATGATATCCGGGGAAGGCATGTAACCGAAAATGATGTGCTGGACGCTATAAAGGATGCAAAGACGGGGCTGGTAGCGCAGGGAAATGTGGGCGCAGGCACGGGTACCGTATGCTTTGGATATAAGGGAGGGATCGGCACTGCTTCTAGAGTATTACCCAAAGCTTCGGGTAGTTATACCGTGGGAGCGCTGGTTCAAACTAATTTTGGCGGCGTGCTGGAAATTGGCGGCGTACCTGTGGGAAAGGAACTGGGAAAATATTACCTGAAAGACGAGTTGAATGATCCGGTTGACGGCAGTTGTATGATGGTGATCGCAACAGACGCGCCGCTGGACGCAAGAAACCTGGAGCGACTTGCCAAACGGGCATTTATGGGTTTGGCAAAAACAGGCGGCATTGCCAGCAATGGTAGCGGCGATTATGTGATCGCTTTTTCCAGCAACGCATCAGTAAGGGTGTCGCACAATCCGGAAGATAAGCTATATGCAACGGCAACAGTACAAAACGACGACATGTCTCCTTTGTTTTTGGCCGCTATTGAGGCGACAGAAGAAGCTATTATCAATTCCCTGTTTGCCGCAGAAACCATGACCGGCCACAACGGCGCCAAAGTAGAAGCCCTGCCTAAAGAAAAAGTTATCTCCATTTTAAAAAAGTATAACAGGTATAAACAATGAGTAAAAAGAATATTATCCTCTTCGCCACTCTCGTTGTTTTTGCGCAATACCTGACTGCGCAAAGCTCAAAGTACATCCTGCGAATGACGGATAGCATTGCAAAAAACCCCAGGAATGTGAGGTTTTATATAACAAGAGCCAGCCATTATCGTACAGCCGGCTACTTTGATTCAGCGTTTACTGATATCAATAAAGCCGCCCAGCTTGAACCTAAAAATGCGAAAGTGTATGGCATGAGAGGCTCCATCTACGAATCGCTGAATAATTATACCAAGGCGATGGCCGATTATACATTTGCCGTTTCGCTGGAACCGCGGATATCGGATTATTATAAGAAACGTTCGGATCTGCATGTGAAAATGGGTAATTTAAAGCTGGCGCATAGGGATATCGATTCTGCGATAAAATATTTCCCTGACTATCCAATGCTCCTGCAGGACAAAGCAGCGATCTATGAAGCCGAAGGTAATTATGAAAAAGCTATTGCTTGTTATAACGGGGCGATGTATATTCAAGGTTTTGCTCAATGGGAACTTTTTGCCAAGCGGGGCTTTTGTTATGCCCAACTTAAAAATTACTCAAAATCAATTGAAGAATATACTGTTTATATCGATCAGTATAAAAAGGAGGGAAAAGACCTACAAACATTCAATCTTACCCCCAAAGCATTTTTAAATAGGGGCTTATGTTACTTGCTGATAAACGATTACGAGAAAGGCAAAAATGATTTTAGCGATTTTATTTTGCTTGACAATACCGATCCATCTGCGTATTTTCTTCGGGCTAATTGCCATTATATGCAAAATAATATAGAAGCTGCAAAAGTTGATCTAAAAAATGCCATTCGGCTTGACCCGACATTCGAAAATGCAAAAGCGCTATTGAATAAACTGGAAAATAAAAATTAGTCGTAGAACTTAGCGGACCGAAGATAATTTATTTGAAAACAATACTTTCCGACCATGGAGTATGGAAATAGAAACTTTGATTGATAGTTTTTACCTTATTGATTAAAAATCCTCCTCTACCATTGTATTATTCGCTATAGCGCCCGCCATATTCCCTGTTGCAACGGCATTGGCTACAGAACGCATCGGACTTGCATTATCGCCGCAGGCAAAAACGCCGGCCACCGTTGTTTTCTGGAACATGTCTGTTTTTACCAGGCCTTGCTCTGTCAGCTCGCAACCCAGCATTTCAGGGATTGGACAATGTTGCTCAAAACCGGGCCGGGAATAAATGGCTTGAATCGAAAAAATTGAATTGTCTTTGAAAACGATTTGTTGAACCCTCCCTCTTTCGTGTTCCAGGAAAGCAATTTCTGTTTCGATTATGGGAATATTATGTTGAGCGATCTTATCAGTTTGTTCCTGTGTTAGCGTGGATGTTCCGTTGGTAAAAACAGTGAGATCTTTTGTCCAGTTAAGAATGAGACGAGCATAATGAAACGCAAAATCCCCGTTGGCTAAGATGCCCGTTCTTTCGTGCTTTACTTCGTAACCATGGCAGTAGGGACAATGAATAACGGAGATGCCCCAACATTCGGAAAACCCTTTGATCTCGGGCATTATATCTTTGATACCTGTAGCCAATATGAGCTTCTTCGCTTCATATGTTTCACCAGCCTGCGCGGCAATTGAAAAACCCTTTTCAGTTTTCATCCCGTTGACGGCAAGTCCGGTTACAAATTTGATGGTATCGTATTTCAATAGCTGCATTTTAGCTTTCTCAGCAATGATGGCTGGTTGTTCGCCATCCTGCGTAATAAAATTGTGCGAATGCGGCGTTTGCCGGTTGCAGGGTAAGCCGCTGTCTATAACAAGCGTCTTTCGCAAGGCCCGTCCCAAAGCTAGTGCAGCAGAAAGCCCTGCGTAGCTTCCTCCTATAATGATCACATCGAAATCTTTGCTGTCAATCATATAATTAATTTTTTAGTAACTGCTTATATGTCTTTCGGAAAAGGATCATTAAGCCGTATCTGTTTATTAAACAAATCCTGCTCATTGTCCTGCAACAGGCATTGCTCTAAACCCATTATTATTCCTTGCTTATCCATATCCTGCCCGATAAAGACCAGCTCGTTCAGCCGGTCCCTCATTGCTTACTCCAACGACTTTCAATGTATGATTTGTTGTCGACATAGCTTGCGTATCGTATTCTTTCCTGGTACGGCATGCTGCAGGGATCAGGATAATGCCGGGGGACTTTTATTAGAAAAAAGAAAAAAGGACGATGAAAGAGGATTTGCTATATAATACCCGTTTTCCGGCGGGCTGTAAACGATTACGGGCGACAGTTCGGGAATGACAATATCGCCGTGGTATGCAGAATATTTATGCGCGCATACCGAACATCCGGTTTCAGACAATACGCCATGGCTTTGAGAAACCACATCCCTATCTGAATAATTTGCGTGCTGCTTTTCACCGCTAATAAGATGGCGATGCCAAAGCGATACAGGCATAGCGATGAATGCGTACACTGCAAGCAATAAAGCCGCAATAATTCGCCTGTATCGTGGTTGTAAAGTCAATTTTATATTTGCAACAGTGATGCAAATATAAAGATTTGCATTAATCTGCCAAAAAGATCGGAAAATTATGTTTAACCCCTGTGCGTGGTTGTATTCTCACAGAAAGCGCATAATAAATAAAAAGCTAACTTTATTGAACATGGTCACGAGCAACATTTTTACGCTCCGGAGAACCCCACATTCCTGCTAAACCCTCTGTTTTTCCTGCTTTTTCTGTGGAAGAATATATAAGATTTCTTATTATTGAAATAGAAAGATCAATTTTTCTTGCATGAAATCTGCAATCTCATACCCCCATCAGAATCTCGACTTGAGCGATATAAAGGGAGAACAATGGGAAGACATTCCCGGCCTGGATGGGTATTATTGTATATCCACCTTCGGACGCGCAAAGAGATTGGAATTTGAAATCCTTTGCAGCAATGGATATACCCGACGCCTTAATGAGAAGATATTAACGCCGGGGGTAGAAAAATTTCGAAACCATACTGTAAACGACCAGAGTTACTTTCTCCGCATCACAATAATGCAATCGGGGGTGGTTCACAACTTTAGCGTCCCAAGGCTAGTGTATCATTGTTTTGTAAAGAGCTTCGACATGGACAACCTGTCATTGGTAGTAATAGCAAAGGATGGAAACGGAAAGAACATCAAGCCAGGCAATTTAATGCTGGTGAATCTAAGCCAGAAGCAAAAGCGGATCTTCGACAGGCATCGCTTAATAAGGAATCTACCTGATGCTTACGAGGAATTCATCAACCAGGGCGCGATATTATCCTCGAACCCCTTCTGCAAACAAATTTCCCAGTACACGCTAACAGGAAAGAAAATTCAAACTTTTCCAGGAACCAATGTCGCTGCCCGGATTTTAAACATTTCAGAAGTCAGAATAAATAGCGTATTAAAAGGCAGGCAGATATCCTCCGGCGGATATGTTTGGCGTTATGGCAAAGAAAGGCAAATAAATATGCAAAAATTAAGAGAAGAAAAAAGCCTTCGTCGTAAACTCCTTAGGGGCCAGAAAGTAACTCAGTATAGCGCTCAAGGAATGCGAATAGCTATTTTCCTGACTATAAGCGACGCTGCTAAAAAATCAGGATTACGCGGAAGCGACATCTCTGTCGCTTTAAGTGGAAAGCAAAAAAGCGCCGGCGGATTTATTTGGAGAAAAGGATGGGGAAACCTAAAATAGACCTCAGTAATTATTTATTTGGAGAAGAGTTGAGAGCGCAAAGACGGTTCAAAAGGGTGAAACAATACTCCTCCCAGGGGAAGCATCTTAATACCTTTCCGAGTGTTAAAGATGCCGCAACAGCCTTTGGCATCAGCCCTGCGTACCTCAGTAAAGTTTTGAACAAACAAAAACTCGCAAAAGGCTTCTTTTGGAAGACGGTGAATAAATAGTTGTTTATATCATTGAACCGGCGTCATCAGTAAGCAGACGGGCTTGGGCATTTTTATTTCATCGCCGGTTGCCTTTAGCAATCCCGATCTTTTATTCCTGTGAAAAATCACAATATTGTCTGAATCCTGGTTGGCTACCAGTAAATAATTTCCTGTGGGATCAATGGTAAAATTACGGGGGGCTTTGCCCAAGGCCGGTTGATGCTCTTTCAACTTTAATTTTCCTGTATGTGCATTGATACGGAAAACAGATACCAGATTTCCCTTGCCTCTCAGGGAAGTGTATAGAAATTTTCCATCAGGAGAGACGTCTATTTCTGCTGCGTCAATAACGCCTGTGAATCCTTGCGGGTGGGCAGGTAGTTCCTGTATTTTTGAAAATACTCCGTCAGCATAACTGTAAGCCATCGCCATGCCGCTGAGCTCATTGATGAGATAGGCAAATTTTTTATTGGGACTAAATACAAGATGCCTCGGCCCGCTTCCCGGCGCAACGGCAATGTAAGGAGGCGAAGCGGGCGAAAGCGGATTTTCTGCTTCAGGATTGAATTTGTAGACCAGCACCTGGTCCAGGCCCAGGTCAGGAGTAAATAAATAGCCATTGTCCGGAGAGAAGACTGTCTGGTGTACGTACGCCTGTTTCTGTCTTTTTTCATTTATACTTTTTCCTGTATGCCGGATCAACTGTGCATAGGGATTTAAGGAGCCATCTTTGTTAATTGGGAAAACCGAAAGGTTACCTCCTGAGTAATTCGCAACCGTCAACCACTTGCCATCAGCGCTTACAGCCAAATGACATGGATTGTCCCCGCCAGTATATTGCGCATTCAGAAAATGAAGACTGCCGCTTTTTTTATCGAAGAAAAAGGAGCTTACCTTTCCGGGTTTTGCACGGCTCGTTTCATTTACCGCATACAAATAGTCTCCATGTACCGCCAGAAAGGATGGATTGACAATGCTGTCTGTATTGCTTACCCACGCTGCTTTTCCGGTAGCCGCGTTAAACCTGTACACATAAATGCCCTTACTGCCTGTGCCGGTATAAGTTCCTGCCAATAAATAAAAATCCTGCGCAAGGCAGCAGGGCAAAATGAGTACGGAAAAAAATAAAAGCATCAGCCACTGCTTGTCCCGGTTGAATATTTTTCTGTCCATAAGAATCAATTTTATTATTGTTTCAATGTATTTTCAGCATCCGGCTATTACCCAATGCTTTCTGTACTGCTTTTTATTATTAGGGTCTTTTGCTTTTTTAATGCTACCATCGTCAATATTGCAGAAAGAAACAAGGAGCCCGCCATAAAAATATATGAAATACTGAAATCGCCTGTAATACCATTTAAATAACCAACCAGATAAGCGCCTGCAAAAGACCCTAATGCGCCAAAGCTGTTGATCAACGCGATCGCTCCGCCTGCTACATTTTTGGGTAAAACTTCTGTAATGATCGCAAAGAACGGCCCGTAAGGAGCATACATGGCGCCTCCTGCTATTACCAGCAATACGAATGAGAGCCAGAAATGATCGGCGCCGACGAGGTAGGATCCATAAAATGCGATGGCGCCTACAAAGAGGAACGGATAGACGAATTCTTTTCTTTTTAACGTTTTATCTGAAAAATAAGACGCCGCCAGCATAGCTGCGATGGCCAGCACATAGGGCACTGCAGACAGCCAGCCGGTAGTAACAATGTTCATGTTTGGCGCTTCATTAATGATGGAAGGCAGCCACATTACAAATCCATATACGCCAATGCTCCATAGCGCATACTGGAGGCACAATAAAATAACGATCCGCGATTTAAACGCTGCTGCATAATTCTTTACGGGCTTGATGTCGCGCTGTTCAGCCTGCAATTGTTCTTCCAACTGATCCTTCTGCGCCTCAGTAAGCCAGTTCACGTCCCTGACCTTATCTTTTATCAGGTACCACCAAAAGAATGCCCATATAATAGCAGGCGCCCCTTCTATGATAAACATCCAGCGCCAGCCGAGGGAGCCTACAAGGTGCCCCGATACAATGGACATCCAGAGAATGGTAACAGGATTGCCAAGTATTAAGAAAGTGTTTGCCCTGGAGCGTTCCGCTTTCGTAAACCATCTGCTTAAAAAAATGAGCATGGAAGGCATGACCGCGCTTTCCACCACGCCCAACATAAACCGGATCACGATCAGGACATTCACATTATTCACCATGCCTGTTGCCGCGGCAAGCGCGCCCCATAAAATGAGCGACCAGAATATCAGCTTCCTGGCGCTTTTGTTGGCGGCATATAAAGCTCCGGGTATCTGAAAGAAAAAATAGCCAAGGAAAAAAAGCGAGCCCAGAAGAGAAGACATGGCAGCCGTTATGTTCAGATCATGCGCCATGCCGCCCGCCAGCGCAAACCCAAAGTTGGCGCGGTCTAGATAGGCAAGGCTATAAGTGATAAAAACCACCGGGATCAATCTATACCAGCGACTGGGCGCTAAGGGCGTTGACATAATATAATGTGTTTAGTTCTTGTGTTTATGTATGCCTGTTGTTTTCTTCAGTACCCCGGCTTGTTCGCTCCGGGTAGCTCATATTCAGCCGTTAAAAACTATTCTGTTTTTCATGCTTTATCGCTTCTATTTACAATTATATCATGCGCAGGAACCATGTATTATTTTAAAGAAAATGCAATGTATTTCCCGCCTGGTTTAAGCCCTCTGGCGCCGCCGGCCGCTATGACTATATATTGTTTGCCACCCACTTCATAGGTTATGGGCGTGGCAAAACCGCCTGCCGGAAGCTGGTACTCCCAGTGTATCTTACCTGTTTTCTTATCAAAAGCGCGTATTTTTTCATCCCTGGCGCCGGCTATAAACACCAGCCCTCCTGCCGTAACCAGCGGCCCTCCATAACTTTCGGTCCCTGTTACCGGTATGCCTTTTTTTGTCAGCTCAGGAAATTCTCCCAGGGGTACCTTCCACAAATAGTCGCCTGTATTAAGGTCAATGGCATTGAGCGTACCCCATGGCGGTTTTATGCCGGGATAACCATCGGGGTCATATAACTTTCTCCATTCTTTGGATACATATGCCGGTTTGAATCCGAAGGCTGTTTTCTGAGCAGCAGTTGCGGCGCCTGCCTGGCCCGGATGGGCTTCCGACTGCCTGGCCATCCGCGGGTTTAATAAAAAGTTGACGATCGCAGTGCGATCCGCTTCCGGCAGTTGCTGGAAAGACGGCATCCTTCCGCTTCCTGATCGTACAATTGCGCTGATCTCATCAAAGCTTCGTCTGCCGCCGATATCGCCAAGATCAGGAAATTCCGTTCCACTCCCTCTCCTGTCCTGCCCGTGGCAGGACGCACAATTGGTTATATAGAGCGCATTGCCGCGGGATACGGAGGCAAGCTCTTTATTGCGCGTAGCGGTATCTACCATACGAAGTACCCAGGGATTCTCATTGGCATTCTGGTAAAAGATGCCATCGGGGTCTATCGCGTTACCGCCCCATTCTGCCCCGCCGCTATAGCCGATCTGCAATGTGCCCTCTGTGTTGGGCGGCGTAAATTTGTTATCTGACCGGAATTGCCTGAATTGATCTTTTATATACTCATAGGCCCGGGGCGATATGTCTGAAATATCTGCTTCTGTAAATACCTGGCGGGAAAGCGGGAGCGGCTTAACCGGATATCCCTGCGTAGGCGATGGCTTTTCGCCCGGCAGTCCATTTGTGGGAACGGGACGCTCTTCTACCGGGAACACGGGTGTTCCATTATCGCGGTCAAGCACATAAACCACTCCGTCTTTTGTTGACTGAACCACCACATCCCGCATTTTGCCATCGTGTTTTATGGTGGCAAGATTCGGCGGGCAGGGGATATCTCGATCCCATAGGTCATGATGTATGGTTTGATAATACCATATCAGTTTACCGGTTTCGGCATTGAGGGATATGATGCAGTTGGCAAACAGGTTGCTGCCTTCGCGATTGCCGCCATAAAAATCAGAAGAAGGCGACCCGGTTCCAAAGTAAACAGCGCCTCGTTTTTCATCCACCGCCAGTCCGCTCCAGTTGTTTGCGCCGCCGATCTCTTTATAAGCATCCTTTGGCCAGGTATCATATCCTGTTTCACCAGGCTGAGGAATGGTTCTGAAAACCCAAAGCAGTTTGCCGGAAACAATATCAAAGGCGCGGACATGCCCCGGAGCCGCATCCCCGAACTCCGACACCGTGGAGCCTACGATAAAAATGTTCTTATAAACGATACCCGGACTTGTGGATGTTACAAACAGGGAACTTATATCACGATCCAGCCCGGCAGAAAGCCCTTCATGCAGATCTACTATCCCGTTTTTACCAAAGCTCTCGACCCTCTTACCATCTGTGGCGTTAACGGCATATAGGCTTGGACCTACTATGTATAAAATGCGTTTGTCATTACCTTTTTCCCAGTACGCTACGCCTCTGCTTACATTTAACCTCCGCTCCGAAGGCTCAAATTTCCAGATCTGCTCCCCCGTTCCAGCTTTGAGAGCAAATAGTTTGAGCTCGGGCGTAGTTCCATACAATACGCCGTTTACGACTATTGGCTGGCATTGTATCTCTCTTGCTCTTAGTGGTTTTGAATCATTGGTATCTATCGGCTCTGCAGTATCATACATCCACGCTACCTGCAAATCCCTGACATTGCCGGCGTCTACCTGGTCTAAAGGAGAATACCGGTTTCCTGCTTTATTGCCTCCATATACGGGATAGTCTTTTCCGGGCTCCTTAGGAGAGTCCGCATGCGTACAGCCTGCTATAAAGAAAAGCGCCGGCAACAAAAACTTTAATTCCTTTTTCATTAGATCGAATATGACTCAGGGTCTTATTATGGTTCCATCGCTTTTCCTGACCTGCCAGTTTGATTTTGTAGTAATAGGATATTTTGCAGCTTCCTTTTCATTAATATCCACGCCAAGCCCCGGCGCTTCGTTCACGCTCATGTATCCATCCTTCATCGTCGGGCAGCCTGAAAAAACAGCCTGGAGCTTATCGGAGAACCGGGTGGACTCCTGGATCCCGAAGTTCCAGATGGCAAGGTCAATATGAGCCTGGGCCGCATGACCCACAGGCGAAACGTCTCCGGGGCCGTGCCATGCAGTTTTTACATTGAACCATTCTCCTAATCTTGCGATCTTCATAGCAGGCGTGATGCCGCCTATCTGGGATACATGGCACCTGATATAGTCAAAATAATGATTCACCATGGGATCTAAAAATTCATTGACGTTATTAAATAATTCTCCCATGGCAAAAGGTACTGTAGTGCTTGCCCGCAGCTGTTTCCACCAACTTGTGTTTTCCGGCGACAGCGGATCTTCTATAAAAAAAGGCCTGTATTCTTCCAGTTTTTTACACATATTGATCACATCCATCGGCTGGGCGCGTTCATGTATATCATGCAGGAGTTCTACCTCATCCCCGCAAGCTTTCCGCACCGCTTCAAATATTTTAGGCGTTGATTTCAGGTAGGACCGTTCATTCATATAGCTGTCGCTCTCCGTGCCAAATCCGGCTTTTTTAAAGTCAGGCTGATCTGCGGCTGCCCCCACGGCTCCATAGCCGCCCTGTTGTATTCTCACGTGACGAAAACCCTGCTCTATAAACTTCTGTACATTTTCCGCTACCACTTCGGGCGATCTGCCTGCGGCATGGGCATAACACGGGATTGCAAACCGCGCTTTGCCGCCCAGGAGCTGATAAAGAGGCATATTTGCCCGTTTGCCTTTAATATCCCATAGCGCCTGGTCCAGCCCGCTTATGGCATTGTTCAATACAGGGCCATTGCGCCAATAAGAGCTCACGTAAAAAGACTGCCACATATCTTCTATATTATCCACGTCCCTGCCTATGCAAAACTCTCCCATATAGCTGTTAATGGCGGTTACAACGGCGGCGGCGCGTTGGGTAAAAGTGGCGCAACCCAGTCCGTATAATCCCGGCTCCGTTGTTTCCACTTTTACCACTATTAAATTAGAGCCCGCAGGCGCAGTGGCAATCGCTTTTACATTCCTGATCTTAACAGGCCCCTGCCCTTTGGC
Source organism: Chitinophagaceae bacterium (assembly GCA_016786785.1). Taxonomy (GTDB): domain Bacteria; phylum Bacteroidota; class Bacteroidia; order Chitinophagales; family Chitinophagaceae; genus Flavitalea. The sequence continues at coordinate 10,944 of JAEUVR010000253.1, forward strand.
ATAGCGGGGCTTTTCATAATGGGATGGAATAGCTGCTGCCGGGGCGCCGAACAAACCTGCAATGCCGGCGGCTGAACCGACCGTCATCATTTTTAATAAATTCCGGCGGCGAGTTGAAAAATCGCTCTCAGTTATTTTCATACTATTTCCTTTTAGATAATTTTCAAAATAAAAACGCGCGCTTCTTTCAGCGGCGGCTGCTATTTCCCTGATCTTATCTCATACATGGATTTCCCGATCGCCCTGGCAATATTAACCATTTCCGGATAGGGCGCATCACAATTATCCAGGAAACCGGAATTCAGGTCTTCCCCGTCAGTGCGTCCCAGTACAGGCTGGTCATAATATTCAAACCAGTGTGCGCCTACTACATAGGGGTTATTAAGACAGCTTTTCAGATAATACCCATACATCTCCGCCCTGTTTTCCTCGTTTTCCGAATACCGGAGGCTGAAGTGCAGCATCCCCCTGTCAAGGCTTCCCACATGCCATTCTCCTATCATTACAGGCTTGTCCAGGTCTGCCGGCCTCAGGTCGCCTCCTGAATAGCGGTAACGGTTAAAGCTTACTACATCGCAATACTTGCCGGCGATCTTAACGATCCAGTTGCCGCTGGTATCTTCATCAGGGTAATAATGAAAATCGAACCGGCATCCCAGGTACAGTTTTTTCGGCGCCGAAGCGGTAACTACTTCTTTGACAATCCTGAAATATTGCTCTGCCATTATAGCTGAAAAAAGCCTGAAGTCTTCTATCCCGGCCTCCGGTACATTTTTGGCCGATAAGAAGTCATCCCAGTTGTTGAAACTTGTCTTCCATGTTTTATTTAAGTTTTCAACAGACTGATATTTGCCTTTCAGGTAATCGCGCATCTTTATTTTGGCCGGCTGGTCTTCAGGGCTCTGTATAACGGCTGTGGCTAAATAAGGATCTTCTCCCCATGAGAGCTCATTATCTACAAAAAAACCAAAGCAATACGGGTCTGCAACCGCTTTTTCATTTCTTTTAATGGATGCCTTTACAGCTTCTCCGAATCCCGGGTCAAAAGGATCAGGAAATTTTCCCCACGAACCCACTGAGCCTTCGATTCTTTTTGCGCCGCCGCTGGATAGCGAACCAGGATAAGGAGTACGGCTCATACCCGTGATCTGTGGCGAGGAAAAGTTGCCGATCGAATTCATTCCCCAGCTCCTGATCCGCTCATGAGCTAATTGCTGGTATTCACTTTCCCAGCCTGCGCCATACTTCCTGGAAAGATTCCATGCGTATGTTTTGAAGAGCTTCAGCTCCATCCCTTTCCCTTTGTAATATCCTTTGGGAATTTTTCGGGAAGCCGGCACAGTAGAATAAAAATCCTTATACTGGACGCTGTCCGGCAGGTTGGTAAAGTAATGCTCCCGACCTGTAACAGGAGTAGCATTTCCCATGCTTACAGAATTGATGCCATGAGACCAGAATAGCTTTCCCTCCGGATCCACCATCCACCACTTGCCATCTATCTTCTGGATGCGGAAGCTGCCGGTGGCCTCCAACTGCGGGCCTTTGTTCCAGCCGCCATACTTGTTCCAATCATCCGGGCCGGGGTTTGCCATCAGGTCTTTTCTTTCTGTTTCCTTGGAAGAAACCAACTCTTCCAGTGAATGGACCTTCCCCTTCCACTCTCCCTTCCGCAATTGACCGAACTCATCCAGCAGCGGGAAATAATTGTTCTTTAATTCAGCTTCTGTCGGGGGATTGATAGCGCCTTCCGCCCGGATATTATTGATATAGACTAAAGCATTTTTGGGCGGATGGATAAGAACGATTGACAATTTATTAATGGAATCGACCGCTACATTTGACCACCAGAAAGATTTGACAATCCCGCCAGGCAAAGCATCCATGCCGTATAAATATTTATCAAGGTAGGTGGGGTACTCTCCCTCAGCTCTGAGGATGAACGCACGGACCGTTCTTGTTGCGCCTGCCGGGATGATCTGTCCGCCGCCGACCCAGCCCATTTCCTGCGGGCGACATTCCACCAGTAGGTCTTCCTTACCGGGATTGGCGATGTCGGCGGCAATGAATTGATATTTCAGCAATTCCCATTTCGTAGCTCCTTGTCTTATGGTGATGCCGGGCACAGGATTTACCCCGCCGCATTCCATCCTGATGCCTTTTTCATCGGCGCCTATAGAAACGTCCGCGCCGGCCTTTACCAGCGATGTATCTATGTTGCCTGTGGCATCAAAAAGTATTTGCTCGGCCTTTTTGCTCTTTGAAGTCAAACAACCTGCTAAGATCAGCGCAACGATGAACCACGTTAAATATTGAATACCGGCATATCCTCTTTTTAATTTTATCATTATTTCTGCTTTAATATTTTAAAATAAGATTAATCCATCGTATCGTTATTTTTTTTGAAAAATGCCCGGGATTTCAGAAGTAAACTAAGACGATCCGGCCGCTGTCGATTAAAATGCTCTCATTGTTAAACCAGAGCCGTCCCCCGTCTTTTCCCAGTCCGGTAATTTTATACGGCGGTTCATTTGCCTGATGTTGAAAGCCTGTTAACAGCGCTGCCAGAAAAAAAGCGACCGATCTGCCCAACCACGCGAAGTAAAAAAACATGTTATATTTTTTCGGTTTCTTATCAGTAATACCGCCTTTGAGCATCCTTTATATATAAGTTAGGATTTCTCTCTTACCCGCGCATCATTTAAACATTTATATGCCAGGTCATCAGGCGATCCCGAGCGGGTCCTTGCTTCTGCATAAATGGTTAATACATGAGAATACCGCATCATTACAACCAGGAGCGACAGGTTGATAAGCCTATGCCGTTATCTTTTTCTGGGAGAGGCGATGGCGTTCAGATCGTACACAATTCTTCCGCCCTTAATCGTCATCTCACATTCAAATCGCTGGCTGCCGGTTATCTTTTTACCTGCAACGTCTCTGAATCCAAAGTTTCCTTTCCGGACGCCTAAAATGGCAACATCAGCTATAGCGCCCACGGAAAGATGGCCAAGCTCTTCTCGCCTGATAGCCTGCGCAGGAGCCCAGGTGCTTCGCGAGATAACTGCGGGTATATCCATTCCCAGCGCAAGGAAGGTAGACAATACATTCAGTTGGTTTTTCATGGCCCCATTAACGCTTCCCCTGTGCAGGTCGGTACCCATTGTATTGGGGAAGAAACCCGCTTTCATCGCCGGAATGGCCTGGTCAAAATTAAAGCTACCGCCGCCGAATCCCACATCAAAAATGATTCCCTTCCGTTGAGCAGGAATCACAAATGGCTTAAGCTTTCTGGATGTCAGATCAACAATAGGGTCTCTTCTTTTTAGCTCAGTAAAAACATGCGTATATATATCTCCGGGACGAAGATAATCGGCAAAGAGTTTTTCAATAGACAAAGGAGGGTGGTCGTCGCTACCGCCAAAATCAATGATCACCGGCATATCAGCCAGCCTGCCGGCTTCCACAACGCGTTCCGTAGGAATCCAGCTCTCGGCTTCAACATGGGCCAGTTTAAATCCGACAATATATTCCTTATTGGCCAAAGCGGTCTC
>JAEUVR010000257.1 GCA_016786785.1 Chitinophagaceae bacterium
AACGATTAAATAATGCAAGATTGCCAAATGAATGCGGAGCTTTTTGCGCTACTTGCCGAGGGAGATGAAACGGCCTTCCGCAGGGTGTTTCATTACTATACCCCGCGATTACGGCCTTTCGTTTTCAGCATTGTCAAATCAAACGCCGTTGCGGAAGAGATCGTTCAGGATATTTTTATGAAGCTATGGGCCAATCGCCAATCCGTTGCGCAAAAAGAAAATCCCTCTTCCTGGCTTTTTACCGTTGCAGCGCGCCAGTCTTTAAGCTTTCTCCGGCATATGTCTGTCGAAAGACGATATATCGATAGCGTAAAAGCGCAAATTGCGCGCGCTTCCTTGCAGAGCCCGGTCGAGGATCTGCTGTTTTTACGGGAAGACGAAGCGCTCCTGAAAAAAGCGGTGGACGTATTGCCGCCCCGTCAAAAACTTATTTATACGCTTAGCCGTCACGAAGGGTTCTCGCATAAGGAGATAGCCGATAAGCTTAACATCTCTCCCCATACGGTGAAAAATCATATTGTCACAGCCATCCGGACCCTCCAGGATTTTGTCCGAAAAGCCAGTTTCATTGTTTTTTGTCTTTTTTTTACGGGCAACTAGTCCCCTTTCTTCTTCTGTGCGTCTGCTATCGGTTAGCCGCTGTTTTTGGCGAATATTCCTTCAATTATGATGAATGAGCTCAGATCGTATTAATTACCTGGTTCGGAGGTATGCTACCAATAGGGCTACCAGCGAAGAAGTGGAGGAGTTATTTGCATGGCTTCGTCTGCGGGCCGACGATAAGGATTTGCACGATGAGCTCGAAAAGATGGCGGCGGCTACCATTCCCGATAACAATTATGATCCTGCTTATTGGGAACCCTTTATTGACAAAGCGCTGAAAGGAAAAAGAGAGGTAAAAAGACGGGACGTTCGAAATATTTATACGTTGAACAGGGGTTGGAGGCGTTATGCCGCAGCCGCTGCCATACTGCTTTTGATTTCGACGGCGATCATATGGGTCCTCTCCAATAACAAGAGATCTGAAGAAACGCTTGTAAGAGAGCATCGTCAGTCGACCAATGATGTATTGCCTGGACGTGAACGGGCTATTTTAACCCTGGCAAACGGCGAGGCCATTAAGTTGGATACCGCTTTGGGCGCTATTGTAAAGCAGGACAATTTATCCATCGTTAACCGGAACGGCATGCTCGACTATGAAGGAAAAGCGAACACCGAGCAGTACCACACCTTATCTACGCCCAATGGCGGACAGTACAGGCTCAGGTTGCCTGATGGCACCGATGTTTGGCTGAACGCGGCTTCGAGCATTACCTATCCTGTCGGTTTTGTCGGCGCGGAGAGAAGGGTGACCGTAAAAGGAGAAGCTTATTTTGAAGTGGCAAAAGATACAAGAAAACCATTCAGGGTCGATATCGATAAGCAATCAACGGTTGAAGTTCTCGGAACGCATTTTAATATTAACAGCTATGCAGATGACGGCAATATCAAAACGACCTTACTCGAGGGAAGTATAAAAGTGACATCCCGCGATAAGCAGGTAGTGATTAAGCCGGGCCAGCAAGCGGTTAGCGCCGCCGTTTCCGGGCCGGAAGGCCCTGGCCTTACAGTGATCGACAGCGGTATAGACCTTGTACAGGTGATGGCTTGGAAAAACGGGCTCTTCAATTTTGAGCAGGCTAACCTCAAAACGGTAATGGCGCAGCTTGGCCGGTGGTATGATATTGAGATTAAGTATGAGGGCAATATCCCCGACCGGACTTTCAGGGGTAAGATTACGAGAGACCTGAACCTGTCGCAGGTGATCAGTATATTGGAAGATGTTGAAGTGAAATTCAGAATAGAAGGAAGGACCCTGGTGGTAATGCCATAAAAAGGCGCTCATTCGGCAAACCGCTGGTATCCGAAAAAGACTGTATCCATTAACGCCTGGTCGGAGGCGGCATGACGAATTCTTGAGGATCGCTGATCAGCGATAGCATGATACGACCTGCAACAAACCATCAATCAGCGACAGGCTGGTTTTATAACCGGGCTTGCCGGCAATTATTTGATATAAGTTCTCATAAAACGAAACCGCCCCGGGTAACGGCCGGGACGGCGGGAGTATGGGCAACTATTTAAACAAAACAAGTCCTCGCAGACTGCTTATTCAATCACCCAAACTAGAACAAAGTTATGGAAAAGGCTCTTTGTAACTGTTCCGCTCTTAAG
>JAEUVR010000152.1 GCA_016786785.1 Chitinophagaceae bacterium
GTAGCATTCACGCCGGCGCCCAACCGAAATATGACTTCTCTTTCTTCGCCGTCCTGCAATTCAATAATAACCTGCGTAGCGGCGCATGGATCGAGGGCTGCGCCGATCTTGCCGGAAAGCTTTGCCCGCCTCATCGCTTCCGGGTTTCTCAATGTGCGGTTGCGGCCAATAAATTCTTCCCGATCGGCGGTAATGAGTTTTGCCGAATCGTCCACGTCAAAAAAAGCGACCCTTCCGCCAAATTCGGTATTGTATTGATTGCTGGCCAGCAGCGCGCCGCTTGCCATATCCAGTTCGGTAATGACGTGCATCATCGTCCTGGAACGACGATCGCCGAGTATCCATTCGACATAACCGGTGGCCGTAAGCCTCCTCAGGCGCCCCGAACGGTTATGCAGTTTTATGACGACGAACTTAACCGGCGCTTCTATATCCACATATACGGTCATTTCCGAGGCGATCCCGTCTTCGATATGTTCGAACCGGCTGTATCCGAATCCATGCCTGGCAATATAGGCCGATCTTCCGCGGCAGGGAAGCGGCGAAGGCGACCAGTAATACCCGCTCTCCTCGTCGCGCAAATAAAACGCTTCGCCGGAAGCGTCCGAAACCGGATCATTATTCCAGGGCGTCAGCCGGAGTTCATGCGCATTCTCTACCCAGGTATACGCTTGTCCGCTTTCCGAGACCACCGTTCCAAAACCCGGGTTAGCCAATACGTTCACCCAGGGGGCAGGCGATGCTTTCCCCGGAACGGTCATCACAACATATTCCTTACCATCGGGAGAAAAGCCGCCGATGCCGTTGAAAAAAAGAAGCCCTTCGGGAAGCTGTACCGACGTATCCTGGACAGGATACGATTTTACGGCGGTAAACGCCGGGACCATGCCTTTCAGCCGGGTCCGGCGATTGAGTTGTCCCTCCAGCGTTCCCAGCTTATCCGTAATAATAATGCGGGCCACGGACTGAAACAATATCCTGTCTTCATTGGAGATCTGTTCTGCCGACCTGATAAAAACACCTCCCGGCTGTTCCTGTACGTCTGCATGAACGGAGGGGGCGATCAGCGCCTGTATCTCGTTCTGCAAGGTATGGCGATACCCTCCCGAATCTTCATTCCAGATCACCAGGTCTACGATCAGTCCCTTCTGCCGCCAATAGGCATGCGCCAGCGTCATTTGTTTAACCAATTCGATATTGGCGCTGTCTTCTATCTGCAGTAAAACGATCGGAAGATCGCCTGACACGGAGTAGCTCCATAATCCCGACTGCCCGCGATGGTTTTTAACCAATGTGCCCGCATCGGCGCGCATGGCGGCGTTGGGGAAAATAACAGAGCTGGCCAGTTTGCCGTACAGCTGGGCCTCCGCTTCCGTAGCGTTGATCTGCCTTAACACCACCTGCGCATGCGTCCATGCCAGCTCAAATGCGCGGTCGGTCATGCGCACGTCCTGGTATTTATCTATTAGTCCCATGCACAGTTCGCGCGTGGGGCCTATGCCATACGCAAGATCGACAACCGCAGACTGCTGCGGCTCCAGCGTAATACGGTAACGTATAGCCGCAATGGGATCCAGCACAGAGCCGCTGCTTCCGGAAAGTTTTCCCGATTGATTCATTGCGTCGGGAAAGGCAATGCTGTTTCCTCTCCCGATGAACCGCGACCTGTCCGTTTCAAAGGACGCTTCTTCAATAGCGGCGCCATGCGCTTTCATCAAATGAAACATCCAGGGAGTATGCTCCTCCGCCGAACGGGGCCTGCGCGTACAGAGGATGGCGTCGCGCAGGGGAAGGGTCTCTGTCTCCACAAAAAGATTGCTAAAAGCCGGATGCGCCACATCTGCCGCCGGATGCGCCAGAACGATCTCGGCATAGCTGGTTATCTCCAATACCCGCCGTTTACGCGAACGGTTATTAATATTCACCCTGCGCATCTCCACATCATCTTCCGGCGAAACGACGATCTCTAAATGCGTTTCTATATTATTGTCGCGGCGACGGAATTCGGCCCTGCCCTGGGAAAATATTACTTCATAATAATCCGTTTGCTTTTGAGACGGCTGATAGCCGGCAGACCAGAACTGGTCGCCTTCGACATCCTTGACAAAACAAAATGCGCCCCAGTTATCAGAGACGCCGTCTCCCCGCCAGCGCGTAATATCCACGTCTCTCCACCGGCTGTACCCGCCGCCGGAATTGGTAACCATAACATGGTACCTTCCATTCGACAAGAGTTGCACTTCGGGCATGGAGGTATTTGGCGTGTGGATCACGCGCATGTGCGCATCTTCCGACACAGCGCCTATCTCTGAAATATGAACGGACGGAGAATACAGCGTAGTTACCCTGGGGATCTTTTCCTGGAGCAATAATAAAGCGGCTCTGAATTGCGGTTCGGCCTCAAACCTTTTCTGCATGGGCTGATCCAGCAACAGGTAGGCGAGCGATAAAAAGCTCATTCCCTCATGGTGCGCCATAAAAGAGCGGACAACCGCTTCCGACTGCCCGCGGGGCAATCGGGCAGGAGTGTAATCTATGGCCTCAAAAAATCCGTACCGCCCTTCATATCCCTGTTTAGAAAGCTCCTGCAGGTTCTCGCAAGCTTTTTCAGGGCTCACCATCAGCGCCATAACGGAAGCATAGGGCGCTATGACCATATCCTCTCCCAGTCCGCGTTTCAACCCCAGGCCCGGAACGCCAAAAGCGCGATACTGGTAATTCAGCTGGGCGTCCACGAGGTTGTAGCCCGACTCGGAAACGCCCCAGTACACGCCCCGCTTTTTCCCATATTCTATCTGTCGTTCCACGACAGATTTAAGCGTTTGGTCGAGCAGCGTATTGTTATAAGTCGGCATTACCAATAGCGGCATCAGGTATTCAAACATGGAGCCGCTCCAGGAAAGCAGCAAGGGCGCGACTCCGGGCCCTGTCAGCTGTCGTCCTAGAGCAAACCAGCTTTCCTGGCTTATCTTTCCCTGCGCTATAGCCACGAATATGCCTAACCGCGCTTCGGAGCCGAGCAGGTCGTAAAAACCAAGGTCCCTCCTATGCTCCTCAACATTGTATCCTATAGCCAGCAGGTTCTGCGAACGGTCGAGAAGGAAATCATAATCCATATCCGAAAACTCATCGCATTGCCGGGCAAGCCTTTCGATGATCAATATCTTCTCCCTGGCTTCGCCGGCAGCCCTGGCGATCGCCAGGCGGAACGCGTCGAGCCATTCTTTTTCTGAAGGAGTATTTTCCCGTGCGGCATAACTATCGATCGCGGGCGCCAATGTTTCGTCGAGTTTGGCCAGCTTCGCGAGGGTAGGAATAGCATGGAGGGAAGAAAGCAGGTCCTCCAATGCCGGCGGAGCTTCCTTCAGCTTCAGCCAGCCGGCGTGTATCAGCAATTCATGTTCGGCGCTGCGGCATTGTTTTACCAGGGCGTCCATCCACAGGGAAGCTTCCGTATCCGCCGGCAGGTCATTCTCCGTTATGATATTTTCTGCAAGCAAGGACAAACGGTCAAGCATATTTCGCGTTTCGACAAGCGTTTCGGAGCGCAATGCGCAAGCTTGCTCCAGGGTTTCCTTAAAGGGTCTTAATAAAGAAAGCTCCCCTGCATTACCGGCGGTCTCCTGTTTTATTTTTTCTTCGGTTACATATAAGGCGTCGCGTATCCCTTCAAACAGCCTGGCCCCGATTATTTTCCGGGCGCTCAATTCCAGCAGTCCTTGTTTTAAGGTAAGCAGGTGCCCGGCCAGGTTGCCGCTATCCACCGTAGAGATGTACCTGGGATACATAGCCGCCAGGGATACCGTATCGTACCAGTTGTAAAAATGCCCTTTATACCGCTCCATTGCCTGCATGGTATTGAAAGTATAAAAACAACGTTCGATCATTTGTCCTGAAGTGATATACCCAAAATCGCAGGCGGTAAGATTGGATAAAAGAGAAAGCCCTATATTGGTAGGCGAAGTCCTGTGCGCGATCCTTTCCACTGGGTTCTGCTGATAGTTATCGGGCGGCAGCCAATTGTCTTCCTTTCCCACAAAATGCTCAAAGAAAAACCATGTCTTTCTCGCCAGCTTCCGCAGGAAGATCGTTTGTTGCACGGTAATGTCGGCTTTGCGGTCGACCATCGGCAGGCTTACGCGCCAGGCAATAAGCGGGGAAGCCAGCCATAAGGTCAGCAGGGGGCCGGCTACCAGCAACCGAAAAGGAAAAAACATCGCCAGCAAAACAAATATGATTATGGCGAGAACAGGCGCCGCCCACATGGCGAGATAGGTCTGAACAACGCTTTTATTTTTTCCCGAAGCGCTGCCGGAAGGATTCCAGTCAAGTAAATTTCTTCTGGTGATCAACAGGCGCCAGTTGGCGCTGATGATGGCATGCAGGTTGATATACGCTTCATGAGGCAGCCATACCAGGATGAATATATGCCGCATGAGGCTGTCCATTAAGGCGCGGAAAGCGGAAAGAGTATGCCGGACCAACAGCGAATCTTTTGGTTTTCTGAGCATCTCCGAGATAAAACTGAATGCCGAGACGCCGATCAAAAGGCCCATCGCCAGCGCGGTCCAGAACCAGGGGGTCGATGAGTATAACCATCCATAGATCAGTAAGCAACACAACGCAGGGGGAGCGAGGCTCCGGCGCAGGTTATCGAATATTTTCCACTTTGACAATGCGGAGATCGGGTTGCGGTTGGCTTTTTTACCAGGGCCGGGCGCGTAGGGGAAAAGCCATCTTGCTATCTGCCAGTCGCCGCGTATCCATCGGCGCCGGCGTTGCATATCATCGAGATAAACAGAAGGATATTCTTCATAGAGTTGAACATCGCTGAGCAGCCCCGACCGGGCATAGCAACCTTCCAGCAGATCATGGCTAAGGATCCTGTTTTCGGGGAAACGCCCGCTTAAGGATTGTTCAAACGCATCCACCTCGTAGATCCCCTTCCCGATAAAAGAGCCTTCGCCAAAGAGATCCTGGTACACGTCTGACACGGCGCGCGTATAAGGGTCAATGCCTGCTTCATCGCTGTGCATCCTCGCATAAAAAGAGCTATCCGCTCCCGGCATGCTGTTTTCCACTCTTGGCTGAAGGATCGTATATCCTTTTGTTACGCGCATCTTCTCCGGATCATAATACGCCTGGTTCAGCGGATGAGCGATGGCGCCTGTGATTTTCCAGGCGGCATCCCTGGGCAGCTCCGTGTCGGTATCCAGCGTGATCACGTATTTCGTCTTTGAATAAGCGTTTTCTTCTCCAACGATAAGTAAAAAATTCTCTCTCCCTCTCCTGCGCAGCAAGGCATTCAATTCGGCAAGCTTCCCGCGTTTACGCTCATAGCCCATCCATATCTTATCGCGCTCATTCCATTTACGGGGGCGATGAAAAATAAAAAAAGTATCGTTAACGGCGCGTCCATACTTTTTATTCAGGTCGCTGATCTTTTGTTCAGCCAGTTCCAGCAGCGCCGCATCGCCTGGCAGGGTTTCCATGGAAGCATCCCTGAAATCCGTCAGCAGGGCGAAATGTAGATTATCGTCCCTGTTTCCCAGAAAGCGGATCTCCATCGTTTCTATCAGCTTGTCCAGCTCATCTTCGCTATCCATCATGGAGGGCGCGACCACGAGGGTCTTTGACGCGGAGGGAATGCCTTTTGAAAAATCCATTCTTGGCAGGATATCCGGCTTAACTGCCAGCGTCGCGATCCAGTTCGCTAATGCAACGACAAAATGACTAACGCTGATCATGATGATAAAACCCAGTACGATCAGCCATATCATGGGCATTCCAGGCTTATAGGCTTTTTTAAGCAGCAGGGCGCCGGTCAATAACGTTATGATCATTGAGCCTCCGGCAAACAAAAATAAAGATGCGCCGCGCGCAAGTCTGCCTACCCGCTCTTTAACGCTAATCCGATAGCGCGCCAGCCGTTCCGTTTGCCGGCTTCCTTTGCCAATAAGGTAAAACCCGACATGACCCCGGCGGGTATCGGCGTGATCGCTTTCCGTAGCGCGCTTGGCAAGCTCAACCGCCAGCCGCGCGACTTCCGCTTCAGAGGCCTTGCCTGATTTAGCCATTTTTTCTGTCGCATGACGGTAATGATCGCGGGTATTAAAATCCATATTCGCATATACGTTACATGGATCTTCGCGCAACACCTGTTCCACGACGCTGGCGCTTTCTACAAAATCGCGCCAGTTGGCGGCGCTTAAAAAACGCAGGCTGCCAATGCTGTTGCTCATCGACACCTGGTCAGCCGCCTGCTTTTTATTTTCCGCGTATACCAATCCATTCGTGGTAAGCCCGTTCTCCGAAAGGCGCTGCTCTATCCAGGTCAGCGGCAAGGCCAACGCCGGCCCCTTCCCCAGCAAGCGCCGCGTTAATTCCGCCACAAAAGAGCTGACCATCGGAGGTTTCGACTTGGCCATCTCCGCGATCACTACGATCAGGTTCTTAGGGTCTTTCTCCGCCGTCTCCGTCATCTGATCGGCCCAGTAATCCGCAAGGTTTTTATTGATACCGTCAATAGCTATCTGGGCCGACAGGCGGCGGAGGTTTTCGATAAGCGCGAGACGGAGCATGATCGGGACAGCCCATAACTCGCCCAGGTTCAGGACAGCTACAGACTGATAAGCCCTGATAAAACCGGCCAGGCTTTGCATATCCACCCTGCCATCGCTATGAGATACGATCTGCTGGGCGATATCGTATACGCGGGGAAGGCCCAGCGAGGGGCCTTTTATTAACCGGGGCAGCCCTTCGCTATAACCTTTCGGCAGATGTTTATTGGCAATATAGATCTGCTCTTCTATAATATAGAAATTGTCCAGCAACCACTCGCCTGCGGGAGATATGCGGACGCTTTTTTTTGCAGAGGCGGTAAGCAGCTCGTGCACTTCCAGCAATACCTGCTCATTGTCGGATAATCTACCGAGCAATTGCTCGGGCGCTTTTTCTATAATTACCGTATGCGTATTTGCAAGGGAGCGGGCGTGTTGTTCCAATTGTTCCGCGCTAAATAATTCTGATCGAAGGGGGGATTTTTCATTCGCATACTTTCTCATCAGGTTATCTCCCAGAAAGGATACTTTTATTTGAGACCAGAAATCTTGAATTGGGTTAATTTTCACTTTAATAATTATTTCCTTTTAACAATGAGCCTTTTAAAAGATCCATGCCATCCTGTTCCGGCAATACCGGGCTAAGCCTGCGATAACGGCGATACCCACACCCGGATCCATGCCGTCCTGTTCCGGCAATGCCCTTTGTCAGAACACGGTATATCCATTATTTCCAATTTTCCTAAAAATATAATGCCAGGCCTGTTTAAGGCCGCAGCCATTTGCAGAAAAGCCGCGCGGGGTCCGTTTAAGCGAAAATTATGAAGGGGTAACGCTTAGATAACCCAATAACGGGTAAGAAGTTCACTTAGACAAAAAATAAATTATTATCCTTATATTCAGGGAGCGTATATGCCTGAGGGCTGCAACCGGCTATATACTACCGGTAACTAACAACCGAAAATTATCCGCTTTGTTTGCCGGCAATGTTCTTCCTGTCGACAATAGGCATTAACACGATCCAGGTAAACAGTCCGTTCGCCATCCAGTGGATAGTCTTGCCGCCGACAGGCATTAAACGCGCAAGGTTAAGAACGAAGGAGATCAGCTTAGCGACAGCCTTGCCGCCGCCGACAGGCGTTAACCCGGCGCCGGGATCAGGCGCCGAGTATCTGCGTCGCGCCGTCTGCATATCCGGCGATAACCCTTGTAAACGGAGTATGGAGAAATAAACCCGTTTCTATTACCCCGGGGATCAGGTGAAGCTTCGTATTCAGCTCTTCCGGCGCCCTGATGGCATCAAAATGACAATCAATGATCAGGTTGCCATTGTCCGTAACAAATCTTTCTGATTGCGCCATCCGTATGTACGGGTTGCCTTTCAGTCGCTCTAACTGCGCCAGCGTCAGCTCAACGGCAAAAGGCGTTACTTCTATGGGCAGGGGAAACTTTCCCAGGGTATCTACCAGCTTGGAGTCGTCTACAATAATGATCGTTTGTTTACTGTTATATGCCAATATCTTTTCCCTCAACAAGGCGCCGCCCCCGCCCTTAATAAGGTTTAATTGTCTGTCTACCTCGTCGGCGCCGTCGATAGTAATATCAATGTGATCAATAGCGGTAAAGGCGGCCAGGGGAATCCGGCATTCCCTTGCAAGCTGTTCAGACTTCGCGGAACTGGCTACCGCGCGGATCCTAAGTCCCTGGCTTACCCGCTCTCCTATTTTCCGGATGGCATGATAACTGGTAGAGCCCGTGCCTAATCCGACAACCATGCCATTTTCGATATATTCAACCGCTTTTTCGGCGGCTACTGCTTTAGGGTCCATAATGATCTCGCCTTTAATGTAAGGTAAAAAGCCCAGGCAACATATTGCATAAAATATAATGCCGTCCAAGAGTTTCAACAAAATATATAAAGCTTCTGTTTTATCCTTTTAAAAAAATTATTTGTTACCTTGAATAAGGCCATGAACATACCGGCTTATTCATCTTCTGAGCAACCCATCAATTTTCTTTCTATGAGCAATGCCATCAACCGGAGAATATTTATCAAGCAGGGCGGAGCAGCGGCTTTAAGCCTCGCTTTTCTGAACGGCAGATCGCAGCAGGCGGCGCCTAGCGACAGGTTGCGTATTGCTCATATTGGCCTTGGCGGGATGGGAAACAACCACATGCAATGGTTTGCCGCGCTGCCTGAAGTAGAGATAGCGGCCTTGTGCGATGTAGACAAAACGCACCTGGACGCTACCTTACAAAGATTGCAGGGATTACAGCCAGGCAATAAAGCGCAGGGATACTCCGATTTCCGGCATATCCTCGACCGTAAAGATATCGACGCCATTACCTGCGCTACGCCTGATCACTGGCACGCCCAGATCGCTACGCTGGCATTCCAGGCAGGCAAAGACGTCTATGGAGAAAAACCGTTATCCTATGATATTGCGGAAGGCCAACTGATGCTTAAGAACCTGAAACGTCATAACCGGATATTCCAATTGGGCAACCAGATCCACGCCACCGACAACTATCATCGCGTGGTAGAGATCATCCGCTCGGGCGCTATCGGCAACGTACATACCGTAAGGTTGTGGAAGACCGGATTTCCGCCGGAGCTGGGAACCGCGCAGATACAGACCCCTCCGCCAACGCTGGACTGGGATATGTGGCTCGGCCCGGCTCCATATGCAGCGTATATGCCTCAACGTTGTCATTTCAACTACCGGTATTTTATGGATTATTCCGGAGGCATTTTTGCAGATTTCTGGTGCCATATTGCAGATATTGTTTTCTGGTCGCTGGACCCAAAGGGATTAAAAAGCATTACCGCAAGAGGCGAAGCTTCGGATGGCATCGGCGATGCGCCGAAATGGGTAGACGTGGATTATGAATTTGACGGGCTCAAACTCTACTGGACGCATGAGCCTCCGGATGTGCCGGGCGCCGCTAACAGAAGCATCGGCGCCTGGTTTGAAGGAGATAAGGGAACTTTATTATGCGACTATTCTACCCGTGAGATCTCCATTAACGGGGAAACGGTTTCCGATATCGCTGAAGTTCCCATCACTATTGAGCGTTCTCCCGGTCACCAGCAAAACTTTGTAAACGCCGTTAAGAATCGTACGCAACCGGAGTCTAACCTGGAATATGCGCGGAAGATGACCCTGCCCATGCACCTCGGATTAATTTCTTACCGGCTGAACCGGAAACTACACTGGAATAGTCAAAAAGAAAAATTCATCAACGACAGGGAAG
Organism: Chitinophagaceae bacterium; assembly: GCA_016786785.1. Taxonomy (GTDB): domain Bacteria; phylum Bacteroidota; class Bacteroidia; order Chitinophagales; family Chitinophagaceae; genus Flavitalea. The sequence continues at coordinate 9,816 of JAEUVR010000152.1, forward strand.
CCAATAGCTACCTGCATAGGGAATACAGGAAAAAATGGGATCTGGTATAAGCTTTATCTCCCTGGCGCTGAAACAAGAACTGCGGTAAGTACGATAATTCAAGGAGCAAAGTCCAGAGCCGTCCTCTCGGGATGAAACAAGAACCGGCGGCTATAGCCAACGGCACCGGCCGGCGCGCTAAAAAACCTCGGCGCTATCTTCTCCCCGGCTATCCGCTATCGCTTCAAAGCTTCCATCGGGAAGTATGCGGATCAGCTCCACCCTTCCGATGCTATTGCGTTCAGACAGGGCATACCCCATGTTTTGTAAGGCCAGCCTCGTTGAATCAGGAAATTTTTTCTCTATGTCAATACGGTCGGGGAGCCATTGGTGATGGAATTTGGGAATATTAACCGCATCTTCCGCGCTGAGCTTAAAGTCGATAATGTTCACGATGGTCTGGAATACGGAAGTGGGAATAGTCGTGCCGCCGGGAGTGCCCGTTACCAGGAAGGGCTTATCTTCTTTCAACACAATGGTCGGCGTCATAGAACTCAGCATGCGTTTATGAGGGGCAATGGCATTGGCTTCTCCGCCCACGGCGCCAAACATGTTCGGAGCGCCGGGCTTGACGCTGAAATCATCCATTTCATCGTTCAATATAAAACCGGCGCCCGCCACTACCGTCCTGCTGCCATACGAATCATTCAGGGTAGTCGTTACGGCAACGGCATTGCCTTCTTTATCGATGACGCTGAGATGCGTGGTCTCTTCGCTTTCTTTTGCCTGTATCCTGCCGGCCTGGGTAACGATGCTGCTGCCCGCCTTGCCAGGCGCATAATCTTTCATGCGCTCTTTCAGGTATTCCGGCCGCGTCAGCTCCTTTACGGGAACCTTATAAAAATCAGCGTCGCCCATATATTGCGCGCGGTCGGCATACGCCCTTCTTTCCACTTCCGTCATCAGTTGTACGCTTTGTGGCGAAAGGGCTCCATATTCCGCCAGCGGCCTGTCTTCAACCATTTTCAACATCTGGTTTAACAATAAGCCGCCGCTGCTGGGCATAGGCATGGAAATGACCGTATGCCCTTTATAAGCAAACTGAAAAGGCTCGCGCCATTTGGCCTGGTAGTTTTTAAGATCGTCGGCGCTGATATATCCGCCGGTAGCGTTCATCTGCGCTACGATCAGCTTTGCCGTTTCCCCTTCATAAAAACCTGCACGGCCATTATCGCGTATACGTTTCAACGTTAGCGCCAGGTCCGCCTGAATAAGCGTGTCGCCCGCCTTAAAAGGAATATCGCGATGGAACGCCGACGCGCTGCTATTGTATTGATTGAATTCCTCCCGCTGGTTATTTAAGGCGTTTGCTTCGCGCTCCGAGATGGCAAACCCTTTTTCCGCCAGTTCTATAGCCGGATCGATAAGCTTTTGAAAGGGCAGTTTTGCATATTGCATGCTTTCAAACAAGCCTGCTACCGTGCCGGGGACGCCGCTGGAAGAAGCGCCGCGGGTGCTTTTTTTAGGAATTACGCTTCCCTGCTCGTCAAGATACATATCCCGGCGCGAAGCGGCAGGCGCCATTTCCCTAAAATCGAGCGCCAATATTTTGCCATTCGATAAGCGGGCCGCCATAAATCCGCCGCCGCCAATATTGCCTGCTTCGGGGTACACAACCGCCAGCGCCAACTGCGTGGCAATAGCGGCATCAACAGCATTGCCTCCCTGTTTTAATATGGATAAGCCTACCTGGCTGGCCAGCGGATGAGCGGAGACCACTGCGCCATTGGCGCCGACGCCTTTTTTCTGCGCCTCATAATGGAATGGATCAATACCCGATGCGTTTTTTTCTGCAGGCGCGCCGCAGGAAAAAAAACATAAACCGGCAGCGAATAATATAAAAGATAAATAACGCATAAGTATAGGTATTTAACGCTTTTATTTGCAGGCCGGTCTCTTAAATCGCCATCTCTTCATCCATACAATAATCGCCGACAGCGCAAAGGCCGATATTTCAATTTTTAAAACTATGGCTGCTTTACCGGCGCCACCGTGCGGAAATAAGCGAATAACGCCAGCGCGTCTTCGTCTTTCATTCCCTTCAACAGCCCTTCAGGCATCATAGAAACGGCTGTCCCTTCGCGCGACTGGATATCCGACTTATTAATAATAACGGCATCCTTCCCTACTACGCGCATGGTCAGCTGCCGTTCGTTTTCCGACGCAATATTTCCCGCATAGGTGCGGCCGTCGCGGGTAGTGATCACCACCATCTTATAGTCGTCCTGAATCTCTCCGCTCGGGTCCATGATATTGCCCAGCAGGTAATCAACATTTCGCCTATTCGACCCTGTGAGATCCGGGCCGATGATCCCGCCTTCCCCGTACATCTTATGGCAGGGTCCGCAGGAACGCATAAATACTGCTTTTCCCTTAACCGGGTCTGATTCGCTGACGGCTTTGTCGCTGAGCAGTTTTTTATAATGGTTATATTCCTTCTCGTCGATCTTTGAGTCCATCGGACCCCAGACCTCGATAAAGCCGCTTCCCACCACTCTTAACAACTGTCTTGCCGCATAGCTGGGAACATCTGTTTTGGGGATCTCTTTCTTGGCCAGCGCCTGGCTTAACATCCAGCCATATTTGGGGCGCGACGACAAGGTTTGGATCGCCTGCAACTTTTCATCAGGGGTAAAAGATTTGTATCTGGACAACAACAGCTTGCCCAGCGGCTCCCTGTCGTAAGCCGCGATTGCCCTGATGGCCTCTGTGCGCATAGCCGGCTCATCAAGCAGGGTCGGAATTTCCGCGATCAGCTCTTCTCGTTGACGATTGGCGATCGCCTGTATCGCCTGATACCGTTCTGCTACCGGCGCGCTCTTGTTCTTCAGGGTAGCCATAAAGCGCATCGCCGATTCGGCGTCGCCGAATTGCTGTGAAACCGCCAGGGACAGTTTCGATACTTCGGGGTCTTTGGATTGGCTAAGCTTGGCATAGGCCGATTTCCAACTGGCGGGCGCGGGCAGGTCGTAGCGGCCTTCCAGTCCATCCCTCATTCCTTCCAGCAGGCTCACCAGCGTTTTTGGCGATTTGGCTATCCAGGAGATCAGCGTTTCTATGGCATCGGCGTCCATGACGCGGCGCGCAACATATTCAGCAATGATAGGGATCTCGGCAGTCGCCGCGAGAGATAACGCCCGGTCGGGATTTTCTTTTACCAGCGGCTCCAATCCAAACCAGATCATGTCCGGGAGATTATGATCGTTTTTATCTTCCCCATGTTTTATCAACCCCGCGGCGATGGACCAGGCTGCATTGCGGTCGACCCGCTGCAAGGCCGAAGCAAGATACAAACGCACTACCGGCGAGCGGTCTTCCTGCGCCATTTTGGTAAATAAGGCAATGGCTTCCGACGATGGGGAGCGGTCTTCGCATAATAACTGTATAGCCCATGCGCGAACATACTCGTCCTTGTCTTTTAAGGCCGATAGCAGGTCCTGGGCGCTAAAACCGCCGGTGACATAGAGCGTCCACATCGCCCTCAGGCGCCAATCGGCATTAGCCGACGACTGGAACAGCTGCCGGAGCGGCGCATATATACTTTTATCCAGAACGCCTTTGGCCGCCCTGCTTTGCAGGATGACCCTTGCCCGGCGGGCATGCCATTCGCTTTTATTCGTTTGCAGGTCGGCCAGCTGGCGGTCGCTCATCTTTGTCAGATCCGAATACCGCCCGGGCCAGTTTTCCGCCAGCGATTTTTCCGGAGATATCCGGAATATCCTTCCTGTTTCTTTATTTAATACTTCCTTGCCGCAGATATCGGCATCGTGCCAGTCTAACACATACAGCCCGCCGTCGGGGCCGATCTCCATGCTAAATCCTACAAACTGCGCATTATTGGCCATCATAAAGTCATCTCCATGCCGGCCGGTAAACCCGGATCCCTGACGGACAAGCACATCCGATAAAACGCCATGTTCATGGATATTCGCCATAAAAATGCGGCCGTGTTGCGACTCGGGGAAGGCGTCGGAGAGATATATCCTCGCGCCGCCATGCGCCGAACGATGGCTGTGATCGGTAATGGTCTTGATATCGTTATATACATAGGG
>JAEUVR010000285.1 GCA_016786785.1 Chitinophagaceae bacterium
TTTGAAATTACCCACCCGCAGCCGGAAAAAAGGCGCCTGGTACATCAAATACGCTTTTAATTCGGGAAACTCGCGGTAGACCTTTGTCTTTGCATCCACGACCTTGTTCCGGTTATTGGAGCTGATCACCTGTATACGAAACCCGGACGCATGACGGCGGGCGTCGCGGGTAGTGATCTCATTGATCTCAATTTGTTTGTTGATGAGCAGGTCGACGCGGGGATCCTTATGCACTACGATATTTCCTCCTGCCGATTGAGCATTTCCCCGGAATGCGGCAAGCGCGAATACAAAAAGAAAAAAAACGGTAGCGTTATTCATTGTTCTCCATTTGCTGTTTTACGATGGCTACTCCGGCGCTGCATCCCAACCGGTCCGCGCCTGCGGCCAGCAACTTGCTGGCAAAATCAAGATCCCTTATGCCCCCGGATGCTTTTATCTTTATAGCAGACGGCAAATGCCGTCTTAATAGTTGCACATGTTCTACGGAAGCGCCCTTGGCGGCGTACCCTGTAGATGTTTTCAGAAAATCAACCCCTGCTTTTGCATATATTTTACAGCAACGAATGATTTCCTCATCTGTCAATACCCCGGATTCAATGATTACCTTGATGATGCGGCCTTGCTGATGAATAGCAGGCGTAAGCATGGCTATTTCCGCCTCCAGGCAATCCCAGTCGTTGTTCTTTAACGCTATCAGGTTGATCACTGCGTCCAGTTCGTGAGCCCCATCGTCTATTGCTTGCAAAGTTTCTGCCAGTTTTGCTTTTGCCGTCGAATAACCAAAAGGGAAGCCAATGACGGTGGCGATTTTCACCCGGCTATGGTTCAATAAGCGGGCGGCGCGCTGCACAAAAGGAGGCGGAACGCAAACGGCGGCAAACCCATATTCTTCCGCTTCCCTGCACAATACGTCGATCTCTTCCGCGGAAGCGGTCGGTTTCAGCAAGGTATGATCTATACGGGCGGCAATGGACATGAATGCGTTATGTATTTTATTTTACAAAATAGCCCCGGGAGCATATTGCCCAAAACAGGAGTGCGTTATCTCTTTATTTAGCTGTCGACAATAAGCCCGAAGCAACCGTAGCGTGTTTACCCAAAACATCGCGGATCATTCGGCATTTTTGCCATGGCAGTTTTTGTATTTCTTACCGCTTCCACAGGGGCAGAGTTCATTCCTGCCTGTTTTTATGCCCACCCTTACCGGTTCTTGTTTTACGGCCGTCGAAGGATCAATGTAATCGTTTTCATTTGCGGCATAATCGTCTCCTCTCGCGTCTATTTCTTCCTTATTGGACTGCATCCTGCTCATGTCGGTCTTCTTCTCTTTTCCTTCCTGTATCTGCTGGCTCCTGTTGGGATCCAGCGGAATATTGCCATGACAGAGGAAGCTGACGATATCTTTGTTTACTTCGCTGTCCATTCTTTTAAACAGGTCGAATGCGGTGATCTTATAGATGACCAGGGGATCCTTTTGTTCGAGGTAAGCGGTCTGTACGCTCTGCTTCAGGTCGTCCATCGCCCGAAGATGTTCTTTCCAGGCGTCGTCGATGATAGAGAGGGTGATCTGTCTTTCCAGCGCTTCGGCCAGTTCTCTTCCTCCGGATTTGATGGTCTTGTCGAGGTTGACCAATACCTGTATTCCTTTCTTGCCGTCGCTGAAGGGCGCCACTACGTTTTCAATATGGGCTCCCTGCGTTTGCCGGATATTTGTAAATACCGGGAGCGCATTTTTTTGCAGGTCGGCTTTTTTCTGCTGGTAGCGGGCGGATGCTTCTTCATAAAGCTTTGCCGCCAGGTCGTTGATATTTCCCTTGGTAAATTCTTCTTCGGTAATGGCGCTATCCAATCCGAAGTTTACAATACAGGCCAGCTTAAATCCTTCATAATCGTTTTGTTCCTGGAAGGAAGCGGCCAGCCCCTCTGCCACGATATAGAATGCATTGTCGAGGTCGAGCGCCAGCCGTTCGCCAAACAAAGCATGGTTTCTTTTCTTATATACCACATTTCGCTGCTTGTTCATGACATCGTC
>JAEUVR010000307.1 GCA_016786785.1 Chitinophagaceae bacterium
TTTGGCGGCGATGCCCAGAGCAGCTGGCTGGGAGATACCTGGATACTGGACCTGAAGACAGACGCCTGGCGGCAAAGCAAAAACGCCAAGGGCCCCGGCGCCCGCGCCGGCCATTTTACCGTCTACGATCCTACGACCGGAATGGTCATCATCGGCGGCGGATACAACGATAAAGACCTCTCCGATATGTGGGGTTATGATGCCGCCGTGGATTCCTGGACCAAACTCAAGGGGGAGGTTCCGGAGGGTTGGTTTATCGCTGCCGACATCATCCCTAAAAAAGGAACGATCGTGCTGACCACTTCCTCAAAAAGCGAAGGCGATACCGAAAGCTGTAACGAAATCTACCCGGTAAGGACTACCTGGGCCTATACCATCAAAAAGCAGGGATTAATCGACGACGCTGCGGAAAGCAGGGAAATCACGGCTATCCTCAAACGCAAGCCCGAAGAGATAGCCGCCGGCGTTACGCCCGATCCCGGTCGCCGCAGCCAACAACAAAAACGCATCCAACAAATGCCCGATAACCAGTGGATCCATTTCTCCAATCCCGGTCGCACGGCGCCTATCCGCGGCTGGGGTTCCTGCGCCTTTGATACCGACAGGGGGCGCATCATTACCTGGGGCGGCGGGCATTGCAGCTATGGCGGCAACGATTATGACTTCTACGATGTTGCAGAAAACACCTGGATCGCCAGTCCGCATGCAGCCGAATACCCCGAGCGCGCCTGGGATAAAGGCGTCAAGCCCGGGGGACTGACCTTCAGCGGAGCGCCCTGGGTGCGTCATGGCCGGAAAATATTCGCGTACGACCCGGTGAGCAAAAAAGTGATTAGTACGCGCACGGTATTCCTGACCGCGGGCTATGAACCCCAGGCGTTGAAACATATTGAAGCGCCCTCTCCCAAAGCGCCGAAGGATCAATACAAAAAAACGAGTTACACCAAATGGACAACCTGGGCCTATGATGAGAAAGAAAAAAATGGATGGGACATCGTTTGTAGCGGCCGGATTGGGCTAGACCTTACCGTTCAAACGCCGCATGGCGTGATGGCGGTCGACTATAACTGGGGGACGCAAGTGATGTCGCCGGGCCTCAGCCTGGGGACAACCGATCCAAGAGACCCCGTTAACATGAGCGCCTGGAACGGGGAGCCCATGGTAGACAATTCTGTTTACCTGCTTAAGGTCGCCGCGCGTGGATGGGAAAAACTCACCCGCGAAGGCCCCTGGCCGCAGAATCTATATGAATTGACCGCCCTGGTATATGATTCACGCCGGAACCAATTGCTTCTTCATGGAGCCGGGCCTAACCAGGACGAGCTCTGGCGTTTTATACTGGATACCGGCAAATGGGAAAAAATAGAACCGGGCTATGCCAAAAGCGCCGGCGGACGTTCTCCCGTCTGCTTCCGCGAAGCGGTATACCTCGAAAAAGACGACCTGATGCTTACTTTTGAAAGGCCCGCTGACGGCGGATCGCAGGGCGGATTCTGGGCTTACCGCGTAAGCGAAAACCGCTGGCATAAACTGGATATTCGGATTCCTGCCGGTCTGACAATGAGAAATATGAGCTCGCAGGACCGCGGCTGGGCCTATGATCCCGTTCATGACCGGGTAGTAATGGCGCTGGGATATATGGGCCGCCTCGAAGTGTACGGCCTGAAGTTCAAGTTCAGAGGATAAGCGAAGATAACCGGGAGATCCCGGCATAAACCTGAATGATAATCCGTGCCCGATAGAAAAATCAGCGATCGCTAATCATGCCGGTTTGCCGGACTGAAAATCAGCGCCTGCTCTAAGCTTGCAATGCAGAACAACATTTAACGCTTAAACCATTTTTGCTGATGGGCCATACTAATGACCTCTGCTTTCGATTGCACATGCAGCTTCTCGTAAATATTCGCAATATGTTTTCGAACGGTAAGAACGCTGATGCCAAGCGCATCGGCAATGCGCTTGGCATCCCAACCGTTTACGGTATGTTTTAAGATCTCCTCTTCCCGAGCGGTAATCATTTCAGGTAAGGCATTTCCCTCCGATGCGTCTTCCGGCAAATAAGCCTTGCTCATGAGCTGCAATGCTTTTCTCGCAATAGCAGGGCTCATAGGCGCTCCGCCGAATTCCAATACGTTAATGACCGCTTCCTGCAAGACGCCGGCCGGCTCATGCTTTAATAAATAACCGGAAGCGCCGGCCCTAATAGCTTCAAATATTTTTTCATCGTCGTCAAAAACAGTGAGCGCTATAAAATGTATCTGCGGGTACAATGATCTTGCCAATCGTATGGTTTCAATGCCATTCAATTGCGGCATTTCCAGATCCATAAAAATAACCTGCGGCAATTTTTGCAGCGGCATCCCTTTTAGGTTTTCCAGGCAGTCGTTCCCGTTGACGGCAACAAAAACAATGTTCATATTGCCGAGCAGGTTCATCTTCTGCAAAAAAGTATTCCGGTTAATACTATTGTCCTCCGTAAGCGCTACTGTAAAGTTCATATTCGTATAAAACTATGGCGAAAACCGCCGCCAAAAAATAATCAATTTGTAGTACTAATAACAGATTTTCATGGTCGGCGTCGCAGAGCAGGTATTGTGGGAGGATCCCCGCAGAGCGCCCGCTAAACGCTTGCTATTTACCCGGTCCGCTATTCACCTGCACGATCGTACCCTGCCCGCCGTTTTGCTTCCATTCGATCCGCCAGTGATTTTCGTCGCTTCGCTGCAACATATTTTGCATGCCATTGCCCTGCCGGCCGGCGTTCGAAATACCCGCGCCGTCGTCCGCAACAGAAACCTGCCAGCTATCATCCGAGGCAATAGTTACTATAATATGCTTGCCGGAGCTATGCCTCAGGGCATTGTTAATGGCTTCCTGTAATATCCGGTATAAATGAAAAGCCTGCGAAGCCAGCAGCTTTATGTCGTTATTTATTTGTTCATTCACATCAATGGTTACGTCCGGGTAGCTTTTATTGATGCGGTTTATAAATGTTTTGATCCTGTCGCTGATCGCCGTTAACGACAAAGCGTCTTTTTTTAATACCCAGATCGTGTCATTCAGCTCGGAAATAATGGCGTTAGAATTGTTTTTCACCTCCCGATAGGCGTTTACCATTGCGGGCTCGTCGGTTGTTTGCTGAAAATAACCCAGGTTAGAAGCCAGCGACGCCGCGTAAGCGCCAAGGTTATCGTGCAGATCCGCCGCAATACGGACGCGTTCTTTTTCTTCAGCTTCTTTAATGGCATTGGCCGCATTGCGTTTTTCATTTTCCAGGGCCAACATCATTTTTAATTGTTGACGGCGGCGGTAATTGGCAAAAATCAAATATGCGGCAATTAAAGAAACAGCCAACAATATCAACGAGCCATAAATAAAAAAGTTTTTTCGCTGAATACTGTATTTCTGTTGTAAAATGGTGTTTTCCATTTTTTGCGCTTCATACTTTTCCTGGGCTTCCGCAATCGCCTGGGGCAGGTTGGCGGCATACAGGGAATCCTTTGCCGTAATGATATCTTCGAGCGTTTGCCGATATTCAGGATACCGCTCAGCCTGTTTATAATATTTCGCCAACGCCAGGTAATAGCTCAGCCTGTTCTTCAGACTATTGGTATATGCCGCGCCGGAGCTATCCAAAGCCTCGTACAAATTGCCCGTCTGCAATTGTTTTTGGCAGAAAGCAATGGCCTTGTCCAACTGCCCTGTATTGGCATAAAAATCGGCAAGCGCCAGTTTATCTTCCAATACAATTCCCTCGCCCGAAATCAGGCCTCTGATATCCAGCATCTCCTTCAACGAAGCTTCCGCATCGACAAAATTTTTCTGCTTCGCGAGTATGTTTGTATGTATACGCAATGCAGTGGCATAGTAATTCAGGTTTTCTGTTTCCTTACATAATGAAATAGCTTTCCGAATATAATATAATGACGAGTCTGTTTTACCCAATGCATTATATACATTGCCCGTATTTGTATAGATAGCCGCTAACGCTTCATTATATTTTTTATCGGACGCCGCTAAACCCGCCGCTTTCAGCACCCATTTGAGCGCTTCAGAAGACTCTCCGCTGGCTATTTTAACAGAGCCGATAGTGTTCATCATACCGGCCGTATTCAGCGTATCCTTATATTTTTCCGCCTCTGGCAATGCGGAAAATAAAACAGATAAGGCATCGGCAAAATCTGATTTGCCTCCATAACAAATGGCCTTTTGACGAATAAGCTTAAAATAAATATCTCTTGTTTCGCTGTCGGCTACGGAATTAAAAGGCAATGCGCTATTAATATAAAACAAGGCGCTGTCCGTCCACCCCCATTGCAAATAGGTATTCGCCATGGCCAGGGAAGCCAGGCTTTTATAACGTGCATTGTTTTGCCCGGCGGCTAACTGTTGCGCTTTTGTCGCCAGGTCGTTTAATGTATCCCTGTTTAAACTATGATACTCGTCGCAGAGCGCGAGCAGGGCGACAAGTTTTTGTTCGTCATTTTTTGCCTGATACAGATTTTGTTTAAGCAGATCGATTTTTTGCGTTTGCGTGAACGCAGTTATGGCCGTAAGCAGGAAGCAAAAAAATAATATCCATTTCTGCATATGGCGCTAAAGTACATATATTTAAAATTGCTATGTTGGTTTTTCCTGGGCCAATGCTAAGCGCCCGCTCTGTTAATAGAGAAGAAAGCATTAAAAATATGCTGAAAGACCGGGTATCCCGTAAACAAGATCTTCTCCCTGGGTGTTTTCATGAAGAACGCATGGGACTTTTGATATGCCCCTATGCCTACAAGGAAGCCTACATTTGCTGAATAGCGATATTTGCGCTTATCGTAATTGGGGTTGGGGAGGTATTAAACAACTTAATATCCGTTAAATTAACGTTTACCTTTCCATTGGCTACCGTTACTATCGCTTTTTGGGTAACGCCGGCGGAAGGATTCTGATAGTTCTTTGCGTCAAAAGAAAAATACGCGTCGTTATTTTGATAGACGGTTAACGACAATTTCTTGTCATTGTTGACTTTTGTAGTGTTGTTAAAGAAAACAACGTCATAAACGCCGCCTTGGGTAGGCAGAGCGTTGCCGCTAAAAAAAACATGTACGCAGTATTTTTTTTCAAATCCTCCATAGCCGTCGGGGTTTACCTGGTAGCAGGATATTATTTCATTGTTTAAATTGAAATAAATAGTAGAGTTAGCCGCATACTTGGTTCCGTTAATGAGAAAATTGTTTTCCGCCAGATCGTTTCGTTTTTCCTCCTCTTCCTCTTTATTGCCGGTTGATTTTTTACAGGAGCTTATCGCGATCATAAATAATATCGGCAGATAAATTAAAAAACGTTTCATGTTTAATATAGATTAGGGGTGATGTCCATCGGACAATTTGAAATGCTATTGATGCCAACCAACCCGTTATCGCGCTGAAATATTTGCCGAATGCTTTAGGATTGGTCAAAGAGATTTTTAAGGTCTCCAGCCTTGAATGATTAATTTTTTTTACAACGCACCGAAAACCCGGCTTTCTTATCAAAGTTGTATCTGAGCGCTTTGTCTTCGCTGAAGCCCAATCTGCGATACCATGCGTTAGGGGGCCCGTACTCCGTAGCAGACCAAAAGTTAGTCCAATAGCCCGCGCCGTAGGTTGTGCCGTTGATATATGGCCCAGTAAAGTCGCGGGCGCTCGCAGGAAGCGCTGAAAAGCCGCTGCTATTGGTCGTATTAGTGGCGGGGCCTCCGCTCCAGTTCAGCCAGCCGGTATTAGATTTCAATTTAGGCCCGGCTATATCATCGCCTCCCAGGTAATCTATCAGGCCCTGCCAATCGGCATCGGTGGCCACATGCCAACCCGCAGGCGCTAATTTGCCGGTGTTTACGGCATACCAGTTGTATAGTTTACCATAAGCAATATCATTGGCATTATCATTATTGAGTACGGCATACGCGCCTATGGTTGTTGAACTCCATGCTGCATCGCTCAGCCCTGTAGGTATAGCCTTACCATCATTATACTTCGTGGTTCTCAGGTTCTCCGTCATCCATTCCTGGCCGTCTATAATTATCGTTTTATAATGGTTGCCATCTATATCTGTTATGCCTCCGCCCGGAATGGGTTGATCGTCGCGATCTTCTTTGTCTTTTTTACAGGAAAAAAGGAAAAGCGCGCATAACAACATAAAGCCGAAAAAAAGAATTTTAATATTTTGCATAATAGATCATTCTTTAAATTGAAATAGACAGCGGAGGTCAGCCGCATATTTGGCGCTAACCAAGCCGCTATTGCGCGGATATATTCGCTGAAACAGAAACTGCGGTATATTTAGCGCCTGTCGACGGATCGTTGGTCCCGTATAATTTCAGATTGGTGAACATTACATTTACTTTTCCGTTAGCGACCGTTACAATGGCTTTCTGCGTCACGGCGGGAATATTGCTAAAATGAACAACAGCATCGTATGTGCTAAAAACCCCTTTGGGCATATTATCCACATAATAATTCCCGTAACTTACTGTTATTTCCTTAGCGTCATCCCGGTTGCCTACTTCCCAAATTACATCGTAGATACCGCTTGTTTTAGGTAAGCCGCGACCGCTGAATGTTATGTAAAAGCAATTTGTATTGGGATAGCCGCTGCAATTGCTTACCCCGTTTTTACTGCTGGAGAAAGATGCAAAACTGCCTTTTACTACAGTTCCGTTTACGCTAAAGCTGTTTTCTGCCAGGCTATTCTCAACAGCAGTATTGCCGTCGTCATCTTCGTCATTGCCGCTTGTTTTTTTGCAAGAGGCCAGTGTTATCATTGTCATTAATATGACTAAATAAATGAAGAGCGGTTTTTTTGTAGCGTGTATCATAATGAAAAGATTAAGTTAGTTTTAGAACATAAAAGTATTGAGGGCGGGATAGCCCCCAAATACTCAATTTGTAGTACGTTAATCGGATTATATTCTTTCCCCGCAAATACTCCCATCGCCCCATGTCCGGTGTCTGTTATTGCAGGACAGGTTGCCTTGGTCAATAGGCTGGCCAGTTGTATTATTGGTATATTGCCGGCTGCATACGCCTGAGGAATTAACCGGATGCCGTCGCCTTATTGGGAATAGGGAAAACGCGATCCCATTAAGAAATAAATCATGGCCTGGCAGCCCACAATGAAGAAGCGGACGACCGGTCCTTAACATTATACCAATAGACAGTCCAACTTTATTCAACAAGCAATAAAAACAAAAACGATTGTTATGCGCAATAACCTTCCCCGCAGGAAATTCTTAAAAGATTCCACTCTCAGCCTCGGCGGCCTTTTCATCCTCGGCCCCGGCGCAAAGGAATTTGAAACAGCATTTTCCGGTTTACAACATCCGGGCGAGCTTAATGTCAATAGCTGGACCCGCATCCTAAAAGAAGAGCAGGGCGCCCGGCGATTCAGCTCCTTCCGCTATGTTCCGGATATTGACCGCTTCTTACTCTGGGGGTTCCACGAGTTTTTGAGCGAAGATTATGGCAATCCTGAAATACCCTGGGCCGGCAACAAGGAATACGATATGGTGGGCTTTAACCCGGCTGCAGGTCGCTGGGAAAACCAGATCCCGCAAAACAAGAGCGAATGGCAAAGCCAGTTGCCGCCCATGCACCTTGCGGATAATTATTATGGCATCACCGCCGGGCATTGTCTTAGCCAGTTCAAGAGCCGCGAAGGCGTACTCCGCCCCGATCTCAATATCGTGGGCGACCAGGTTGCCTACGACAGCAAACGCCGCCGCATGGTCTATTTCATCACCGGAAGAACCTATGCCTATCTCGTAGAAAAGCGAGAATGGGTAGATATAGGCGGAGAAGACGCTCCTCCACCCGTGTCGTTCGGATCGCTATGCTATGATCCCTTTAAAGACCGGATCATCCTGTTCGGCGGGGGACATGTGGCTGAAACAGGCCCCGATGGACGGCCCGTCGGCTATACCTCTACCTGGGTCTACGACTGCGCATCCGCGCAATGGTCGCGCCTGAAAACCGCTGTCGAGCCGCCGCCGCGCATGTGCACCCGCGTAGTCTGCGACACACACAACCAAACCATGATCGTCTTTGGCGGCGATGCCCAGAGCAGCTGGCTGGGAGATACCTGGATACTGGACCTGAAGACAGACGCCTGGCGGCAAAGCAAAAACGCCAAGGGCCCCGGCGCCCGCGCCGGCCATTTTACC
>JAEUVR010000313.1 GCA_016786785.1 Chitinophagaceae bacterium
TTCCTCATGAATGAAAATATCCTCCATAGCATATTAAGGCCGGCGATCGTTTTTATTATTGTTCTTTTTTCCTGTAACAGCGATTATACCATCCGCCAGAGAGGATATTACAGGATTGACCTGCCTGTGAAAGCATACCAATTGTTTGACAAACCGGGCTATCCCTATTCTTTTGAATATCCTGTCTATGCCGAGGTTATCCAGGATAGCGCGTTTTTTGAGGCTAAACCTGAAAATCCTTACTGGATCAATATCGATTTCCCTGAATTTAATGGCAGGATCTATATCAGCTATAAAGACCTGAGCCGGAATCAATATGAGAAGCTGGTTGACGATGCGTTTAAATTGACCTATAAACATACCGCCAAGGCTACTGCTATAAGGGATTCCCTGATGCGGACGCCCAACGGAATCGGCGGCGTATTTTTTAAAGTAGGCGGAAATGCCGCTACGGCGAGACAGTTTTTTGCTACGGATTCGGTCCGTCATTTTCTCCGGGGCGCTTTGTATTTTGACGCAACTCCCAATGCCGATTCCCTGAGGCCGGTAAATGAATTTCTTGAGGCGGATATGAAACATCTGATCAATACCCTTCGATGGAAATAAAGCCGCCGTCCGGCGTCGTCCTCGGCGCAGGTCGTTATTCCGAAGCTGTGTATAAAAAATGATCGGTTAGGCGTTACCCTGTTGTTGCCGAAGGTCGTTACAACGAAGCTATGTGTAAAAGACAATTGGTTATGCGTTACGCGTTGTCGCTGAAGATACTTATTGCAGGGCTGCATAATCATTACTGCCAGACTGTATAAAAGACGAACCGTCGGCGCGACGCGTCATCGTCGATGCAGGACAATCGTATGCCGGAATTTTTTGGTTCTTCCGTCAAGGCTGAATACCTGCGTAAATAATATATAGATGCCCTGCGGCAGTTTTTTTTGCTGATCGTCAAGTCCATCCCATTTAAACTGCCCCGAAGTTCCCAACAGCTCGTTTTTTAATAAATATCGGACACGTATACCCGAAGCGTCATAAATGTACAGGTTGGCCATAAAACCTGGTTCGGAGAAATGATACCGTATCAGCGCAAACCCATCGGGACCGTTATTGTCAGGGGCAAAGGAACGCGGGCTTACTGAAATTTCTCCCTTTGCTATCCTGTCGGACCGGAACTGCGAATTCTGGTATCCCGGCGTTCCATATCCCGCCGAAGACGCGGCAGAGCTCCAGTTATGCCTATCCTGCGTGGGCGCGGCATAATTGATTCTTTCCAACGCTACCCCTGCAGGATCTGGTAACAAGGCAAAATGCCAGTCTTCCTGGTAACTCAGCTCATCCAGGATATTCTCGTTTTTATTTAATAATACGACGGTTCCCTGCTTATCCGGAAAAGATGGAAGGGCGGCTATCTGGCAAAAATGGGCGTCCTGTCCAAAAACATACTGTTGTTTTACCCATTTCTCATTGGCAGTAACGACAAAATATTCTCCCGGGGCCAGGTAAACAGGATTTTTTTCCAGCGTTCTTATAGAAGCAATCTCCCGGGCGGCATTGCGGTTGGCAATCTGCATCTCTGAGAGATCGTGGGTCTTGTCGCTACGGTTATACCCCTCAATATAGTCATACCCTCCGACGGCGGGGTTAAATAATATTTCGTTGATAATGATATCGCCGGGCATCGGCTGCTGCGTATAACCCGCCGCTGCCCGGCATAACCCAGGGATCATCCAGAGGACTAAAGCCATGTATACTCCTGCCTTTAAGAAAAGTAGGCGGAAATTAAGTAAGGCCATCCTGGGAGTTATGCTTTTCCCTGCCTTTAGGAAGAAGCGAAGGAAGTTCCCCAAGAGTATTCTGAGGGTTTCGCCTTTCTTCATCTTAAGAAAAAGGATATAAAATCCCTTCGGTATTGTACGTATAGCCAAAATCATGTATACTCCTGTCTTTAAGAAAAGTGAGCGGAAATTCAAT
The DNA here is from genome assembly GCA_016786785.1 of Chitinophagaceae bacterium. Taxonomy (GTDB): domain Bacteria; phylum Bacteroidota; class Bacteroidia; order Chitinophagales; family Chitinophagaceae; genus Flavitalea. The sequence continues at coordinate 1,966 of JAEUVR010000313.1, forward strand.
AAGGCCATTCCTGGGAGCTATGCTTTTCCCTGCCTTTAAAAAAGAGGCGTAAATACCTGCAGGGGGTATCCGCGCACAGCAGAAGGTCCGGGGCCTTGACTTCCGAAATTTGGCATGAACATTTGCCGGAGATATTCATCAGTTAATATCATGCCCAAAACTAACAGGCCGATGGAAGCAGGCAAAGGGATAAACCTCTACCTGTTTAAAGGAAAAAACAAATATTTTTGGTTGAATAAAATTTGTCGGCTATTTTTGGCGCCGATCATGCAAATAAAGAAACATACAAAGTCTACCAAGAAGCATTTCCCGCAGGAAGGCTGAGCGTACTTTTGTATGACCAAAATAACTAAGCCTTCCTGAATGGGAGGCTTTTTTTTTGAATTATTATTTTATCACCAAAAACCCTCCGGAAGGAGGACTAAGGAGGATCCATGAAAGTCGCAGTAGTTGGCGCCACCGGTCTTGTTGGCTCCAAAATGTTACAGGTTTTAGCAGAAAGAAATTTCCCGGTTACAGAGTTGATCCCGGTTGCTTCAGAACGCTCAGTTGGCAAAGAGATCGTTTTTAAGGGCAAGCCCTACAAAGTGGTTAGTATGGATGACGCAATTGCCGCTAAACCGGCAGTGGCCATTTTTTCAGCGGGGGGCGGAACCTCCCTTGAATGGGCGCCCAAGTTTGCCGCAGCGGGCATCACCGTAATTGATAACTCTTCCGCCTGGCGTATGGACCCTTCGAAAAAACTGGTTGTTCCGGAGATCAATGCGGATACGCTTACCCCTGAAGATAAGATCATTGCCAATCCCAACTGTTCAACTATACAGATGGTGGTTGCCTTGAATCCCCTGCATAAAAAATACAAGATCAACCGCATTGTTGTTTCCACCTACCAGAGCGTAACCGGCACCGGCAAGAAAGCGGTAGACCAGATGATGGGCGAAAGAAGGAAAGTGGAAAAAGGCGAAGACAGCGATTATCCTATGGCATATAAATATCCCATAGACCTAAACGTTATCCCCCAGATCGACGTGTTCCTGGACAATGGATATACAAAAGAGGAAATGAAGATGGTGCTGGAAACGCAAAAGATACTTAGGGATCAATCGATCCGTATTACTTCTACTACAGTGCGGATCCCCGTGATGGGCGGGCATAGCGAAAGCGTGAACGTAGAGTTTGAAAATGATTTTGATCTCGCAACCGTAAGGTCCTTATTGGCCGAAGCGCCCGGCGTAGTTGTGACGGATGACCCGGCGGCGGCGCTTTACCCGATGCCCAAGGATGCTCATGAAAAAGACGATGTATTTGTAGGTAGATTAAGAAGGGATGAAAGCCTTCCCAAAACCCTGAATATGTGGATCGTGAGCGATAACCTCCGCAAGGGCGCAGCTACCAATGCCGTGCAGATCGCCGAATACTGCCTGAAAAACGGGCTGTTAAATTAGTATCTGCCTAACCGTTATTATCGCATGAAGCCGCTATTGTCCAATCCCGGACGCGGCTTTATGTTTTATTAGGGTCCCGCGCGACTGATCAGCCGACAGCCTTGCCGCAGGAAGGCGCAGCTTTCTGTTTTTATTAAAGTTTCCCCGGAATGATTTAGTTGAACCTCGTTTTTTGTTTGGGAGGCTTTTTTCTTCAGGCCCCATTGAGGCCCTTTAGAGCAGATGGTATTGATTTGTGAGGTTCGGGGCCCTTATGCCTGCTCGTCTTCCAGCGCGCGGTTAAGGAATTTGATCAGCGGCTGCAGGGCCTGGAAATGCCCGATGGTTGCAGGAATAATATTCTTGTCAGTCAGCTCCGCGTCTTTCAGCGGACGCATGGCAAGCCAGCTTTTCAACTTCAGGTATTCCGCGGCGGGATGATCTTTGTCGAACCCCTGGGGAGTCTTAACCAGGCTGATATCCTCGCCTTTATACAGGGCGTCATAACTGGTTTTGAACTTTTTGTTTTCAATGATCCCTCTAAATTCCTTCCAGCAATAATCGATCTCCTGCCTTATTTTTTTCATTTCGGGCGGCATGGGCATCCACAACCCTCCCCCCACGAAGCTTTTTCCGGGTTCCAGGTGAAAATAGTAGCCTGCAAAGATAGATTTCTTGCCTCCCCTGTTTATGCTGGCTCCCATATTGGTTTTGTAAGGAGCTTTGTTTTTGGAGAAACGAATATCCCTGTTAATACGGAAACAGCATTTTTTAGCGGTTAGATCCCGGATATCCGGATCCTTCTTGCCATGAAGACCGATGATTGAATCTATGAATTGTTCAAAATCCTGCTTGGCCGCTTCATAACGGTCCCTGTTGAGGTCCATCCAGGTTTTGGTATTATTCTTCCCCAGGTCTTTCAGGAATTTAAGCGTAGAAGCCTGGAGCATTATACCCTTCCCCAGTTTTCACCGCTCTTGATCCGGTACATGGTCATTTCGCTGACCCCGAATTTCTCGGCAAGTTTTTTAATGGTGATCTTCCGCTTTTTGTCCTCCAGCGTTTTTTTAATGTTCTTTACCTGGTTGGCATTTAGCTTAAGGCCTTTTGTTCTGTTGGCCTGGATCTTTTTGTAAGCGATCTTGGCCGGGCTTTTTTGCTGGTGAGCGATCATTTCTGCCAGGGAAGCCCACTTAAGATTCTTAACAGCGTTGTCCAGCTTGTTGTGGTTAAGATGGATCACAAATCTGTTTTTTGAAGTCGGCTTGCTGAGAAATAACCTGGCGATCTCCCTGTGAATATACAGGGTGCCGTTATTTCCCGGCCTGTGCAGGTTCAGGGTTCTGTATCCCGTTGTAAGTGAGCCCTGCAAGAGTTTTCCATCTGCCAGCACGTCGTCAGTATAGCTGGCGATGCGACCGTGAGATGATAATGCATATTGTTTACGGAGATGTTTCCATCCAGGAAATTGTAGGGGTTTCCATACTTCTCCATTGAGTTTCTTTATCATCGGTTGATGTTTATCGGTTTATTTTAAAGTTACATAAAAACATTAGGCAATGATCATACCAGTTGCTCCCAATTTCATTTATTTATTTAGGGATTCCCGACTCCGATCAGCTTAAGAAACTCGGCTTCGGCAATGATCCTTACGGAAGCGATTTTTTTAGCCTTCTCCAGTTTGCTGCCGGCGTCTTCTCCGGCCACCAGGTAATTCAGTTTACTACTAACGCTTCCCAATACCTTACCCCCGTTTTTCTCCACCAGGCCTTCTGCTTCGCTACGCTTTAAAGTAGGCAGGGAGCCGGTAAATAAAAAGGTTTGCCCTTCAAGGTTACCCGAAAAGTTGTTTTCCTTCTTTTTATTGTCCAATGCCACTCCCAACGCTCCCAGGGCGTCGATCATCTTTAGATTGTCGCCGTCGCGGAAGAACTGGTAAATGCTAGACGCAACTTTTGGACCAACATCCTCCAATTGCAGAAGATCCTCAATAGAAAGTTCCGCAAATTCTTTGACATGGGTAACCGAATTTGCCAGAACCCTGGCCGTGGTTTCGCCTACATACCTTATGCCCAGCCCAAAGAGAAACTTGTGAAGAGGTTGATCCTTAGACTTTTCTATAGCCGCGGCGAGGTTGGTAATACTCTTGTCCCCAAAGCCTTCCATACCCCTTATCCTGTCTAAAGGTAATGTATAGATGTCGGTTATACTCCGGAGTATGCCCAGTTCAAAAAATTTTTTAACAATGGCTTCGCCCAGGCCTCGTATATCCATGGCGTCCTTGCTGGCATAGTGGATAATTCTCTCCACAACCTGGGCGGGGCAATTGATGTTTATACACCGCCA